>NZ_JBICTU010000032.1:0-82228 GCF_043197795.1 Sphaerisporangium sp. NPDC049003
TTCGTTGCGCTGCGGACATCCGTGCTTCATCGCGCCGTCTGGGTGACGCGACGAGGCGGGAACCGCACGCCAGAGGGCACGCAGCGGCACGAGTCGTCCCCGACGCAACAGCGGACCGCTTGCATCATCCTGACATTCCTCGATACATCATTGCAATAGACGGAAATGCAGATGAAATGAATAAGCAAATGAGGTGCAAGAACTTGCGGCGCTGATCGCGATCGGACCGGTCCAACCGACGCGAGCGGACGCCCGGCACCGGTGGGGACCGCGTCATCGACAACTGGCCCCCGGGCCACCGTGTCCTTCAGCCTGTGACGCCCGCTATGTGACGCCTGATCGGGGTTCGGACCGTGCCCGTTCGGTAAATTGGTGCGGGTGCCGATCGCCCCGGCCGCGACCTCGCGCGCCATGACGTCCTCCGCGACCCGCCTCGCCTGGCTGGACGCGCTGCGGGGCATAGGGGCGATCGCGGTGCTGGCCGAGCACATGCTGCCCTGGGTCATCCCCTCGCTGCGCCCCTACCGGTTCAACGTCGGGCTCTACGGCATCCTGGTGTTCTTCCTGGTCAGCGGATACATCATCCCCGCGTCGCTGGAGCGGCACGGGGACCTCAGGGCCTTCTGGATCAGCCGGGGCTTCCGCCTCTACCCGATCTACCTCGTCACCATCGGGCTGGTGCTCGCCCTGGCCTGGTGGATCCCGGTACGCGGGGCAGTGCCCCGCGATCCGTCCGCGGTGGCCGCCCACGCGACGATGCTGCTGGACGTGATCGGCGTCGGCGGCGTCGTGGACACCATGTGGACGCTGTCGTACGAAATGGTGTTCTACCTGCTGGTGACCGCGCTGTTCGCGGGCCGGGTCCACCAGCGCAGCGGGGTGCTTGCCCTGCTGTTCGGCCTGACGGCGCTGGCCACCGCGCTGTTCCTGCCCGGGGCGCCGCTCGCGGGAGGCTGGCTCGCCTGGGCCTCGGGCGCGGTGCTGGCGGTGGGGCTGACCTGCGTGGTCGCCGACCGGCTCCGTACGGCCGCCGCCTGCGGGATGGGGCTGATGGCGCTGGTCCTGCTGCTGCTGAGCAGCAGGGTCCCCTGGTTCGGTGTGGTCATCGTCGCGGTCATGTTCGCCGGTACGGCGATCTACCGGTGGGAGCGCGGCGCGGGCGCGTTCTGGCCGGTCATCGTGACCGTGGTGCTCGTGGCGATCACCCCGGTGTGGGCGATCCAGGGTGGCTGGTGGTGGATCCAGCCCGATGTCTGGATCACCACGATCGCTCTCGCCGGCGCGACGTTCGCGGGCGCGATGGCCCTGAGGCACCGCAGGGTGCCCCGCTTCCTCACCTGGCTCGGGCTGATCAGCTACTCGCTCTACCTGCTGCACCACCCCCTGCTGAAGTACTACGTCGCGCTGACAGGGGACCTGCGCTGGTCTCCCCTCCACGTGCAGGTGCTCATGGCCTCGCTCTTCGTGGCCGTGGTGCTGCCCGCCAGCTGGCTGACCCACCGGTTCGTCGAGAGGCCCATGCAGCGCGCCGGCCACCGCCTGGCCCGCCGCGACGCCGCGTGACGCGCGGCTCCGGGACGGCGGCGTGCGGACCGCGCGCACGGGTCGAGGCCCGCGGCGCCGCGCCCGTCCCTACGAGGAACTCCGCCCGGCGACGAGGTGGGGGAATGCCGGGTTCGTCAGCATCGTGCGCATCCGTCGCAGCGTCCTGGCGTCGGGTGCCCGTCACGGGCTCGTCCCCCACGCGCGTTCCCCTCGAGGTGTCGTCGCGGGGGACGGCCGGGTGAGCGAGCGCGGCCGGGGCCGGGCGGCATGACCGCCCCCACGGGTACGTGATCGGCCGGACCCGGCCCCGCCCGCCCCGGCGTCAGGACGAGCGCGACTCCTCGGACGCGCGGGACTCCTCCGACGGGTGGGACTCCTCACTCGGCTGGACGACGGCGCCGGGCACGTCCGTCCGGTCGCCGGGGAGCATCCGCCACGCGAGCACGGAGGCGAGGAGCAGGACCGCCGCCTGCAGGTTGAGCAGCCCGAGGGTCGGGATGAAGCTGACGAGCACGCCGGCGAGCAGCATGCCGAGGGCCTGCAGGCCGTCGGACAGGGCCAGGAAGCTGCTCATCACCCTGCCGCGCAGGCCGGCGGGCGTGGCGCGCTGCACCACCGACAGCCAGCCCGCCATGATCCACACTCCCGGCGCCCCCGCCAGGACGAACAATCCGACGTAGACCCACAGCGCGGTCGTCAGCAGCGCCGAGTTCCAGGTGGCCAGGCTGATCAACGCGAAGATCATCAGCCCGTGGCTGACGAACTGGTTCATGTTCAGCTTGCGGGCGATGATCCCGGCCAGCGCGCCGCCGATCAGCCCGCCGACCGCCTGCACGCCGCGCAGCAGGCCCGCCTCCGACTCGCCTCCGCCCAGCAGGTCGGTGACGAACAGCAGGAACAGGATGACGAACATCCCCTGGGCGACGGACATGAGGCTGACGACGATCATGACGGCGCGCAGCCGGCCCGATGCCCAGATCGTGCGCAGGCCCCCCAGGGACTCCCGCCAGAACGCGGTGCCGGGGCCGGGCGGCGGGCCGGCGGCCCGGGTGCCGGAGATCGTCAGGACCAGCATCACGGTCAGGACGAGCGGCGCCACGGCCGCGACCACCACGCCGTTGATCCCGGCCCAGGTGAGCATCACCCCGCCGAGCGGGCTGCCGACCAGGCGTCCGAGGTTGGAGTTGAGGCTGATCGTCGCGTTGGCGGTCACCAGCTGGGCGGGGGCGACCACCGTCGGCAGCAGGGCGTTCTTGACGGACTCGAACATCGCGGTGAGCCCGGCCTCGGCCGCGGCGACCAGGTAGAGGATCCACAGGTGCCGCATGTCCTGGACGAGAAGCAGCGGCAGCAGCAGGACGCCCCGGACGATCGCGAGCCAGGCCAGGAACCGCGCGGGGTTCCACCGGTCGGCGAATATCCCGGCCAGGGGCGTGAGCACGAGGCTCGGCAGCAGCCCGAGCATCGCCACGGTGGAGGTGATCAGCGCCGACCCGGTCAGGCTCAGTGCGTACAGCGGCACCGCGATGAGCAGGCCCCACCGGGTGACCTCGGTGAAGAAGCTGGCCGCCCAGAGCCGGAAGAAGGTCGGCTGACGTAAGGGGTGGGTGAGTGCGGGGGTGCTCATCAGACCGGCTCTCCTGTCGCCTCTAATCCCGGGAAAACGCGCACACCGATATGGGCCGAGCGTCCCTCCTTAAGGCGCGCGCGTATTACGGGACGCGCGGGCGACGCAGCGAACCGAGCGATCCGCGCTCAGACGCGGAGGAAATGCCTACTCCCCCGCCGCTCCCCGGCTAAACTTTTCTCACCCGGCGCATGGGGAATCCGTGGAGCACGTACATGACCCTTTCCACGTCCTGCCGGGGAGCCTCACGCGACTGCCGCCGCCTGGCGCCTATCGCCACGTATCGCTCATGGCCGACATCAGCTCCGCATGCAGCTGTGACAGCTCGTCGCGCGTCAGGTCGATCGTGCCGTCCGCCATGAAAGCGGCGTCGAGCCAGGCCGTGTCCCCCGAAAGGACACCGTGCGGCTGCTCGCGGACGCGCTGAATCCACGGTCGCGATCGGGCCACATTCGAGGGGCCAGGCACCAGAGCATGTGCGGCGACGCGTGGGGAAGTCGCGAGGCTGACTTCCTGGCCGTGTTCCCGCGCGGGGACGCCCCCGAACGGCCTGCCTGGCCTCCGGCGGGATTCATGGATCCCGACGTGAAGTACGAGTACAAGACTCTCCGCCTTTACGCGGAAGCGCCTCCCGCGATGGAGGAAGAATGGTCTGACGTGCTCAACAACGAGGCCAGATGCGGCTGGCGCCTGGTGACCGTCCACGACAGCGTCGCCTTCCTCGAACGCGGTATCACCGACGCCTACTCGGAATCCCCTTCGCGTTTCGCGTGAGCGGCGAATGACCTGACGGTCACGGCCCCTCCGGTCGCCGGACCTTCTGGCGCACCTCCCTCAGGCAGGTCACGGTCGGCGAGGCGGATGGCGGTCCGGGCTCGGAGACGGTCTGCTGGTCGGCCCTGTCACACTCCACGCGCGGCTCCGGTCGGGGGGTGAGCCACACGATCGCCAGGACCACCGCCACCAGCACGACGCCGGCGGCGACCAGCGCCCTCCCCCAGCGGACCGGCGGCCGTACGGAATCGTCGTAGCCGTCCATGGGCGACATCCGCGCGGGCCTCCGTGCGGGCGCGGAGGGGCGGCGGGTGACGGGCGACCGCAGTGGGAAGTCCTCACTTGCCTCGACCGTGAAGCCCTCCTCGTCGCCGAGGAACCGGCGGTAGGCGCCCAGCGACGCCTGGCGGCAGAACCTCAGATCCTCCTGGTCGGGCTCGCCGGCCGCCGCGTCCAGGCAGACGTACCCGTAGATCAACTGCAGCGGGCGGCTGTGCTGGTCGCGCGGGTCGCGCGGGTCGGGAGGGGCGCCCGGTTCCGCGATGTCGGCGGAGGTCACCAGATGGGTGGCGTGCGCGACGGTCAGCCGGCGTCCCCTGCCGGTCTCGACCTCGATCACCGTGGCGCGGTCCTGGTCGGAGTTCGGCACCACCGAGTCGTCCAGCACCCCGTGGCCGTGCTCGGCGATGAGGAAGCCGGGCGCCAGAAGGGTCCGGTACCCCCGGTGGCGGCCCCGTGCGACCAGGAACGGCCAGCCCCGCGCGTAGGAGTCGTCGCCCATGTCAGTGCCCGTCCGAGAAGCGACCGTCCGTGAAACGGCCATCCGAGAAGGGGCCGCCCGTGAAGCGGCCGTCCGTGACATGGCCGTCCGACAGGCGGGAGTGCGGCAGGCGGCCTTCCATCATGTCCACCTTGCGCCGCATGTCGTACAGGACCCGGCGGCGCGCCAGGCGGAGGTTCTCGACGCGCCGCTCGGCCTCGCTCAGCTCCTGGTCCAGGCGGAGCCCCTCGTCGCCGCTCCCGCCCAGCCGGGAGTCCAGGAACAGCCCCAGCATGGTCTCGCCGACGGCCACCGCCGAAGGGCCGAAGGCGGCGAGCAGCGCGCGCCCCGCCATCTGCCCGGCGAACAGGCTCGCGGAGCCCAGCGCCTCCAGAGCGCCCTGGCGGCTCCGCCGGCGCACCTCGGCGCTCAGGGCCAGACGCGCCTCCTGGTTGAGCCGGTTCTCGACCTGGTCGAACATGTCGGGGACCACCGCCGACAGCGGGACGTCCACGTTGGCCGGGTGCGCCGGGGCCCGGGACACCTTGACGATCTCACCCCGCGAGTCGATCCTGGCGAAACCCGGGCCCACCGCGCTCACCGGGATCAGCCGGACCACCCTGTTGGCGCTGTGCAGGTTCACCAGCGACCGGAACAGGTCGTTGGAGGTCAGCAGGTTGTGCACGATGCTCAGCCGCGTGCTCTCGTCGGGATGCAGGTCCATCAGCAGGTCCCATTTGGTGATGATGAAGCTGATCGGCGCCGTCGCCTCGATCATCACCGGCAGCAGGGCGTTGAGCGTCCGCTCCAGGTGCGTCGAGCCCTCGGGGTGCCCGTCGATCTGCTGCTTGATCCGGTGCCCGTCGAGCACGCCGATCAGCGCGTCCGCCGCGTCGATCTGGGCGAACAGCTCCTTCTGCTTGGTGGAGCCCGCGTCCTGGATCTCGGTGAGGAGCTCGCCGGCGTACTCCAGGTACTTCAGATGCAAGATGGTGAGCGCCGTGCCGGCCATGGGGGTCTTCACGGTGAAGGTGAACTGCCGGGTCTCCCCCTTGGCCGTCCCGCGGGGCCAGTCGCCCGAGCCCGCCGTGTCGACCATCTGGGCGTACCACTGGTTCAGCAGCAGCACGTCGTCGTGCGACGCGGTGAGGTAGTAGCACTGGCCCGCGGGCGCCTTGAGCCGCTGGTACATGCTCGCGAGGAGCAGTGTCTTGCCCGAACCCTGCAGGCCGAGCGCCACCACCTGGAACGTCGGGGCCTTCTCGTCCACCGTCAGCGGACGCCCGGTCCTCCTCTCGCGCAGCCACCGGCCGAGCAGGACGAGGAAGACGGCCAGAACGATCATCACAAGGAGGACATCCACCACGCTTCCCCATCCCTCGCATGCCACGCGGGAGCACGCAGGCACGTCGCGGTCGCTCCCGTCCGCCTCGATCTTTCGCCGTGGGCGGGGGACGGCGCATGAGTAGGCCCCTACTCAAACGTGGACCGGGGGAACCGGCTAAGGGTCCCCCTCCGGGACGCCCAGGTCGGTGAGGATGTCCAGGGCGCGCCGCCACAGCCTCCTGGCCTGCTCGTGGTGGCCGAGGTCGCGGTGCGCGCACGCCACCGCCTGAAGGGCGTTGCTGTGCAGGGTACGGGCGTAGGTGCGGTGGGCGCGGGTGCGCAGGTGGCGGTCCAGGATCGCCGACAGGTGCAGGGCGTGGGCGGGCCAGCCGTGCCTGGCGGCGTGGACCACGGTGGCGAGCAGGTTGGCCAGCTCGGCGTCCAGCCACTCCACCGCGCGTGCCTGGTCGTGCGGCGTGGGCCCGGCCGGGTCCGGGACGGGCTGACGGCGGCCGGGCTCGCGGGGATGGGCCAGGCCCATCGCGGCCGAGGCGGTGTGGATGTAGTGGTCGAACAGCCGGGTCAGGGCGGTGCGCCGGTCGGCGTCGGTGTCCTCGTCGGCCAGCGTGGCGGTGGCGTGCGCGCGCAGCAGGTCGTGGAAGCAGTACCGGCCCGGCACCGGCTCCTGGAGCAGGTGGGCGTCGACGAGGTCGTCCAGGAGCCTGCTCGCGTGCTGGGGGGTGGTTCCGGCCAGGGCCGCGGCGGCGTGGCGCTCGATGTCGGGCCCCGGATGCAGGCCGAGCAGCCGGTACATGCCCTGCCGGCCGGGGCTGAGGTGGTGGTACGACAGGTCCATGGTGGCGGTGACGCTGAGCCGCCCGACTTCGAGCTCGCCGAGCCGGTGCTGGTGGTCGCGCAGCCGGCCGGCCAGGTGCGCGGGCGTCCAGCCGGGCCGGCCACGCAGTCGGGCGGCCGCGATGCGGATCGCCAGCGGCAGCCGGCCGCACAGCTCGACGATCTCGGTGAGCAGCGCGGGCGGCTGCCCGGCCACGCGCTGCTCGCCGGCGCTGCGGGTGAACAGGGCGAGCGCGTCGCCACGCGGCAGGACGTCCAGGGAGAGCGGCCTGACGTCCTCCAGCCCGGTCAGGCGCCTCCGGCTGGTCACCATCGTCAGGCAGCCGGGCGCGCCGGGAAGCAGGGGACGTACCTGGGCCTCCTCGGCGGCGTTGTCCAGCAGGATCAGCACGCGCTTGCCCGCCAGCCGCGACCGGTACAGGGCGGCGCGGGCGTCGAGGTCGTGGGGGATCTGCTCGCCCGGCACGCCGAGGGAGCGCAGCAGCTGTTCCAGGGCGTCGGCCGGGTAGACCGGCGACACCCCCTGCGTGAACCCGTGCAGGTCGACGAACACCTGCCCGTCGGCGAACCCCTCGGCGAGCCGGTGCGCGGCGTGCACGGCGAGCGTGGTCTTCCCGACCCCGGCCATGCCGTCGACGGCGCAGATCACGGGCGCGCCGGGCCGGTCCGCCAGGTGGACGAGCGCGCGCAGGCGCGCCAGCTCGGCCGCCCTGCCCGTGAAGCTCGGGATGTCGCGGGGAAGCTGCCGGGGCACCGCGGGCGGTCCGGGCCGGGCGTCCGCCACGCCGTCCCGGACGGCCGGTGGGGCGAGGTCGGCGTGGCCGGTCAGGATCTGGCGGTGCAGCCGCTGCAACGGCGGGCTCGGCTCGACCCCGAGCTCCCGCACCAGGTGCCTGCGCAGGTCGGCGTAGGCCCGCAGCGCCTCGGCCTGGCGGCCCGAGCGGTACAGGGCGAGCATCCACTGCGCCCGCAGCCGCTCCCGGAGCGGCTGCTCGGCCACCAGCGCCCCCAGCTCGGCGAGCAGGTCGCCGTGGTGGCCGAGCGCGAGCTGGGAGTCGATCCAGGTCTCCTGCGCGGCGGCCTTGCGCTCCTCCAGCCGGATCAGCTCCGCCCCCAGCCGGGGGTCCAGCGCGACGTCCTCGAACGGCCGGCCGCGCCACAGCCCGAGCGCCCCCCGCAGCCGTTCCGCCGCGAGCACCGGCCGCCCGTCGGCGAGGGCCCGCTGTCCCTGGTCGACAAGCTCCTCGAAGGTCAGCAGGTCGAGGTCGGCCGGGGAGAGCCGCATCTGGTAGCCGCCGGGCACGGTGGACAGCAGCGGGGCCTCCGCCGGGTCGGTGAGCCCGAGCACCCGCCTGAGCGCGGACACGTAGGTGCGCAGCGCGACCGCCGCCGTACGGGGTGGCCTCTGCGGCCACAGCGCGTCGACCAGACGGTCGACGTGCACGGGCCGGTTGACGTTCAGCAACAGGACCGCCAGCAGCGCACGCTGCTTGGCCGCGCCGAGCCGGACCAGCTTGTGGCTGCCGGAGCGGGCCTCAAGCGTGCCGAGGACACGAAACCGCATGGCCCGGCACTATCACACGGAGTTCACCTGTCGACGCGGCCGGGGTCGTCCTGTTCTTCGGCGTCATCTATTCGCCTCTCCCGCAATGGGGGATTCGGCCTTCCGGCCCCATGACGAATGGCGGCGACGGAGGCGCGCGGAACGCGTTCCCCGGGTCATCGTCCGGCAGATCGCGATCGGTTCCCAGGTCATCGTTCGACACATCGCCCCGCGTTTCCCCGTATTTCATCCCATCTCACATGGGTTGAGGGTGTTCTCGGATCCTGAGACGTTTTCGCGGTGCCGACCGGGCCGAGGGGGCGGTACGGCGGAGCGGCAGGTGAAAGGCCCCGTGGAAGCCGCCACCTCCCCGGCCGGGCCGATCGCGCACCGGTCCCTCGCCCACGTGCTGGTCGCCCTGGTCTCACCATCTGAAATGCGTGCACTCCTCATGTCAAGCGGCGACCTTACCCGGGCTTGACAGTCAGGCCGCATTGTCAATGCGACTCCGTTCCATACGTGGTCAACGAGCACCGAGCGTGGGGCCGATAAGGGGTCCACGCGGAGCCGGCCGAGGAGGATCGCCCGTGAACGCGCGACCGCCGAACAGAAACCCCGTTTCGGGACCGGCCATTTCGCCGTCCGGGCTTTCCGCCCCATCGAATCGCGTGTCGGACGACACAGAAGAGAGAGTGCGCGTGTCCGAATTGTTCAGCCTCGACGAATGCGAGCGTCTGACGGCGAAAGACGTTCACGATCTGTACCGGAAACACGTCAGCCGCAGCCAGGTCTCGCTCATGACGTCGCTCGGCTTCGGCAGGGAGCTCGTCGAGCGCGCCGAGGGAGCCTGGATCTGGACCCGCGGAGGCCGGCGGATCCTCGACTTCACCGGCGGCGTGGGCGTGCTCAACCACGGGCACAACCACCCGCGCATCCTGGCCGCCCGCAAGCGCTTCCAGGACGAGCGGCGGATGGAGGTGCACAAGACCTACTTCTCGCCGTACGTGGCGGCGCTCGGCCACAACCTCGCCCAGTTGCTGCCCGGCGACCTCAACATGTCGTTCTTCCCCAACTCGGGCGCCGAGGCGGTCGAGGGCGCGGTCAAACTCGCCTACAAGTACCACGGGGGGCGCAGGCGGACGATCCTGCGCGCCGACATCGGCTTCCACGGGAAGCTGCTGGGCTCCGGCAGCCTCACGGGCACGCAGGAGCGCTTCCGCTTCCCCGGGATCCCCGGAGTGGTCTCCTTCCCCTACGGCGACCTCGGCGCCGTGCGCGCCGCGACGGCCTCGGCGCGCACGCGCGACGGCGGCTGCGACGTGTACGCGATCATCGTCGAGCCGTTCAGCGCCTCGACCATGCGCTCCTGCTCCGAGGAGTTCCTCCGCGGGCTGCGGGAGCTCTGCGACGCCCACGGCATCGTGCTGATCTTCGACGAGATCTACACGGGATGGGGCAAGACCGGCAGCCTCTTCTACTTCATGCGCTATCCCGGCCTGGTCCCGGACGTCCTCACCACCTCCAAGTCGTTCGGCGGCGGCAAGTCCTCGATCTCCGCGTACGTCGCGAGGGAACCGGTCTTCCGCAAGGCCTACGACAACCTCGCCGACTCCCTCGTGCACAGCACCAGCACGACGTACTACGGGTTCGGCGAGGAGACCGCCACCGCGATCGAGGCGCTCAACATCGTCGTCGAGGACGACTACCCGAAACGGGCGCGCGAGATCGAGCGGGTCCTCGCGCCGGGCCTGGAACGGATCCGCAAGGAGCACCCGGACACGGTGGCCGCCGTACGGGGCTCGGGCGCGCTGTACGGGATCTTCCTGGACGGCGGGCCGAGGATCCTCGACCTGGCCGCGAAGCTCGCCCCCGGAGGCCTCCTCAGGGACCCGCGCATCCGCGTCAAGTTCGTCACCTGCTCGGTCATCGACGCCCTGTACCGCGACCACGGCGTCTACACCTACTACACGCTGAACGGCGACAACCCGCTGGTGGCCGCGCCCCCGCTGGTCGCCGAGCCCGCGGACGCCGAGTACTTCCTCGACGGCCTCGACAAGACGCTGGCCCAGGGCCTCCCCCGGCTGCTGACCAGGTTCGTACGGGAGAAGGTGGCGCCGCGATGGCCGTCCGGGTCGTAGTCACAGGCAGCTCCGGCATGCTGGGGGGCAACCTGGTCCAGCGCCTGGCGGGCGCGGGGTACGACGTGCTGGGAGTGGACCTGCGCGCCCGTCCCGGCCAGTGCCCGCAGGCCCGCTACGCCACCGGGGACGTCCGCGACACCGCGCTGATGACCGAGCTGGTGACCGGGGCGGACGCCGTGGTGCACTGCGCCGCCGCGCTGCCGAGCTACTCCCCCGACGAGATCCGCGACGTGATCGCCGGTGGCACCCGGAGCGTGCTGCGGGCCGGTCACCGCGCGTCCGTGCCGCGCGTCGTACACATCTCCTCCACGGCCGTTTACGGCCTGCCGGAGCTGGTGCCCACGCCGGAGGACCATCCCCGGGAGCCGGTCGACCCCTACGGCCGGGCCAAGGCGGCGGCGGAGGAGGTGGCGGAGAAGTTCAGGGCCGAGGGGATGTGCGTGCCGATCCTGCGCCCCAAGACCTTCCTCGGGCCGGGACGCATGGGCCTGTTCGCGATGCTCTTCGAATGGGCCGAGGAGGGGCGCGACTTCCCCATGCTCGGCCGGGGCGACGTGCGCATCCAGATGCTGGCCATCGACGACCTCGTGGACGCGGTCGTCCGGACGCTGGAGGCGCCAGCGGAGGTGGCAGGCGACACCTTCAACATCGCCGCGGCGGCGTTCGCCACCCTGCGCGAGGACTTCCAGGCGGTGCTCGACGCGGCCGGCCACGGCGGACGGGTGGTGTCCCTCCCGGCCAGGCCCACCCTCGCCGTCCTGCGGCTCCTCGGAAGGACGCGGCTGTCCCCGGTGTACGAACGGCTCCTGTACAAGCTGCTCGCGGACTCCTACGTCAGCATCGACAAGGCCCGCGAGCGGCTGGGCTTCGAGCCGAGGCTCTCCAACCAGGACGCGATCCTGCGCACCTACGCCTGGTGGCGCGAGAACGCGGAGCCGGCCGCGCGCGGCGGGCGGACCAGCCGCGACGCCTGGCGGCAGGGCGCGCTGTCGCTCGCGAAGGTCTTCTTCTGATCCCGGCCGGAGGTGCATATGCGTGTCATCGACCCTCCCGGCCCCCCGGGGATGGCCCAGAGGCCGGAACCTCCCGCGGGCGAGACGGCGGGCGGGCGGCCGGGGACGCTCGCGAGCCTGGTCACCCTGATAAGGCCGCTGCACGCGGCCAAGAGCCTCCTGCTCGTCCCCATCGCGCTCGCCGACGCCGGGGTCTGGACCCTCACGGCGCTCGGCGAGGTGGGGTGGGCCGTCGCCGGGTTCGTCCTGGCCGGCGCCTGCGTGTACGTCGGTAACGACATCGCGGACCGGCACCGCGACCGCGAGCATCCCACCAAGCGCCACCGGCCCATCGCCGCGGGGCACGTCTCGGTACGGGCCGGCTACCTCTACTGCACCGCACTGCTCGCCCTGGTCGGCGTGCTGGTCGTCTTCGGGCCGGGCAGGCCGTACTGGCCCCTGCTGGCCTACCTGGTGCTCAACGTGGCCTACAGCCGCTCGCTGAAGCACATCCCCCTCGTCGACGTGTGCGCCGTCGCCCTCGGCTTCGCGCTGCGCGTCGTCCAGGGGTCGGTGGCGATCGGGGAACGGATCTCCGGCTGGCTGCTGGTCACGGTGTTCTCGGTGTCGCTGCTGCTGGTCATCGGCAAACGGCGCCAGGAACTGCTGGACACCGGGCCGGCCCATCGCCCCGCGCTGCGCGGGTACTCGGTCGAGCTGGCCAACCAGTTGCTCCAGCTCACCTGCGTGCTGGGGGTGGTCTCCTGGCTGATCTACCTGAGCACCGAGGCGCCCCTTGGACCCTACGGCCAGGCGGCGATGCTGCTGTCGACGCCCTTCGCCCTCTTCGCCCTGTTCCGCTATCTGCAGGTCGTGCTCGTCCACGGCGGCGGCGGCGATCCGGTGCGGGCGCTGCTGCGCGACCGCGGGCTGGCCGCCACGGGCCTGGCGCTGGCGGCCTTGCTCGGCGCGACGCTCGTCCTCGCCCGCCATCCGGCGCTGGCCGAGGCGATCCTCCGATGAATCCCGGCAACGCTGAACCCCGGCAACGCGAAAGGCGGCAGTCGTGCCCCGGTCGTCCCCCCTGGTGTCGGTCATCGTCCCCGCCCACAATTCGGAGAAGACGCTGCGCGCCTGCCTCACGGCGGCGCTGGCGCAGACCTACGGCGCCGTCGAGGTGGTGGTCGTCGACGACGCCAGCACCGACCGGTCGCGGGTGATCGCGGGAGAGTTCCCGTGCACGCTGGTCCGGCACCCGTACAACCGCGGGGTGTCGGCGGCCCGCAACGCCGGGGTGGCCTCCAGCCGCGGCGAGATCCTCTTCTTCCTCGACTCCGACGTCGGCCTGGCCCCCGACGCGGTGGAGAGCGCCGTGCGGCTGCTGCGTGAGGACCCCGGCTGCGGGTGCGTGTACGGCGTCTACGCCAAGGAGCCGCTCGTCGACGACGGCCCCGTGGAGACCTACCGGACGCTGCACCTGCACCACGCCCTCAGCCGGGCGGCGGGCCTGACGGCGACCGCCGTCTTCGCCCTCGCGGCCGTACCGCGTGCGGTGTTCGAGGAGGTGGGGCCGTTCGACGACAACCTGCGCTGCGCCGAGGACGACGAGTACAGCGAACGCCTGCTGAAGCGCCACCGCATCCGGCTCACCGGCGAGGTCACCGGCCGCCACGACGAGGCGGACCGGCTGCTGCCCCTGCTCGCCGAGCAGTACGAACGCGCGCAGCTGCTCCGGTTCTCCGCACGGAACCGGCTGCGGCGCGACGCCCTGGTGGTCAACCGCGTGAGCGGGGTCCTGGCCGCCGCGCTCACCATGGCCGCGCTCCCGCTTGGCCTGGTGTGGGCGCCCGCGCTCCCGGTGCCGGCGGTGTTCCTCGCGCTGTTCGCGGTGTCCGACCCGTCGCTGTCGCGCTTCGTCCTGCGGGAGAGGGGGCCGGGGTTCCTGGCCTTCTTCACCACCGTGCACTTCCTCGCCCACGCGGCGCTGGTCTGCGGGGCCGCCGTGGGATGGGCGCGGGCCGCCGTCGACTCCTCCTTCGGTCCCTCCCATCGCGCCGCCGCCCGCCGGCGCCCGGTCGATCCATCGAAAGGCTGGTGAACCATGGCCTCCGCGCCGCTCGTCTCGGTCATCGTCCCCAACTACAACTACGGGAACGTGCTCGCGCAGTGCCTCAGGGCCGTCAAGGCGCAGACGTACTCCCCGCTGGAGATCATCTACGTCGACGACTGCAGCACCGACGACTCCGTACAGGTCGCCCGGTCGCTCGGGGTGCGGGTGCTCAGCACGCCGCGCAACAGCGGGGTGAGCGTCGCGCGGAACCTCGGCGCGGACCACGCGCGGGGTGAGGTGCTGTTCTTCCTCGACTCCGACGTGGGGCTCGCCCCCGACGCGGTGGCCGAGGCCGTGGCGCTGCTCCGGTCCGATCCCCGGATCGGCGCGGTCTGCGGCAACTACGAGCCCGTCCCGCTGAACCGCGACAGTCTGGTCAAGGAGTACCGCACCCTGTACCGCCACTACTGGTACCGGGTCGCCGAGGGCCCGATCAAGGGGTTCCTGCCCGTCGCGATCATCGCCATACCCGCCGCCGTGTGGGCGGAGGTCGGGCCGTGGAACCCCGAGCTCCTGCAGACCGAGGGCGCCGACGTGGGCGAGCGGCTCACCGACCGGTACGAGGTGCGGCTCACCTCGGCCGTGCGCGGCCGCCACGACGACGACGCCACGGTGCGCGTCGCCCTGCGGAAGGTCTTCACCCGCACCCGCCTGCACGTGCCGTTCTTCCTTCAACGCCAGTACGCCCCGGGCGTGGTCGGCTCGCCGGAGTCGGCGGCGAGCCTGGCCGCCGCGCTGACGGTGGCGACCCTGCCCGTCCCGCTGCTGACCGGGGCCGCGTGGACGGCGGCGCTGCCGGTGCTGATGTTCGCCACCTGCCTGGCCATCGACCGGCGGATGTACCGGTTCGTGTTCGCCGGCCGGAAGGCGGGCTTCGGGCTGTTCTTCGTGGGCATGCACTTCCTGGTCAACCTGACCATCGCGGCCGGGGCCGGCGTCGGGATCCTGCAGTGGCTGACGTCGCGGTCGTTCCGCCGCCTGTACGCCAAGGCGCCCGCGTGACGGCCGTGCGCCGCACCACCCGGCACAGGGTGCTCGCGGGGCTGCGCGTGGCCGCCTACGTGCTGGTGCTGGGGTTCCTCGGCTACCAGGTGTGGCGGGTGCGCCATGGCCTCGGCGAGAGCCTGCGGCTGGTGGGCTGGGGTAACGCCCTGCTGGCCGCGGCGCTGGCGGCGGTCGGCGGGGTGCCCGGCTTCCTCGGCTGGCGGATGCTGCTGGCCGGGCTCGGCACCCGCCTGTCCCTGCCGGTCGCGGTGCGGGTCTTCTTCCTGGCCGGGCTCACCCGCTACCTGCCCGGCGGCGTGTGGCCGGCGGTGGCGCACGCGGCGCAGGCCCGGCCGCTCGGCGAGCCCCCTGCCCGGCTTGCCGGAGCGTTCGTGGCCAGCCAGGGGCTCGCGGTGGTCGCGGGGCTCGCGGCCGGGCTCGTCGCCCTGCCGTGGCTCGTGGCCTCCGGCCCGGTCTGGTGGGTGCTCCTGCCGATGCTGGCCGCCGCGCTCGTGCCGCTGGCCGCTCCCCGGCTACTGGGGACGCTGCTCGGCCTCGCCCAGCGGGTCCTGCGCCGTGGCGAGCGGACCCTCGTCCTGCCCCGGCGGCGCACCCTGCTCGCGGTCACCGGGCTGATGGCGGCAGGCTGGCTGATCAGCGGCCTGCACGTGACGGTGCTCGCGGTCGCGCTCGGCGCGCCCCTGTCCGGGGCCCTGACCGTGGGGGTCGGCGGCTTCGCGCTGTCCACCGTGGCCGGGATCCTCACCCTGGTCATGCCCTCCGGCCTCGGGGTGCGCGAGGCCGTGCTCGGGCTCACGGTCGCCACCCTGCTCACCGGGCCCGGCCTGGTCACGCTCGTGGCCCTGAGCCGGGTGCTGATCACCGTGGGCGACGTCGCGTCCACGGCCGCCGTCCTCGGACTGCTGGCCTGGGCGGGCCGTCGCCGCCCCTCCCCCCTCTCCGACCAGCGCGCAGAAGGAGCCTCCCCGTCATGACCTCCCACAGCGGCCCCGTACCGCTCACCCCGCGCCGCGGGCAGACCCGCCACCTCGTACGGCAGCTTCCCTCCGGGCCGGTGACCGGCGCCGTGCTGAAGGCGCTGGCGGCGCTGCCCTTCGCCGACCTGCCGCTCGCGTGGCTGGAGCGGCATCCGGCGATGCACGGCATGGTGCTGTCCGCCTTCGGCATGCGCCGGCCGATCTTCCTCGACCACCCGGTGCGCCCGGAGCCGAGGTTCGGCTACGGCAAGCCGGACCATCCCGAGATCGCGGCCATGCTCGACGCCGGCCGTGAGCGCTACGCGGACCGGCTGGCCCGGTTCCTCGCGTTCGCCCCCGACCTCGCCGCGATCCCCGTGCGCGACCGCCCGAACGGCAGCACGCCGTACTGGGACAACGGATGGCTGCCGCCGCTGGACGCTCTCGCGCTCTACGGCTTCCTCGCCGAGACGGGCCCCCGGCGGTACGTCGAGATCGGTTCGGGGAACTCCACCAAGTTCGCCCGCCGCGCCATCGAGGACCACGGCCTTCGCACACACGTCACCTCGATCGACCCGGCGCCGCGCGCGAACATCGACGCGCTGTGCGACGCGGTGATCCGCAGCCCGCTGGAGCACGTGGACCCCGGGGTGTTCGCCGATCTCGGCGCCGGTGACATCGTCTTCCTCGACGGGTCGCACCGGGTCTTCATGGGCTCGGACGTGACGGTGTTCTTCTTCGAGATCCTCCCGCTCCTGCGGCCGGGCGTGCTGGTGCAGTTGCACGACATCCTGCTGCCCAGCGACTATCCGCCCGAGTGGCGCTGGCGGCACTACTCCGAGCAGTATCTGCTCGCGGCCTTCCTGCTGGCCGACCCGGCCCGGTTCGACGTGGAGCTGCCCAACGCGTTCGTCCACGGGGACGAGCGCCTGCGCGGCCTGGTGGAGCCCCTGTGGCACCGCGTGGCGCTCACCGAGCACTACCTTCCCGCGTCGTTCTGGCTGCGCGTCCGGGACCGGGCCACGGCATGAGCGTGCCGCGCCGGGCCGGCGGGGCGGCGCTCGGGATCCTTTCGCTGTGGCTGGTCCTCACCCTGGCCAACTGGCTCACCGGCCGGTTCTGGTGGTGGGGCGGCGCGGTCCCGCTGGTGCTGTTCTTCGCCGCGCCGCTCGTGGTGCTCGGGTCGGTGGCGATGCTCCTGCTGGCCCGCGCGCGGCTGTCCCTCCTGGAACGGGTGCTGGTCGGCCTGGCGGCTGCGGAGGTGGCGCTGGTCGTCCTGCGCCGGCTGTTCAGCGGCCGGTCCTGGGTGTGGGTCATCCCCGACCTGATGGTGCCGCCGCTGCTGTACGCGCTGCTGCCGGCGGCGCTGCTGGCCGCCGTCGCGGTGCTTGCGCTGTGCCGCGTCCAGGTGGCCAGGCCGGCCCGATGGTGGACGGTGCTGCTCACCTCGGCCGCGCTCGTCCTCGGCCTGGACCAGGCCGGGCTTCGGGAGCCGTGGGGCGGGGGCGCGGACGGGCCCGCGCCCCCGGGCGCGCTGCGCGTGGTCTCCTGGGACACCTTCTGCTGGGACACCACCGACGACCCCGTCCGCTTCCTCCGCTACCTGAGGAAGTGGAGGGCCGACGTCTACCTGCTCCAGGAGCACTCGGGGTGCGGACCCGGGGCGCCGGTGACGATCGACGACGGGGAACGGCTGCGCCGCGAGTTCCCCGGCCGTCATTTCGCGACCGCCGACGGCCTCCTCACGATCTCGCGGTTTCCCATCGTGAGGGAAACCCCGCTGGGGACGAATCCGAACCCGCTGGCGAGAAACTGGAAACGCGCCGCACTGCGCACCGATCTGCACGTCGGCGAGCACATTCTCTCGGTCTACAACGTGCATTTCTACGACATGCTCTATCTGAGCTCCAGCCCGCTGACCCGCGATTTCTACCGTTCGATCGAACTGCTTGACTCCGCGCGGGCGACCCAGCTCCAGGAGCTCGTCACCGACGTCGCCGGCAACGCCAACCCCGTGCTGGCCTCGGGGAACTTCAACCTGCTGCCCGGCATGGGATACACGCGCCGCCTCGGCCACCTGCGGGACGCGGCGCGCGCCGGCGGACCGCTCTATCCGGCGACGCTCACGTTCTCCGGCCTGCGGTTGTGGCGGATGGACTGGACCTTCACCTCGCGCGACGTCGCCGTCCACCGGTACGCCCTGCGCTCCCCCGAAGGCCTGTCGAGCCACCACCTTCAGGACCTGGTCGTGTCCCCGGCCGCGAACGAGAACGCCGCCCCGTCAACGCCCCCGAACGCCGATCCGAAGGTGAGGTAAACCATGGAAACGCGCCCTCCGCTGGTCACCGTCATCGTGCCGAACTACAACCACGCGCGATTCCTGCCCCTGTGCCTGAAGGCCGTTCAGGAACAGACGTACCCGTGTGTGGAAATCGTGATGGTGGACGACCACAGCACCGACGAATCGGTGACGATCGCGGAGTCCTTGGGTGTCGACGTCGTACGAACCCCGGTCAACAGCGGTCCCGCCGTCGCCAGGAACACCGGCGCAGGGTGGGCGAGCGGCGAAATACTGTTCTTCGTGGACTCCGACGTGGCGCTGGCCCCCGACGCGGTCGCCACCGGGGTGGCGCTGCTGCTGGCCGATCCCGGCCTCGGGGCGGCCTGCGGCATCGAGGACCCCGAGCCGCTGATCCGGTCCACCCGGGTCGAGGACTACCGCTCGCTCCAGCACCACTACTGGTCGATCGGCTCGGAGGGCGAGGTGTCCTTCCTGTGGTCGGCGATGTTCGCCATCCGGGCCGAGGTGTTCGCCGAGACCGGGCCGTTCAACCCGCTGCTGAAGCACACCGAGGAGGTCGACTACGGCCACCGGCTCAGCCGGCGTCACACCGTGCTCATCACCTCGGCCATCCACGGCCGCATGGGCCACGACCGCGAGCTCCCGGCCCTGCTGCGCAAGCTCTTCCACCGGGGCCGCTCCCGCGTTCCCCTGTACGCGAGCAGGCGCGGGTTCGCGCGGGGGTACGAGACGGCCTCACGGGCCTGGGCCTCGGTGGCGGCGCTGCTGGCCGTCGTCACCCTGCCGCTGCCCCTGGTGCTCGGCCCCGTGGCGGCGGCCGTGCCCGCGCTGCTGGTGGCCGCCTCGCTGGCGTGCGACGCGGGGATGTACAGGTTCGTGTTCTCCAGGCGGTGTCCGGTGTTCGGCCTGTTCTTCGTCGGCGTGCACTTCCTGGTGAACCTCGTCATCATCGGCGGCGTGGCGGCCGGCGCCCTGCAGTGGCTGGCGTCGGGCAGGTTCCGCAGGCTGTACGAAACGCCGGCGCCGGCCGCCCTCGGGACCCGGGGCTGAGCACGGTGGAGCCCGGCGTGGAAGGCGCCCCCCGGTGGCGGACGCGGCTGGTCGCCGGGCTCACGGTGGCGTGGCTGCTGTTCGTCGTGCTGCAGCGCCTGCTGTCCGGCCGGTTCTGGCTGTGGCTGCTGCCCGATCTGGCGCCCCCGCTGGTCTATGTCGCCGGTCCGCTCCTGCTACTGGCCCTGGCGCCGCTGGCGGGCCGGTCCCGGCGGTGGTGCTCCGCTCTGGCCGCCGTCTCCCTCGCCGTCGGCGCCGGCCAGAGCGGGCTCGCCCTCGGCGCGCTGCGGGGCTCGGGCGAGCCCGCCGCCCCGGCGGGAGCGGTGCGCGTGATGTCGTGGAACACCGAGTACTGGGACCAGGACGACCGGCCGGAGCGCTTCTACGGTTTCCTGAAGGCCCAGCGGGCCGACGTCTACCTTCTCCAGGAGTATTTGCACTGGACTGATGACACTCCCCAGGAGGTCGACGATCTGGCCCGGCTACGGCGGGAGTTTCCCGGTTACCAGATCGCGGCCGTAGGCGAACTGGTAACGCTGTCGCGCTTTCCCATCGTGGCGGCCCCGCCCGTGGGACCCGCCAGGACGCTCGGGCCCCGGCCGACGTGGGACTCGGCGTTCCAGCAGGCCAAAGTGCTACGCACCGACCTGCGGGTCGGCACGTCCGTGATCTCGTTCTACAACGTGCACATTCCCACGCAGTACATGCTGGACGAGAATCCCCTGACATCGAGGTTCTACTCGGAGTTGCGCGGCAGGAACGCCGCTCGCAAGGCGCAGTTCCACGGTCTCGCGGCCGACGTGGACGCCAACGGGAACGCGATCGTGGTGTCCGGCGATTTCAACACCACGGGCGCCATGGGAGATCTCCGGTGGCTGTCCGGCCGGCTTTCCGGCACCGATGACGCCCGCCATCTCTACCCGGCCTCGTGGCCCGCCTCCGGCCCCGCGCTGTGGCGGCTCGACTGGACCTTCACCTCCTCGGCGCGGGTCCACGGCTACCGCCTCCTCGACCCCCAGGGCCTCTCCGACCACCGCGCGCAGGCGATGCTGCTCTCCGTCGCCGGCGACGATGCTCGCAAGAACCGAATGGCATCGAGCAACTAACGACGCTCATAACGAGCCGACGAACCTGTGATGTCGCAGGCGAGGGCGCGTGCGGTCCCACACCTCGGGTGTCTCATCCAACCATTCCGGGCCGACACTATCGGACATAGCACAATATATCCGTCATATACCCATGAAACGTCTCCTCATGGTGGACAAAGCGGGGGACTTGACACCCAGCACATCCGATGTAACCATCGCAAAAAATTGCAGCGCTATGAAAATAGATTCGAGTAACTCGAATGCAAAGTGGCCGGAAGTCGTCCAGTGTCGACAAGGCGTTTGAACTCATCCAGGCCGTGTCCGAAACGGGCAGAGCCGGCATCACGCTGGGCGAGCTCGCTCGCCACGCGGGCGTCGCCGTCAGCACCGCGCACCGGTACGTCACCTCGCTGCTCGAACTCGGCGTGCTCGACCGGGACGCGGCGGGCTCGTACCACCTCGGCGTCACCCTGGTGACGCTCGCCGGGCAGTACCTGGAGGAGGACGGCCTGCGTGCGGCGGCGCGCCCGTACCTGGTCGCGCTGGTCGAGCTCAGTGGCGAGACGGTCCACCTCGGCATCCTCGCGGGGAACCGGATCGTGTACATCGACAAGGTCGAGAGCGCCAAGTCGGTGCGTCTCGTCTCGCGCATCGGCAGCCGTGTCCCCCTGCACTGCACGGCGATGGGCAAGGCCGTGCTCGCGCCGCTGGACGAGCGGCGCCGCGCGGAGATCGTCGCAGGACGCCTCGACCGCCGCACGCCGCGCACCCTCACCGGCGCCGCGCTGCTGGCCGAGCTCGACGTCGTACGTGAGCGGGGGTTCGCGATCGACGACGAGGAGAACGAGGAGGGGGTCCGCTGCGTCGGGCTGCCCATCATGAACGCCTCCGGCCAGCCGGTGGCGGCGTTCAGCGTCTCGGCGCCGGCCAACCGCTTCAGCGTCGAGGACTGCCATCGCCTGGCGCCGGCCGCGCTCGCGATGGCGGCCGAGATCAGCCGCAGGATCGGCTACGTGGCGAACCGGAACGGGGCCTCCCCCGCCCTCAGGCATCAGGCGCCAGAGGCAGGTCCGGCATCGTTCGCCGAGGCCAGGGACCCCTGACCGCCCCGGTCCCGAAGCGGGCACCGAGCAGCACCCGACCGAGAAGCCGATCCACCCGAGGAGTGAAACGGATGTCCTCCGCCATATCGCCAGACGGTCACGTCATCGTCGTCCGCAATCCCGGCACGGGCGAGCCCCTCGGGGAGGTGGAGGCCATGGACGCGGAGCGCGTGGCATCGGTGGCCGACGCCGCGCTAGAGGGCCAGCGCGCCATGGCCGCCATGCCCGCCCACCAGCGGGCCGACCTGCTCCGCGAGGTGGCCCGCCTGATGGAGGACGAGGCCGAGAGCCTGGCCGTGCTGCTCGCCGGGGAGAACGGCAAGCCCCTGCCCCAGACCCGCGGCGAGGTCGAGGCCGCGATCCGGATCTTCCGGGGCTACGCCGGGGAGGCCACGAGGCTCTTCGGCCGGCAGATCCCGCTGGACGCCGTGCCTGGCCTGGAGCGCCACCTCGCCGTCACGATGCGCGAGCCGCTCGGCGTCGTCGCGGCGCTCGTCCCGTTCAACTACCCGGTCGAGCTGTACGCCCACAAGGCCGCCGCCGCGCTGGCGGCGGGCAACGCCGTCGTCGTGCAGCCGCCGTCGCGCTGCCCGCTCGCCCTGCTGCGGGTCGCCGGACTCGTCGAGCTCGCGGGCGCGCCCCGCCACGCGCACCAGATCGTCACCGGCGGCGTGGAGGTCTCCCGGGCGCTGGCCGAGTCACCGGGAATCGCCGCGGTCAGCCTCACCGGGAGCACGGCGGCCGGCCGCGAGATCGCGCGCCTCGGGTCGGCGACGCTGAAGAAGGTGTTCCTGGAGCTCGGCGGGAACGACGCGCTGATCGTGTGCGACGACGCCGACGTGGAGGCCGCCGCCCAGGCCGTGGTGCTCGGGCGCCTGGCGCGCGGCAACGGGCAGATCTGCTGCGCGGTCAAGCGGGTGTACGTGCAGGACGGGATCCACGACGCCTTCGTGGAGTCGCTGCTCGGCCAGACCGCGAAGCTGACCGTGGGCGATCAGCTGCTGGAGTCGACCGACGTCGGCCCGCTGATCGCCGAGGAGGCCGCGGAGCGCGTCGAGGCGGCCGTCGGAAGGCTCGTGCGGGACGGCGCCCGGCTGGTCGCGGGGGGCGGCAGGCGCGCGGCGTTCGTCGACCCGGCCGTGCTCGTGGACGTCCCGGTGAGCAGCGATGCCTTCGCCGAGGAGATCTTCGGCCCGGTGGCGCCGGTGGCCCGCTTCACCGACCCGCTGGACGCCGTGCGGATGGCCAACGAGTCCCCGTACGGCCTGCACGCCGCGGTCTTCACGCGGGACGTGTCGCGGGCGTTCACCCTCGCACGGCTGCTGGACGTCGGCGGAGTGGTGATCAACGGCTCCACCGCCCTGCGCGCCGAGAACCTCCCCTTCGGCGGCACCAAGGACACCGGGGGCTACCGCGAGGGCCTGCACGAGACCGTCCTGGACTTCACCCGGCAGAAGACGATGGTGCTGATGGGGGCCTTCGGATGATCCTGGAACTCCGGGGCGTGCGCAAGGACTACGGCGGCGTGCGGGTGCTCCACGGGGTGGACCTCGCCGGCCGGCGCGGCGAGGTGCTCGCCGTGGTGGGCGCGAACGGGGCCGGCAAGTCCACGCTGATAAGGATCCTCGCCGGAGCGCAGCCCATGAGCCAGGGCGAGATGTGGATGGACGGCGAGCGCTTCGAGCTGCGCTCGCCGCACGACGCCCACGCGCGGGGCATCCGCACGGTCTACCAGGAGCTGACGCTGGTGCCCCAGCTGTCGGTCACCGAGAACCTGCTGATGGGGAACTTCCCGCGCCGCCGCTCCGGGCTCATCGACTGGCCCGCCGCGCACGCGCGGGCACAGGAGCTGCTGGACGGCATCGGTTTCGGCGCGATCGACCCGCGTACGGCCGCGGGGCGCCTGTCGGTGGCCCGGCAGCAGATGGTCGAGATCGCCAAGGCCCTGGTGGACGAGCCGCGCGTGCTGGTGCTGGACGAGCCGTCCGCGGTGCTGGCCGGCACCGACCTCGCGGCGCTGTTCGCGCTGATCCGCCGGCTGCGGGAGCGCGGCGTGCTCATCGTCTACGTGTCCCACCGGCTCGCCGAGGTGCTGGAGCTGGCCACCTCGATCGTGGTGATCAAGGACGGCCTGGTGATCGGCACCACCGAACCCGGGCGCACCAGCGAGGGCGAGCTGATCGGCATGATGGCCGGCCGCCGCCTGGAGCAGATCTACCCCGACCGGCGGGCGGAGCGTGGCGAGGCGGCGCTCACCGTGTCGCGGCTCGGCCGGGCAGGGGAGTTCGAGGACATCTCGTTCACGCTGCACACCGGGGAGATCGTTGGGCTTTTCGGCCTGGTGGGCTCGGGCCGCAGCGAGCTGGCCCGGTGCCTGTTCGGCGCCGGGCGCGCGACCTCGGGCCAGGTGCGCGCCGCGGACGGCTCCGGCGACTTCCGCACGCCTGGCGAGGCCATCGCGGCCGGGCTGGCGCTGGTCACCGAGGACCGCAAGGGCAGTGGCCTGGTGCTCGGCATGAGCGTCTCAGACAACATCATGCTCACGACGCTGCGGGCCACCACGCGCGGCCCGCTGATCGACGTGGCGCTGCGGCGGCGGAAGGTCACGGAGATGATCGATCGGCTGGACATCCAGCCGCCGAGGTGCGCCTCCATGCCCGCCGTGAACCTCAGCGGCGGCAACCAGCAGAAGGCCGTCCTGGCCAAGTGGCTGCTGGCCGGGCCCCGCGTGCTGATCCTGGACGAGCCGACCCGCGGCGTGGACATGGCCACCCGGGTCGAGATCTACCGCATGATCGACGGCCTCGCCCGCGAGGGCCTCAGCGTCCTGCTCATCTCCTCCGACCTCACCGAGGTCCTGGGCGCCACCGACCGGGTCCTCGTGATGAACCAGGGCCGCATCAGCGGCGAGGCCCGTTCGGACACGGCCACCGAGGACGAGGTCCTCACCTACGCGATCGGAAGGGCGGCATGACCGACCAGCTCGCCGGGCACGCCCCCGCCACCACCGGCAGGAGGCCGCCCCGGCTCGTCGTGGGCGGCCGTGACGTCACCGTGCAGGCCGCCTTCGTCGCGCTCATCGTGCTGATGGCCGGGACGGCGGCGCTCACCTCCGACACGTTCCTGACCCCGGCCAACCTCACCAACCTGCTCAAGCAGATGGTCACCACGGGCCTGCTCGCGTTCGGCATGCTCGTGGTCATCCTCACCGGCGGCATCGACCTGTCGGTGGGGTCGGTGGTGGCCTTCTCCGGCATCGTCACCGCGGGGCTGGTCTCCGGGCTCCCCATCCCGCTCGCCATGGCCGTGGGCGTGGCCTCCGGCGTGGGCTTCGGGCTGGTCAACGGCACGCTGGTCGCGCGCTTCGGGCTCGCGCCTTTCGTGGTGACGCTGGCCGCGCTGACGACCATACGGGGCCTGGCGTTCGTGTACTCCGAGGTGCCGATCGCCCCGGACGACCCGGCGTTCTTCACGCTCGGCTCGGCCATGGCCGGCCCGATCCCGCTGAGCACGCTGATCATGCTCGTGGTCTTCCTGGCCGGCGGGGTCTTCCTGACGCGCACCCCGGCGGGCCGTTCGATCGTCGCCATCGGCGGCAACGCGGAGACCGTGCGGCTCGCCGGCATCAACGTGCGCCGCCACGTGATCCTCGCCTACACCATCAGCGGCGCCTGCGCCGGCCTGGCGGGCGTCATCCTGAGCAGCCGGGTCGGCATCGCCCAGCCGAGCGTGGGCGTGGCGTTCGAGCTCGACGCGATCGCCGCGTGCGTGATCGGCGGCGCGAGCCTGGCGGGCGGGCGCGGGTCCACGCGGGCCACCTTCGGCGGGGTGCTGGTGCTCGTCCTGATCAACAACCTGCTCAACCTCTACGGCGTGCAGAGCTTCTGGCAGCAGGTGCTCAAAGGATTGATCATCATCGCCGTGATCCTCGTCCAGCGCACCAATCGGGTGCGTTCCTGACACCTCACACCATCGGAGGTTCCCGCATGTACATGAAGAGGCTGTGCGGCGTGCTGGTCACCGGCGTCCTCGCCGCCGGCCTGGCCGCCTGCTCGTCCGAGCCGGGCAAGCCAGGCGCGGCCACCGGCGACGGGCGGTACACGATCGGCGTCGCCAACTTCCTGCTGAGCGGCCCCTACTTCAGCGGCATGGACAAGGCGATCGCCGCCCAGGCCAAGAAGAAGGGCAACGTCGAGGTCATCAGCACCGACGCCAACGGCGACGCGGCCAAGCTCGCGTCCAACGTGGAGGACCTGCTGAGCAAGAACGTCGACGCCGTCATCATCTCCGGCGGCCCGCTGGAGTCCGCGCCGGCGGCGCTGAACGCCATCAAGGCGGCCGGCAAGCCGGTGGTCCTGGTGGACCGCAAGTTCCAGACCGGCGAGTACACGAGCTGGATCGGCCCCGACAACGAGGCGATCGGCAGGCAGGACGGCGAGTTCATCGCCGGGAAGCTCCCCGGCGGAGGCAAGGTCGCCATCATCAAGGGCGGGCCCGCCGACAACAGCATCGGCCTCGCCCGTACCAACGGGGTCAAGTCGGTCCTGCGGGGCAAGCCGTCGATCACCCTCGTCGAGGCCCCCGACTTCGGCAACTGGGGATCGGACGGCGGGCTGTCGGTGATGGAGAGCCTGCTGGCCACCAACGCCGACGTCGACGCGGTGTTCTGCGAGAACGACGCGATGTGCCTCGGCGCCCAGCGCGCCATCGCCGACGCCGGGAAGTCCAAGCAGGTCATCATCGCCGGCGTCGACGGGCAGGCCGAGGCGCTCAAGGCGATCCTGGACGGCACCAACTACGCCGTCACGGGCCTCAACGACGCCGACATCATCGGCGGAAAGGGCCTGGACCGGGCGGTGGAGATCCTGAGCGGCGCCACCGTGGAGAAGGACACGGTGGTCCCCTCCCCCATGGTCACCAAGGAGAACGCGGCACAGTACTACGACCCCAACGGCGCCTTCTGAGGGAGGTTTTCGAACTCCACGCCCCCGGTCGGGTGGCGGGCGGCGACGCCACCACGACCGCCCGCGCGGGACGCCACTCGCGTCACGCGCCTCACCCCCGTCTACCGAAGGACACCACTCATGCGACAAACCGTCAGACGAGTCGTGCACGGGGCTGCCATCGCCGCGGCCACCTCAAGCCTCGTGATCGTGGGCTCGCTCACCTCGGGCGCGCCCGCCACGGGCGCCACCGCCCCCGGCCCCGCCGCCAAGGGCGTGGCGGCCGACGACCCGACCCGCCCCGGCTGGACCCTGCTCTACAACGAGGACTTCTCGACGCCGCTGACCGGGGCGAGCACCCCGTGGGTCAAGGAGACCTACAGCTCCCCCTTCGACACCATCACCGACGACGCCGGCCAGTGGTACAAGAACGACTACGGGCCCGCGTGGACGACCGCGTTCAACTCCTTCTCCACCTACCGCAAGGACTTCAAGGTCGGGAAGGACGGCTGGCTCACGGCCTCGCTGTCGGCCCGCGACTTCAACAAGGACGGCGTCATCGAGTCCCCGCCGTCGATCACCACGCAGGCCCTCGGCAGCGAGCACGTCGCGGTGCTCAACGTGCCGGAGTCGACCGGCGGGGCCATCTTCCGGCCCACCAACAAGCTGCCCGAGCAGTACCGCATCGAGTACAAGCTCAAGACCCTCGACTTCGGCGGCAAGCGCAACGGCACGATCGACTACGGCGGACGGACCAACGGCTACAGCACCACGGGCTGCAAGACGCAGCACCCGTGGGGCGAGGGCTCGAAGTCGCCCGGCTGGAGCGGGGACGCGTCGGTGCCCTACTGCCAGTGGCAGGACGTGCGGCAGGGGCCGTACGGGTACAACGGCTACCACTTCCTGTCGATCGTCGACTTCGCCAACCCGGCGCCCCGCAACAACCACTTCTGGCACTACCACCGCAAGGTGCTCATGGACGCCTTCTCCCAGCACCCCGACCGGGTGGGCACCGGCACGGGCGGGCGGGTGTGCAACTCGGCCACGAACCAGTACTACAACTACCGCGACAGCAGCTTCAACACCGTCAACATGTGGATCAGCGGGATGCCCAACTGGACCCCGGGCCCCGGCGGCCTGCCCGGCAACTCCCAGTGGTTCATGACGAGCTGCTCCGGCGGCGTCGCCGAGCAGCAGCTCTCGTCGGCGGCGGAGCTCCAGCCCGAGCTCATGCCGAACCAGTTCTACACCTTCGCGATCGAACGTGACGCCACCGGCTACACGCTGGAGGCCAGCGGGAACTTCGCCCGCGCGGGTCAGAGGACCCTGCGCTTCCACCGCGACTTCGTGGTGGGCAACGACCCGATCTGGCACTACAACGTCAAGGCGAGTGAGTACGACGGCCGGTTCAACGGGAACCTGGTGCAGAACGACGCCCACGGCAGCACCACCTGGCCGAACCAGTGGCCATCGGGCTCGGCCTACCCCGACTACTTCGTGATCGGAGACCTGTACACCAACGTCTACGAAGGCAGTGCGAGCCTGACCGACATCCGCCTCTACGTGCCCGGCCAGACCGGCGGGACCAACCTCGCGCTGAACAAGCCGGCCACCGCCGACAGCCAGTGCGCGGCGAACGAGGCGCCGGCCAAGGCCGTCAACGGCACCGTGTCGGGCGGCCCGACGGACAAGTGGTGTTCCCTCGGATCGAGCAAGTGGCTGCGCGTCGACCTGCAGGCGGCCACGACGCTGCGGCGCTTCGTCGTGCGCCACTCCGGCGCGGGCGGTGAGAAGACGAGCTGGAACACCCGCGACTTCGACATCCAGGTGAGCACCGACGGGACGACGTGGTCCACGGTGGCGTCGGCGCGCGGCAACACCGCCGACGTAACCACCCACACCGTCTCGCCGGTCACCGCCCGCTACGTACGGCTGAACGTCCTCACCCCGACGAGCGACAGCGACACCGCGGCGAGGATCTACGAACTGGAGGCCTACGCGTCCTGACCCGGCGCGGCCCACGGCGCCGCCCCGGTCAGCCCCGTGCGGGTGGCGAGGTGCTTCCGCCGCGACACCCCTCGGGGGTCCGCGCGCGCAGGGCGGCCAGGGCGTCGGCGCGGGTGGGCTGGACGGCGAAGAACCGCGCCAGGCCGGTGGTCTGGAAGATCCTCACCAGGCGGGGGTGCAGGTCGGTCAGGGAGATCACGCCCCCGCGCTCGCCGACCAGGGTGCGCAGGGCCAGGAAGATGCGGATCCCGGTGGAGTCGCAGAAGCTCAGCTCGCCCAGGTCGAGCACCAGGCACCGGTGCTCGTCGGTCAGCAGGGCCAGGATCCGCTCGCGCAGCGACTCGGCGTTGGTGTAGTCCAGCTCGCCGCTCAGGGCGACGATGAGCGTCCAGGGCAGGGTGTCGTCGGGGTGCGGGACGAGGTGGACGGCAGCGGTCACGGGACACCTTCGGGGCGGGAAAGGGGACGTCGGGCGCGAGGGCGGCTGTGTCGTCCGCCGGACCGGGCCCGCGGCCGGCCGGTGCTCGCGTGATGGCATGGCCGGGGGGGCACGGGCTCCCGCCAGCGTAGCGGCCAGGACCGGCGGGCGCTCGCCCCCGAGCAGGGGTTGGGGAACCCTTGGGCTCCCGATTCCGAGCACCGCGGATGATGGGGCAGCATGGGTAGGTGACCGAGAACACCGACCTGCTGGCGGATCTGCTGGCGGCGGGCGATGTCGTGGTGCTCAGCGGGGCGGGGATCTCGACGGAGTCGGGGATCCCCGACTACCGGGGGCCCAGCGGGGCCCTGGTCCGGCACACCCCGATGACCTACCAGACCTTCGTCGGCGATCCGGCGGCGAGGCGGCGCTACTGGGCCAGGAGCCACCTCGGATGGCGGGCCGTGGCGCGGGCGAGGCCCAACGACGGCCACCGCGCCGTCGCCCGCCTCCAGCGGGACGGCCTGGTGGCGGGCATCGTCACGCAGAACGTCGACGGCCTGCACCAGGCGGGGGGCGCGCGGGACGTGGTCGAGCTGCACGGCAGCCTGGGCCAGGTGGTGTGCCTCGGCTGCGGCGATCTCAGCTCGCGGGAGGAGCTGGACCGCCGCCTGAGGGAGGCGAACCCGTGGTTCGACGCCCGGGTGACGGCGATCAACCCCGACGGCGACGTCGACCTGCGCGACGAGGAGGTCGACGGCTTCCGGATCGTCGGATGCGCGGCGTGCGACGGCGGGACGCTGAAGCCGGACGTCGTGTTCTTCGGCGAGACCGTCCCCGCCGAGCGCGTCCACGAGTGCTTCGCCCTCGTGGAGAGCGCCCGTGCGCTGCTGGTGCTGGGATCGTCGCTGACGGTGATGTCGGGCCGCCGGTTCGTGCTCCGGGCGGCGAAGCTCGGCATTCCCGTGGCGATCGTCAACCAGGGCCCGACCCGCGGGGACGGTCACGCCGCGCTGACCGTCGACGCCCCGCTGGGCGTGGTCCTTCCCGAGCTGGTGCGCCTCACGAGGCTCGCCTTCGACGCGCGCCGGTCCGGCCCGCCCCGCTGACCGGGGGCCCACGCCGGGCCGTACGACCGGGACACCGAGCCGGGGACCAAGGTCGGTTCAGAGGCGTTTGACCAGCTCACGTAACTTGAAGGTATGGGTCTATCGCCACTGAGGCTGCGCCCACGGTCGATCCGGGGACGGATCACGCTGTTGACCATGTTGATCACCGCCCTGATCCTGGTACCGATGGCGCTGATCATGAGCACGGTCATCCAGCAGATGTTCACCGACTCGGTATGGCACGACACCAGGGAGGAAGCCAGCGCGGTCGCGGCCGCCATCCACGCCGGGCGCCTGCCCAAGCTGATCGTGCCCGTGGTTCCCGGCATCGACCTGGTACAGGTCGTGGGACCGGACCGGAAGGTCATCGCCGCCTCCGGCGCCGCCAAGGGAAGTCGTCCGGTCAGCACGGTGTGGCCCAGCCCGGATGATCCGATCAAGGACCTGCAGACCTGCTTGAATCCCCAGCCGGGCTGCCTGCGCCTCACCGCGCTGCGGACCGGGGCGATGCCGAGCTCCTCTGTCGTCTACGCCGGCCAGCGGGCCTCCAGCATCCAGTCCACGGGATTCATCGTCACCCTCGTGGGCGTCCAGACGGCCGCGCTCATCGCGCTTGCGGGCTGGACCACCTGGAAGGTCATCGGCCAGACGTTGCGGCCCGTCGACAGCATCCGGTCCCAGCTCGCCCAGATCACCTTCCAGGACCTCAGCGGCCGGGTCCCCCAGCCCCCCGGGGACGACGAGGTCGCCAAGCTGGCCCGTACGGCCAACCGCACCCTTGGCCGGCTGGAGCAGGCCGTGCAGGTGCGGCGCCAGTTCGTCACCGACGCCTCCCACGAGCTGCGCACCCCGCTGGCCGGGTTGCGCCTGCAACTGGAGGAGGCCCAGATGCATCCCGAGGAGACCGAGCTGGAGGAACTGCTCCCCCGCATGCTCGGTGACGTGGAGCGCCTGCAGCAGATCGTGACCGATCTGCTCTATCTGGCCGGGGTCGAGAGCGCCGTGCCCGTCATGCGAAAGCAGGTGGATCTCGGCGAACTGGTCCGCATGGCGCTGGACCACCGCAACGACCGGCTTCCCACCAAGCTCTCGCTGGAGGACGGGGTGATCGTGAACGTCGTGCAGAGCCAGCTCAACCGGGCGCTGGCCAACCTGCTGGACAACGCCCAGCGGCACGCCGAGGGCACGGTGGCGGTGGAGGTGTTCCGGGAGGGGGACACCGCCGTGCTGGCGGTCTCCGACGACGGCGCCGGGGTCGCCGACTCCGACCGCGAAAGGATCTTCGAGCGCTTCACCCGGCTGGACGCCTCCCGCAGCCGCGACCGCGGCGGCACGGGCCTCGGCCTCGCCATCGCCCGCGACGTGGCCCGCGCCCACGCCGGGACCATCCAGGTGCTGCGCTCCCCCTCCGGGGGCGCGCGGTTCGAGGTCCGGCTCCCCCTCTCCGGAGTCTCCTAGCCGCGGCCGCGGCTCGCACGCGAGGTCATCTTCCGGTCGAGGGCCGGGCGGTCCCCGGTCAGTTCAGCTCGCCGAGCATCTGCCTCACCTGTGCGGAGCGTGACTGGTCGATCCGGCGGGCGAAGCTCTCGACCTCGGCGTTCATGCCCGTGCCGATCTCCGTGCGCGCCATCTCTATGGCGTTGGTCTGGTGGGCGATCATCACGTTGAGAAACCTGCGCTCGAACTCGACGCCGGTCATCTTCCCCAACGTGGTGATCTCCTCCGGGCTGGTGGCGTGCAGGCCGCCGTGGGCCTCGTGCGCGCGGACGTCCACCGTCAGGGGGCGGCCCCAGCCGAGCAGCCACGCGGTCATGGCCCGTACCTCGTCGCCCTGGGTGGCCTCGACCGCCGTCGCCAGGGTCCTCACCTCGCCCCGTACGGCCCGGGTCCTCGCCAGGCCGGCCATCGCCATCCCCTGGCGGTGGTGCGGGATCATCATCTGCAGGAACATCACGTCCGCGTCGTTGACCGGCCCGGTCGCGGCGGGCGCCGAGGTGCCGCCCGCGGGTCGCGATCCGGGGGTGGCCGTGGCGGCGGCGCAGGCGGGAAGGGCCAGCAGGCTCACCGCGGCGACGAGGGCGAGTGCGGCGCGTCTCATGTGGTCCGCCTCTCTGGGTTCGGTGACCGGCCTGATCCGAAGGCGTCGTGGGGAGCCGGCCCTTCCGGTGCGTGCGGAAGGGCCGGCGGTCTTCCGGGGGCGCCGCGCCCGGGGACGCGGCGCCCGTCAGCACGTCGGCGGGTCAGACCCTCTGCCACAGGGCAGGCACGTTCGGCGGCTCCCACCCCGCGAGCGCCGTGTGGGCCTGGATGCACCGGTAGAGCACGCCGTTGTAGGTGACCTGGGCGCCCACCGCGTAGGCGGTGCCGGCCTTCCACGTTCCACCCGGGGCGGTCGTGGTGGGAGTCGGGGTCGGGGTCGGGGTGGGAGTGCGGGTCGGCGTGGGGCTCGGGGTGGGCGAGGGGTTGCCACCACCGCCGCCGATCTGCAGGTCGATGCACGAGTAGAAGGCGTTCACCGTGTCGGCGATGTTCCAGATCGCGAGGACCTTCTGCCTGCCGCTGAAGCCGGACAGGTTCACGGTGTGCGACACCGTCGCGCCGGGCTGGCGGCCCTGGTCGTCGAACACCGCGACGCGGGTGCCGCCGATGTAGTACTCCCAGGTGCTGGTGGCGTGGCGGGCGGTCAGCACCCAGTTGAAGGTGACCGTGGTGCCCACGGAGGTGGCGGGCCACGGCTTGCTCTCATCGCTGAGCTGGGCGAACCGGGCGACGCCGCCGTGGCAGTTCCGCTGCCCCTTGGGTCCTTCCACGCTCTGCGGCTCGTAGATGATGTCGCCGCAGTTGGGGACGACGCCCTGGGCGCACAGGGCCTGCCGGCTCGGCGGCGAGGACACGTAGCCGTGGGCCAGGGCAGGCGAGGCGGCGAACACCGTGATCCCTGCGGTTAGTAAAGCCGTGGCCACCACCATGATCGTTTTCCGCATGCGGCACTCCTTCGCTGGGGGGTGCCAGAAATATAAAGGAAAGTTTCCTAAGAGTAAATAGCGCGGCCAGGCGCCTCCGGCCGGACGGCCCGGTCATCCGGCGAGCATGGCGTGAAGCCTAAGGTTGGTTCCCGCGGCCACGATCAGCAGGCACAGCGCGGCCCCGGCGGGCCGTACGCCCGCTCGACAGGCCGGTAGGCGCCCTCTCTCTCGAAGACCGGCGCCCCTACCCCTTAGACCCCTGCTTTCCGCGCCGAACTAGCCCCTTACGTGCCTCTGGTCCATCGTAGGAACCAGCGATGGGACGGCACCGCGCGAGGTGCCACGAGAGTGCGGAGGTCATCATGGAGGACTACGGCGTCACAGGCATACGCGTGGACCTGGAGACCGTCGTCGACGTCCCGCCGGCGCGGCTGTGGGACCTCGTCACGACCGTGCCCCGTATCGGCGACTGGAGCCCGGAGTGCGAGCACGGCGCCTGGCTCGACGCCGACCGCTCGGTGCCGGAGGAGGGGACGCTGTTCGAGGGACGCAACCGCCGGGAGGGCCGGGTGTGGACGGTGACCTGCATGGTCACCGAGGCCGAGCGCCCAAGCTCCTACGCGTGGGTGGTGCTGGACGGCGAGAACGGCCCGGAGTGCCCCTCGTCGCGGTGGCGCTACGACCTGGAGCCCGCCGACTCGCCGGACAAGACCCTCGTCCGTCACAGCTTCGAGCACGGCCCCGGCGGCAGCGGCCTGCGCGACATGATCGCCGCCAATCCCGACATCGCCTCGATCATCATCGAGGTCCGCCTGAACGAGCTGCGCAAGCACATGACCGAGACCCTCGACGCGATGATCCGGGCCTGACCCCGCCGATCAGGCCTCGCCCGGCGTCCGTGACGGCCGCCCCTTTCCCATGGTGAGGGGGCGGTTCATCCGTGTGTCCGCCCAGGAGACGCAGGCGGGGCCTGAAGGAGGCGATCGAGAACGGCGACCTCTGAGCCACCGCCGGGTGGGGCCCGCCCCTCGCCCGGGTCCCACCCGGTCACAGGTCATTTCCCGCGTACGACAGGTTGAAGCTCTTGTTCACCAGGGGGAAGTCGGGGACGATCGCGCCCCCGAGCGCCACGGGCAGGGCCGGCCAGTTGAAGAACGACGGGTCCACGATCTTGACCCGGCTGAGGGCGCCTCCGGCTGCGAGCTCCACCCGGTGCGTGATCGTCCCGCGCCAGCCCTCGACGATGCCCACCCCGGAGCTCGGCGAGCCCGGCGCGGCGCGGGGCAGCCGTCCGCCCGTCTCCCCCGGCGCGAGCCCCTCGCACAGCCGCGCGATCAGCTCGATGGAGGTGGCGATCTCCTCCAGGCGGACCTGGAACCGGGCCAGCACGTCACCGTCCGAACGGGTGGCCGCCGCGAACGGGCCGATGTCGGTGAAGGGGTGGTCGCGGCGGGCGTCCACCGCGAGACCGCTGGCCCGCGCGACGTACCCGAGGGCCCCGAGGTCCGCCGCGGCCTCGGCGGTCAGCACGGCGGTGCCGGCGAACCGGTCGGTCACGACGGTGTGCCCGAGCGCCAGGCCGGCGATCTCGGCCACGTCGGCGCCGACGGCACGCAGCGCGGCGAGGTCGGGCAGCGCGCGCAGGGCGGCGCCACCTGGCCTCACCCCGCCGCGCAGCAGCCGGTGGCCGGTGACCTCGGCGTTGAGCCGGAGCAACCGCTCGCGGACGCGCCCGCAGTGCGCGTTGAGGATGCCGTGGCCCACGTCGTTGCACAGGGCGCCGATGTCGGTGACGTGGTTGTAGAGGCGTTCCAGTTCGAGCAGGACGGCGCGCCCGCGCTGCGTCGCGGCGCCGAGGACGCATCCGGTCGCCTCCTCCACCGCGAGGCAGTAGGCCAGGGCGTGGCCGACGGAGGTGTCCCCGCTGACGCGCTCGGCGAGCGCCAGCCCCTCGGCCGGCCGGCGCCCGGTGAACAGCTTCTCGACGCCCCGGTGGACGAACCACAGCCGGGCCTTCAGCTTGAGGATCGTCTCCCCCACCACCGAGAACCGGAAGTGGCCCGGCTCGATCAGCCCCGCGTGCACCGGGCCGACGGGGATCTCGTACACGCCCGGCCCCTCCACGGTGAGGAAGGGGTACGGGCCCTCGGGGTCGCCGAACTCCGGCGCGGGCCCGGCGTCGGCCCGCATGGGATACCAGCCCCTCGGCCAGTGGTGGTGGCGGACCAGGCGATGGGGAAGCGGGTGACGCATCGGGACGATGCCATACAGATCACGCATTTCCCGTTCGAACCGGCCCGCCGGGAAGGACAGCCCGGCGAGGCTCGGGATCACCGGTTCGCACAGGTCGAGGTGTACGTGCACTTCGGCGCGCCGGTCCGGCGACCCGGCGGTGTACAGGTACACCACGCGCAGGGCTCCGGCGTCCTCGTGGGCGGCCACCAGGGCCAGGCGGTAGCCGCCGGCGAGCAGCCGTGCCGTGCGGTCGGCCAGCTCGCCGGTCCGTACGTTGACGATGAGACGGCCGGTCACGGGGTCGCTCCCGCCATGGTCGCGGCGGCCTCCAGCAGCGGGCGCATCGGCCCGGCGGCTACGCCGAGGACGGCGCAGGCGACCAGGCCCGCGATCAGCGGCACCGCCGAGGCGCGCGTCAGCCGTATCGCCGCGCCGCCCGGCGGGGGCGCGCCGAGCAGCATGCGCCTCCCGCCCGACAGCACTCCGGCCCCGATGACCAGCGTCAACGCCAGCGCCGCCGCCACCGCCCAGCCGAACCCGGCGGTGAACCCGGCTCGGGCGATCCCGAGCTCGCTGGCGAACAGGCTGAACGGAGGCATGCCCGTCAGCGCGAGCAGGCCGAGGCCGAAGGCGCCCGCGAGGAGCGGAGCCCGCGAGGCGAGGCCGCCCACCGCCGCGATCCTGCTGCTCCCGAAGGCCTGCCGGATGTGGCCCGAGGAGAGGAACAGCACCGACTTGCCGAGCCCGTGCCCGAGGATGTGCAGCAGTACGGCCGCCATGGCGAGCCGACTGCCGATGGCGGCCCCGAGCGCCACCAGGCCCATGTGCTCGATGCTGGAGTAGGCGATCATGCGGATGTAGTCGCGCTGGGCCAGCAGCAGCGCCGCCGAGACCGACAGGGACGCCAGGGCCGCGATGATGAGCAGCGTGCGGGTGAACCCGGCGCCGAGGGCGACGTCGGCGATCACCTTAACGCGGAGGATGGCGTAGAACGCCACCGACAGCAGCACCCCGGACATGAGCGCGGACACCGGCGCCGGGGTCTGGCCGTAGGCGTCGGGCAGCCAGGCGTGCATCGGCGCCAGCCCCGCCTTGGTGCCGAACCCGAGCACGAGGAGGACCACGGCGGTGCGCATCACCCCGGGGTCCAGGCCGGCCGCGTCGCCGGACAGGACCGCCCAGTCGAGCGCGCCGGCCGCCGGCACGCCGGCGCGCAGGGCCGCGTAGTGGGTGAGCACCACGCCGAGCAGGGCCAGCGTGATGCCGACCGAGCAGATCACGACGTACTTCCAGGCCGCCTCAACGGCCTGCCGCGTACGGCGGTGCCCGACCAGGAACGCGGTGAGGATCGTGGTGGCCTCCACCGCGACCCACAGCACCCCGAGGCTCGCCGCGAGCACCGCGACAGCCATGGCGGCGACGAACGCCTGGGTGAGGATGCCGTACCTGCGGGTGGCGCGGGGACCGGTGCGCCCGGCGGCGAGCTCGGCGGCCATGTACGCGGGCCCTGCGAGCGCCGCGAGCAGGGCCACCACGCCGATCACGATCAGCATGAAGGCGCTCAGCGCGTCGGCGCGGAGCAACCCCGAGAGCGCCGTCCTGGGCTGGGCGGTGGTGGCCACGGCCAGCGCGACCGCGCAGCCCAGCGACCCGGCCGCCGCCCCCGCGCCCAGCCAGGCCGTGACGGCGCGCCAGCCGAACACGGCGTAGCCGAGCGCCGCGAGGAGCGGGAACAGGATCGGGGCGATCACGAGAAGACTCACGCGACCTCCCCGCCCACCGGCCGGAAGGCCCTTCGCCGAAGGGATGCGCGGCTCATCGCGTCCGCGGCGTGGTCGTCATGTGGGCCGTCCATCAGTCGCGCAGCTCCCGTAGCTCGTCCAGGTCGGTGCCGCCGAAGGCGGCGCGCATGCGTGTGGTGAGAACCTGCAACACCAGTACGGCGAGCAGCACATCCAGCGAGACGCCCAGCTCGACGACCACGGGCACCCCGCTGGTGGTGAGGAAGGCGGTCGCGGTGATGGCGTTGTCCATGAGCAGGAACCCGACCACCTGTGACAGCGCCCTGCGCCTGCTGACCAGGACGAAGAACCCGACCAGCAGCACGGTCAGGGCGACGGGCACCGCCCGTGTGGAAGGGGTGGGCGTGAGCCGTACCAGCGGCTGGGAGATGTCGTAGGCCACCATCGCCAGCACGGCCGCCACCAGCAACGAGGTGGCCACGTTGACCAGCGGCCTGCTCTCGCGGTCCTCTCCCCCGGCCACCAGCGCGCGGCGCATGAGATGCGGCAGCAGCCCGGCGCGCAGCCCGCCCACCGCGACGCCCGCCACGGCGAGCTCGGCGGATCCCTCGTGGGCCGCCAGCACGAGCACCATGGCGGCCAGGGCGACGCCCTGCCAGGCGAAAAGCCGGACGATGGCCGCCAGGTCGTGCCGCCCGAGCACCAGCACCCCGGCGAGCAGGAACGCCCCGCAGGCCAGATCGAGCAAGGGCACGTACATCGATTCGTTCATGTCATCTCACGTGAGGAAGCAGGAAGCGGCGACGGCCAGCAGCGCCAGCATGAAGGACCCGGCCAGCAGCTCGGGGATGCGGAACAGGCGCAGCTTGGCCATGAACACCTCGGCGGCGGCGAGCACCGTGCCGAGCACGGCGACCTTGACCACCAGCACCGCCATCGCGAGCGCCACCGAGGCCGGCCCCGCTCCGGTGGTGGCGATGCCCCAGGGGACGAAGAGGCTGCCGAGCAGCCCCAGCAGCACGGAGAGCCGCATCGCCGACGCCCACTCGATCAGCGCCAGGTCCGGTCCCGCGTACTCCAGGATCATCGCCTCGTGGATCATCGTGAGTTCCAGGTGCGTCGAGGGGTTGTCCACCGGGATGCGCCCGGTCTCGGCCATGGTGACCACCACCAGGGCGACGGCCGCGAGCAGGCTGACCGGGGAGATCACCGCCAGCGGGTTACGCAGGGCCGAGGTGACGATCACGCCCAGGTTGGTGGACCCGGCCCGCACCGACAGCGCGAAGATCGACAGCAGGATGGTCGGCTCCACCAGAGCCAGCACCGTGACCTCGCGGCTCGCGCCCATCCCGCCGAACGCCGTCCCGGTGTCCAGCCCTCCGAGGGCCAGCGCCACCGACCCGAGGGCCAGCAGGGCGGCCACCGCGAACAGGTCGGCCACGCCGTCGAGCGGGGAGCGCGTGGTGACCAGGGGCACCACCGCGGCCACCACCAGGGCGGTGCCGGCCAGCACGAGAGGCGCCATGCGGAACACCCATCCGGTGCCGTGCGGGATGATGGCCTCCTTCCTTCCCAGCTTGCGCAGGTCACGGCACGCCTGGCCCACCCCGGCGCCCGCCCGCCCCTCCAGCCGGGCGCGGACCTGCCGCATCAACCCGGCCAGCAGGGGCGAGCCCACGGCCACGAGCACGACCTGCGCCACCGCGCCCACCAGCCCGGTCACGCGGCCCCCTCCCCGGACCGCGCCGCCGGCCCCGTCACCAGACCACCGCCAGCACGATCAGCATGCCGGTGAGCGCGTAGAACCCGTAGGCGAGATACCGGTGGACGCTGCCGTCAGCCAGTCGCGTGGCACGGCGGCCGACCACGGCCGCGGCGGCCAGCACCGGGTCGTACAGCCGCCGCTCGACTCGGTCGCGTATCCGGGCGCGGAACTGGACGCTCTCCACGATGTAGGCCGACTCCTTCACCGGGGTGACGTCCAGGTCGCTCTCGGGGGCGAGCACGTTGTCGAAGACCCGCTGCAACGGCTGGGCGAACGAGGTGGCGGTGTACTCCATGCGCGGCGACATGGGTCCGGCCCCGCAGTCCCACAACCGCGCCGGGCGCCGTGCCCGCCGCCTGGCGAGCAGCCGTACCGCGCCGAGCGCGCCCACCCCCGCGATGACGAGCGCGGCGGCCAGCAGCAGCGGGGACATCGTCCCCGCGGTCCTCGTGAGCCGCAGCGTCAACTCGCCGCCCACCCCGCCCGCCCCGGGAAGCAACGTGGCGACCGTGCGGGAGAGGGCGGGCAGGACGGCGGTCGGGGCGAGCGCGAGGCCCGCGCAGCACGCCGCCGCGAGCGCCATCCCGCCGAGCATGACGGGCGGGCTCTCGGCCGCGCGCCCGGCCTCCGCGGTGCGCGGGCGGGCGAGGAACCCCACGCCGAAGGCCTTGACGAAGGTGGCGACCCCGAGGCCCGCCGTCAGCGCGATCACCCCCACGGCCGCAGGCATCGTGACGGCCCCCGTCACACCCGAGCTGGGCAGGGAGTGGATGAGGCTCTGCAGGAGCAGCCACTCGCTGACGAACCCGTTGCCGGGCGGCAGCGCGGAGGCGGCGAGGGCGCCGACCGCGAACAGCGCGGTCGTGTACGGCATCCGGCCCCGCAGGCCCCCGAGCGCGTCCAGGTCGCGTGTCCCGGTGGCGTGCAGGACGGACCCCGCCGAAAGGAACAGCAGCGTCTTGAACGCGGAGTGGTTGACCACGTGCAGCAGCGCGGCGGCCAGCGCGAGGCCCGCGAGCATCGGGTTCCCGCAGGCGGCGATGAACCCGGCCGCGCCCACGCCGATCAGGACCAGCCCCATGTTCTCGGTGGTGGAGTAGCCGAGCAGCCGCTTGAGGTCGGAGGCGACCGTGGCCTGCAGGACGCCGAACAGCGCCGACAGGGCGCCGGCCGCGAGCACCAGCAGCCACCACCAGGCCGGGCCGCCGTGCAGCAGGTCCATGCCGACCCGGACTATTCCGTACACACCCATGTTGACCATGGCCCCGCTCATCATGGCCGACACCTGGCTCGGCGCCTCCGGATGGGCGCGCGGGAGCCAGACGTGCAACGGCACGACGCCGGCCTTGGAGGCGAAGCCCACCAGCGTCGCGAGGAACACGGTGCCGGACACCGCGGGAGACAGCTCGGCCTCCCTGAGCTGGGCGAAGGAGTCACCTCCGGCACTCGCGGCGAAGGCGGCCAACCCGGTCAGGATCGCCACGAAGCCGAGGTGGGTCATCACGGCGTACCACAGCGCCGCCTCGCCCACGGCGGCACGGCGCGCGTGCTCGGCCGGCACCAGCAGCAGCGAGGTGATCGCCATCAGCTCCCACGCGGCCAGCAGCGTGCTCACGCTCGCCGCCACGGGCACCAGCAGCATGGCCGCAAGGAACAGCGGGGGCGTCGCCTGTGCCACGCGGCCGTCCAGGCCGTGCCGGGTGTAGCCGATTCCGTAGATCGCGGCGCACACCGCGACCGCGCCGGTGACCGCGACGAACGTCCCGGCCAGCGGGTCGAGCGCGAGGCGCGCGCCCGCCAGCGGGAGCACGCCGGGGAGCCAGGCCGACCAGGTCTGCCCGGCGAGCGCCGCGACGCCCGCCGAGGCCCCCGACGCGCCCGCGCAGGCCATCCCCACACCCACCACCAGCGGCCGGACGCTGCGCGGGGTCATCACCCCGGCCAGCGCCGAGGCCAGGCACAGGCCCAGCGCGGACGTCAGGAACGTTCCGGCCGCGTTCACCGGCCGGTCAGCCCGCGCAGCGCCTCGACGATGGCCCCGGGCTCCGGCGGGCATCCCGCCACCTCGACGTCCACGGGCAGCACGTCCTTGACCGCGCCGACCACACCGTACGCCCCGGCGAACACGCCGCAGTTCCTGGCGCAGTCGCCGAGCGCGATCACCAGGCACGGCTCGGGGACCGCTTCATGGCTGCGCCGCAGGGCGACCTCCATGTTGCGCGTCACAGGGCCGGTCACCAGCAGCGCGTCCGCGTGCCGGGGCGAGGCCACCAGGCGCGCCCCGTAGCGTTCGGCGTCGTACACCGGCCCGAACGCCGAGGCGATCTCCACTTCGCACCCGTTGCACGAGCCCGCGTCGACATGCCGTATCTGCACGGAACCGCCGAACTCGGCCGCGGCGGGCACGGTGTCGCCACCGGCCCTCTCCGGCGCCGGTTCGGCCACCCTGCCCGTATTTCGTATCTTCCGCCACAGACCGATCACGACGACACCTCAGCGACTGGGGAGATGGATGGGGGACGCGTCGAAGCACGGCCGACATCGGCCCGGCGAGCGGCTCGTACGAACCGCTCCCGTCTCGTTTCGTTCGGCTCCGCCGTGTCCCCGCCCGGGGATCAATTCAGGTAGGAGTCGCGTGCCGCCTCAGCGGCCCGGTCGCATCCGCACCGCTGAGCGCGTACACGAACGTCGAGATCTCGCGCGTGGCGAAACGATACCCATGCGTAGTCGTATCACAACTCACTGTGACGGGTTGGAGCCTCTACTTCGCCCACCACGGCGGGGTGACGCGCCGGAAGAGGACCGTTGTCGCCCGTTTTCTGGCCAGGGTCCGTTCGCCAGGGGCGTCGGCGGGGTGGTCGTCGGCGGTGTGCCTGTCCACGGGCCGGCGGGGCGGGCGTCACGGCGCCGTCCCGCGGATTCCATTTACTCCGTGAACCTGCCGGCAGGATACGCGGGGACCGGCGTTCGCGTCCAATTATGTTTCTTGATGAATCGACTAATGAAACGCCTATGACAAGCGCTTAATGGGCGCGCTCTTGACTGTTTCGGGAAATTCATGCGACCGTCGAATACGTGAATCACCGCACACCACACGGTGTCACCGCCCCGGCCGCGGGCGAGGCACTTTACCACGGTGATGCTCTGGAAAGAGGGACGACCGGGCGTACCGAATGCGGCGGAGAAATGTAGTCGTAACACCCGGATGAAAGCGTCCGCGGGTTTCTCGTCAGATCGGCCGATAAAGGCCGGGCCGGGCCTGCTCCGTCACGGGGGTGCGGCACCGGGTCGGCGCGAGGGGGACGATCCGCGCCGTCGCGGATATCCGGACACGCCGGGCCGTCGACGTCACCCGTTCACAGGAAGCCCGTGGATCACGACAAGAGGCGGAAGTTGGAAATGGCAGACCATGTGAACGCGGCGGGACACGAGGGCGGCGACGCGGTCGCGGTGATCGGCCTGGCGTGCAGGTTGCCCGGCGCGCCAGGCCCCGAGGCCCTGTGGCGGCTGCTGCGCTCCGGGGGCGACGCGGTCGCCGAGCCCTCACCCGAGCGGCTGGCCGCCGAGCCGGAGATCGGCGGGCGTCGTGGCGGCTTCCTCGACCAGGTCGACCGGTTCGACGCGGGCTTCTTCGGGATCTCGCCCCGCGAGGCCGTGGCCATGGACCCCCAGCAGCGGCTGATGCTGGAGCTGGGCTGGGAGGTCCTGGAGGACGCCGGGGTGCTCCCCGCCGGCCTGGCCGGGGTCCGGGCCGGGGTGTTCCTCGGCGCGATCGGCTCCGACTACGCCACCCTGGCCGCCCGGAGCGGCGAGGCGGCCATCACCCGTCACACGCTCGCCGGACTGAACAAGGGGATGCTGGCGAACCGCGTCTCCTACTTCCTCGGCCTGCGCGGCCCGAGTCTCACGGTGGACACCGCCCAGTCGTCCGCGCTGGTCGCCGTACACCTGGCCTGCGAGAGCCTGCGGAGCGGCGAGTCCACCCTCGCGATAGCCGGCGGAGTCAACCTCAACCTGGTCCCCGAGAGTACCCTCATCGCCGAGCGGTTCGGAGGGCTCTCCCCCGACGGGCGCTGTTTCACCTTCGACGCCCGCGCCAACGGGTACGTACGAGGCGAGGGCGGGGGGCTGGTCCTGCTCAAGCCGCTGTCGCGGGCCCTGGCCGACGGCGACACCGTCCACGCCGTCATCCGTGGCGGCGCGGTCAACAGCGACGGGGCCACGGACGGCCTCACCGTGCCGAGCGATCGCGCGCAGGAGGAGGTCGTACGCCTGGCGGTGAGCCGGTCCGGGATCGACCCCGCCGCCGTGCAGTTCGTCGAGCTGCACGGCACGGGGACGAAGGTGGGCGATCCGGTCGAGGCCCGCGCGCTCGGGGCGGCACTGGGCGCGGCCCGCCCGCCCGGCCGGCCGCTGGTCGTCGGCTCGGTCAAGACGAACATCGGGCACCTGGAGGGCGCGGCCGGCATCGCCGGACTGCTCAAGGCGGTCCTCAGCATCCGTCACCGTGAGATCCCGCCGAACCTGAACTTCGAGACGCCCAACCCCGGCATCGACCTGGACGCCCTGAACCTGCGGGTGGCCGACGCGCTACGGCCCTGGCCACGGCCGGAGGAGCCGCTCGTCGCCGGGGTCAGCTCGTTCGGAATAGGCGGCACCAACTGCCATCTCGTCCTCACCGAACCTCCACCCACCCCGAACCTGGCCTCTCCACCCACCCCGAACCTGGCCTCTCGGCCGACCCTGAGTCCAGGCGTGAGTGCCCCCGCAGCCGCGGCTCGCTCCGGCGACCGTCCTCGCGGGCAGGACCTCGGCGCGCCGTCGCCCCTTCCCTTCGTCCTCTCCGGACAGACCCCAGGGGCGTTGCGGGAGCAGGCCGGGCGCCTGCTCGACGTGGTGACCAGCGCGGACGCGGACCTGTCCGATCTGGCGTTCTCCCTGGCCACCGCGCGTACCTCCTTCAGGCACCGGGCGGTGCTGGTGGAGCCGGACCGGCACGCGCTGCTGGACGGCCTCAGGGCGCTCAGCTCGGGCGACCCCACGGCCGCCGCGGTCCTCGGTGCGGCGCGGAGCGCGAACGGGGGCGTCGTCTTCGTGTTCCCCGGCCAGGGCAGCCAGTGGATCGGCATGGGCCGTGAGCTGGCCCGCGTCTCCCCCGTGTACGCCGAGCACCTGCGAGCCGTCGCGAGCGCCCTTGAGCCGCATGTGGACTGGTCGCCCGCCGAAGTGCTCTGGGGGCTTCCCGGCGCGGCCTCGTTCGACCGGGTCGAGGTGGTCCAGCCGGCCCTGTTCGCCGTCATGGTGGCACTAGCCCGGCTCTGGGAGTCGTTCGGAGTCGTCCCCGACGCCGTCATCGGGCACTCGCAGGGCGAGATCGCCGCGGCGCACATCGCCGGCGCGCTGTCCCTGGAGGACGCGGCCGCGATCGTCGTGCTGCGCAGCCAGGCGATCGCGGCGATCTCCGGTCACGGCGGGGGGATGGTGTCGATCCCGCTGCCCGTCGATCGGGTCCGTGCGCGGCTGTCCCGCTGGGCGGGCCGGTTGAACATCGGCGCCGTCAACGGGCCCTCCGCCACCGTGGTCTCCGGTGACAGCGACGCCCTGGACGAACTGGTGGCCGCGTACGAGGCCGAGGACGTCCCGGTGCGCGGCGTCCGCATCGACTACGCCTCGCACTCCGCGCACGTCGAGGCGGTACGGGACCAGCTGATGGAGCTTCTGCCGGGGTTCGTCCCGCGGAGCACGGAGACCGCGTTCTACTCCAGCGTCACCGGAGGGCTCCTCGACGCCGCCGAGCTCGACGCCGGCTACTGGTACCGCAACCTGCGGCACACCGTCGAGTTCGAACGCGCCGTACGCGCCGCGCTGGCCGACGGGCACGATGTCTTCGTCGAGGCCAGCCCGCATCCGATCCTCGTCGTGGGACTCCGCCAGATCCTCGACACCACCCCCACAAAACAGGCAGACCTGTCCGGCACCCTGCAGACGGTGAGCTCGACCGGCACCGTCCAGGTAGGGAGTTCGAGCGGCACGGCTCAGGCCGGGGTGGTGACCGGGACCCTGCGGCGGGGCGGTGACGACCTCGGCCACTTCCTGCGGTCGGCGGCCAGGCTGCACGTCCACGGAGTGCCCGTCGACTGGACGGGCGCGCTGCCCCCGGACGCACGGCGCGTGCCACTGCCCACGTACGCCTTCCAGCGCGACCGCCACTGGCTCGACCGGGCGACGACCCCGGAGCCCGAGCATCCCGCCCCGGAGACGGCGAGCCGGAGGGACGTCCCGGCGGGGTCGGCACCCGAGCCGGAGGAGTCCGGACAGGGGCCGGTGAGCCGGAGGGACGTTCCGGCCGGATCGGCACCCGAGCCGGAGGCAAGGCCCATCAGCGCGCTGGGCGTGCGGCTCGCCGGGCTCACGGATGAGGAGCGGGCCCGCTCGGTGCTCGCACTCGTCCTCTCCGCGACGGCGACCGTCCTCGGACATGCCGGCGGGGTCGCCGTGACCGCGGACCTCCCGTTCCGGGACCTCGGGCTCGACTCCCTCGGCGCGGTCGAGCTACGCGACAGGCTGTCGTCCGTGACGGGGCTCCCGGTGCCGGCCACCGTCACCTTCGACCACCCCACGCCCCTCGCGGTCGCACGGTTCCTGCTGGCCGAGGCCGCGGGACGTACCGAGCGACCGGCTGAGCCCGCGCGGGCGCGCGCCGGGGCCAGCCCGTACGAGGAGCCGGTCGCGCTGGTCGCGATGAGCGGCCGATGGCCGGGAGGGGCCGACACCCCGGAACGGCTGTGGGAGCTGTTGCTGGCCGGAGCCGACGCGATCAGCGGCTTTCCCGCCAACCGGGGGTGGGACCTCGACGCGCTCTACGACCCCGGCTCGGCGCGCCCCGGCACCTCCTACACCCGCGAGGGGGGCTTCCTGCACGACGCCGATCGGTTCGACGCCGAGTTCTTCGGCATCAGCCCCCGGGAGGCCGCCGCGATGGACCCCCAGCAGCGGCTGCTGCTGGAAACGTCCTGGGATCTGCTCGAACGTGCCGGGATCACGCCCGAGTCCCTCAGGGGCAGCCGCACGGGCGTCTTCGTCGGAGCGACACCCCAGGACTACGGCCCACGGCTGCACGAGGCCGCCGAAGACGCCGAGGGATACGCGCTGACCGGCACCACGACCAGCGTGGTCTCCGGGCGGATCGCCTACGCCTTCGGCTTCGAGGGGCCCGCCGTCACCGTGGACACCGCCTGCTCGTCGTCCATGGTCGCGTTGCACCTGGCCGTCCAGTCGCTGCGTGGCGGAGAGTCCGATCTGGCGCTGGCGGGCGGGGTGGCCGTGATGTCCGGCCCTGGGATGTTCACCGAGTTCTCCCGCCAGCGGGGCCTCGCCCGGGACGGGCGGTGCAAGCCGTTCGCGGCGGGGGCCGACGGCACCGCGTGGGCCGAGGGCGTGGGATTGCTGCTGGTCGAACGGCTGTCGGACGCGGAGCGCCTGGGTCACCGGGTGCTGGCGGTCATCCGGGGTACCGCCGTCAACCAGGACGGCGCGTCCAACGGGTTGACCGCTCCCAACGGACCCTCGCAGCGGCGCGTCATCCAGGACGCGCTGGCCTCGGCGGGATTACGGGCGGCGGACGTCGACGTGGTCGAGGCGCACGGCACCGGCACCACCCTGGGCGACCCCATCGAGGCCCAGGCCATCATCGCCACCTACGGTCAGAACCGACCGGCCGACCGGCCGCTGCTCCTCGGCTCGGTGAAGTCGAACATCGGCCACGCCCAGGCGGCCGCCGGGGTGGCGAGCATGATCAAGCTCGTGTCGGCCCTGGAGCACGGGGTGGTTCCCAAGACGCTGCACGTGGACGAACCGTCCGGGCATGTGGACTGGAGCGCCGGATCGGTCGAACTGCTCACCGACACCCGCCCATGGCCCGAAACCGGACGCCCCCGCCGCGCGGCCCTGTCCTCCTTCGGAATCAGTGGCACCAACGCCCACGTCATCATCGAACAACCCCCCGCACCCTCCCCCGATTCGAAACCCGACCTCGGACTTGGATCCGAATCGGAACCCTCCCCGAAAGCCGCTTCACCGGAACCGGATACCAAGCCGTCACCGGGAGGCGGACTGGACAATGTGCCCGGGGGCGGTGTGCTGCCGTGGGTGGTCTCCGCTCGGACTCCCGACGCGCTGCGTGACCAAGCCCGAAAGCTCGCCGAACACCTGGACCGCAACCCCGCGCTGGAACCAGCCTCGATCGGGCTGTCCCTGGTCACCACCCGGACCCTGTTCACCCACCGCGCCGTCCTCCTCGGCAACCGCGACCACCTCACCGAGGGACTACACGCCCTGGCCGAAGGACGAACACATCCGGCCCTCACCCTCGGAACCGCCGCCCCCACCCCACGGACCGCGTTCCTGTTCACCGGACAAGGCAGCCAACACCCCGGCATGAGCCGCGAACTCCACCAAACCTTCCCCGCCTACGCCACCACGTTCGACCAACTCACCGACACCTTCGACACCCGCCTCAACCTGCCCGTCCCCCTACGCGAAGTCATCCTGACCACCTCACACACCGAACTACTCAACCAAACCCTCTACACCCAACCAGCACTGTTCACCCTCCAAATCTCCCTCGCACACCTACTCGCCACCTGGGGCATCACCCCCGACGTCGTCACCGGACACTCCATCGGCGCCATCAGCGCCGCCCACATCGCCGGCATCCTCACCCTCAACGACGCCACCACCCTGATCGCCACCCGCGCCCACCTCATGCAAACCCTCCCCACAGGACACGGCGCCATGGCAGCCATCCAAGCCACCGAACACGAAACACAAACAGCCCTACACAACCACCCAAACGTCACCATCGCCGCACTCAACACCCCCACCTCCACCGTCATCTCCGGCGACTACCACCAAGTCCACACCGTCACCGAACACTTCAGAGCACAAGGCCGCAAGATCAAACACCTCACCGTCAGCCACGCCTTCCACTCCCCCCACATGGACCCCATCCTCCAACCATTCCGCGACGCCATCTCCACCCTCACCCTCACCCCACCCACCATCGACTACATCTCCGACCTCACCGGCCAACCCGCCGACCCCCACCACATCACCACCCCCGACTACTGGACCCACCACCTACGCAACCCCGTCCGATTCCACGACGCCACCCAACACCTCAACGCCACCACCCACCTCGAACTCGGCCCCGACGCAACCCTCACCCCACTCCTCCACGACACCCTCGACACCGACATCACCACCGCACCCCTCCTCCGCAAAGACCGCCCCGACACCCCCACCGCCCTCACCGCAGCCGCCACCGCCTTCACCCACGGAACCCCCACAAACTGGACCAAACTCCTCCCCGACACCCCCACCACACAACTCCCCACCTACGCCTTCCAGCACGAACGCTTCTGGGTGAACTCCCCCGCGTCCGGGCCCGGCGACGCTCACGGTCTGGGGCTGGGGGCGGCGGACCATCCTCTGCTCGGCGCCGCCACCACCTTGGCCGGCGGGGACGGGGTGCTGCTCACCGGCCGCCTCTCCCTCACAACCCACCCCTGGCTCGCCGACCACACCGTCCTCGGAACCGTCATCGTCCCCGGCACCGCGTTCCTCGAACTCGCCCTACGCGCCGGCGACGAAGCAGGACTCGACACCGTCGAGGAAATCATCGTCGAGGCGCCCCTGGTGCTGTCCACGGACACCCACATCCAGGTACGCGTCGGCGCCTTGGACGGCGAGCGCCGTTCGGTCGAGATCCACTCCCGTCCCGAAGGAGCTGCCACGGGCACCGGCTGGACCCGGCACGCGACGGCGGTGCTGGTCGAGCGGACGACCGCTCCCGGCTTCGACCTCGGGGCCTGGCCACCGGAGGCCGCCGAGCCGGTGACACTGGAGGACGCCTACGCGACCCTCGACCGGGCGGGACTGCGGTACGGTCCCGCGTTCCAGGGGCTGCGAGCGGCCTGGCAGCGCGGTGACGAGCTCTTCACCGAGGTGAGCCTGCCCGAGGACCGGCACGAGGAAGCGGGCCGGTTCGGCGTGGACCCCGCCCTGCTGGACGCGGCCGTACACCTGCCGGCGCTGCGCGGTCTGGCGGACGTGCCGGAGGGACACAACCGGCTGCCGTTCGCGTGGAACGGAGTGCGACTGCACGCCTCCGGAGCCACCAGCCTGCGGGTTCGTGTGGTGACCTCCGGCCCCGACTCGTTGTCCCTGCGTGCCACCGACCCCGCGGGCGCGCCCGTCATCGAGATCGGCTCGCTCCTGGCCCGGCTGGTCTCGGGACGGCAACTGGCGGAGGCCCGTCCGGCCCACCACGACTCTCTCTTCCAGGTCGGCTGGACCGAGCTGACGCTGGACGCCGCCCGGCGCGATTCCTGGGCGGTGCTCGGTGAGGACGGCCGCGCCACGCACGACGCGTTGCGCGACGGCGGTGCGACGACCTCGTTCTTCACCGACCTGGACGCGCTCGGCGAAGCCCTGGACGCCGGCGAGCCCACGCCCGACCTCGTCCTGCTGCCGGTCCACACACCTACCGGGGAAACCGGCCCGGTTCCCGAGCGGTCTGGGGCCGGACCGGTCTCCGCCGCGCACAGCGGTGCCGGGCGGATGCTCGCGGCGCTTCAGGAATGGTTCGCCGACGCTCGGTGGGCCTCGTCACGGCTGGTGGTGCTGACGCGGAACGCGGTCTCCGTGACCGGCGACGACACCCCCGACCTCGCCTCCGCTCCCATCTGGGGCCTGATCCGCTCGGCACAGACCGAACAACCCGACCGCATCCTGCTCATCGACCTCGACACCGAACCCGCCTCGCGCACGGCGCTGCCCTCGGCCGTGGCCACCGCGCTGACCACCCAGGAAGGCCAGCTCGCGCTGCGTGCGGGACGAGCGTTCCTCCCCCGCCTCGCTCGCGCCACGCACCCCACGCCACAGCCAGAAGCCCCCACTCTGCCCACACCAGAGCCAGAAGCCGCCCCCCGGTCCGCGACACGACCCGAAGCCACCGCCGAGCCCGAAGCCGCTCCCTGGATCGGGAAGAGGTGGAACCCCGAAGGCACCGTACTGATCACCGGAGGCCTCGGCGGACTCGGGACCCTGCTCGCCCGTCACCTCGTCCACAACCACGGCATACGCCATCTCCACCTCACCGGCCGCCAAGGCGTCAACACCCCCGGAGCCAACGACCTACGAACAGAACTCACCGCCCTGGGCGCCACCATCACCATCACCGCCACCGACATCACCGACCAAGACGAACTAGCCACCCTCCTGGCCCACATCCCCACCGACCACCCCCTCACCGCCGTCATCCACGCCGCCGGCACCACCGACGACGGCGTCATCGGATCCCTCACACCCGACCGGCTCAGCAACGTACTCGCCCCCAAAATCGACGGCGCCTGGAACCTGCACCACCTCACCCGCCACCACAACCTCACCGCCTTCATCCTGTTCTCCTCCATCTCCGCCACCCTCGGCTCAGCAGGACAAGCCAACTACGCCGCCGCCAACGCCTTCCTCGACGCCCTCGCCACCCACCGCACCACCCAAGGACTCCCCGCCCTCTCCCTCGCCTGGGGCCTATGGCAACACACCAGCACAATCACCGCACACCTCACCAACACCGACCGAGCCCGCATCACCCGGACCGGCCTGCACCCCCTCCCACCGACCAAGCACTCACCCTCTTCGACACCACGGTCTTCCAGACCGGACAACCCCCCGTCCTCGTCCCGTCCCCCATCGACCTCACTCCACGGCGGGACCCTGCGGAGGCCGTACCCCCCCGTATTGCGTGGCCTGGTACGCCCGGGCCGCCGCGCCACCGCGGGAGCGGCGGCCTCCGGCAGCGCGCCCTCCCTGATCACCCGGCTGGCCGGGCTCGGGCAGGACGAACGTGACGCGGTCCTGCTCGCCCTGGTACGTACCGAGGTGGGCACGGTGCTCGCGCACCCCGACCCCGCATCCATCCCCGCCGACCGGCCGATCATCGAACTCGGCCTGAACTCCCTCACCGCCGTAGAACTCCGCAACCGCCTCAACACCGCCACCGCGCTCAGGCTCCCCGCCACCCTCACCTTCGACCACCCCACACCTGAGGCGATCGCGGGCTTCGTCGGGCAGGAGCTCGGCGAGGTCGCCGGCCGGGCGCAGGCGAGCCCCCCGAAGGCGGGCGCGAAGGCGGCCACCGGCGGGCTGGCGGCGATCCACCGGCGGATGCACGAGACCGGTAAGCACGTCGAGGCGGCGGAGCTGCTGCTGGCGGTCTCGCCCGTGCGCGCCCGGTTCGGCGCGGCGGACCGGCGCGAGCACGCTCTCGGGCCGATCCGGCTGGCCACCGGCCCCGGACGGGTCTCGCTCGTGTGCTTCCCGGCGCTGAGCGCGATCTCCGGGCCCCACGAGTACTCCCGCTTCGGTCAGCTCTTCCGGGACGAAAGGGACGTGCACGTGGTGCCCTCCCCTGGGTTCACCTCCGACGAGGACGAGGCGCTCCCGGACTCGCTGGAGACGCTGATCAGGATGAACGTGGAGGGACTGCGCGAGAGCGTCGGGGAGGAGCCGTTCGTGATCGTCGGCCGCTCGATGGGAGGCTGCGTCGCGCACGCGGTGACCGTGGCCCTGGAGGACGAGGGGCTGTTCCCGGCCGGACTGGCGCTGATCGACAGCTACCCGATCGACGCGGCGGCACAGGAGGGCATGGACTGGTGGCTGGGCGCCATGATCGGCGGGATGCTCGAACGGATCGACCGGTTCGACCTGAACGTGCACGACAGCAGGCTGACCACGATGGGCGCCTACAACCGGCTCTTCGTCGGCTGGCAGCCCAAGCCGGTCCAGACGCCCATCCTGATGCTGAGGGCCCAGGAGCCGCTGCGCGGCACCACCGTGGAGGCCGAGGGTGGCCGGGACTGGCGGGCGTTCTGGCCGGTGGCCCATGACGTGGCCGACATCCCCGGCGACCACTTCACGACCCTGGAGGAGCACTCCGGCAGTACGGCCGAGGCCATCAGAACCTGGGTCGAGAGCCTGAACCCATGACCAGGCCAGGGAGTCCAGCTCTGTCTTCACACAGATGTCGGGCTCCCTCCTGTCGCTGACGCAGGTGATCCCTGACTTCGGGGTCTATGCGGTGGTCCGCCGGAGGGCCAGTTCCTTTTCCCCCTCTGGCAGCGCGTCGGCGACCAGTAGCCGCGGCAGCAGTCGCGGTTCCAGGGTCACCGCCCGGAAGACGAGCGCGACGGTCACGTCGTGGGAGGGCCGGTGCACGACCTCGACCGGGTCAGCGGCGCGGATCTCGCCGGGCTCGATCACGCGCAGATACGCGCCCGGCCGGGCGGCCCGCGTGAACCGCTTGATCCAGCCGTCACGCTCCAGCCAGCCCTGGAAGGTCCCACACGGGATACGCGCGCACGACACCTCCAGGACCGCATCCGGCCCGATCCGCCAACGCTCACCGATCAGGGCGCCGTTGACGTCCAACCCCTGGGTGGTGAGGTTCTCCCCGAAGACTCCGTTCCCGAGCGACCTGCCCAGCTCGGTCTCCCACTCGTCGAGATCCTCGCGGGCATAGGCGTAGACGGCCTGGTCGGGACCGCCGTGGTTCTTCACGTCATAGACTCGGTCACCGACGAGGCCGACCGCGCCGGTGCCGTTCTGCCGCGTGGCCGTCCGCGTCCTGCGGCGCATCTCGCGCTCAGCCGCGACGGGCTCAGGCGGGCGGGCCGGTGAGCTGGCGGAGTATGCCCAGCCTGTCGGGAAGGACGGCGTACTCGACGATGCGCCCGTCGCGGAACCTGATCGTGCTGATGCTCTCGCCGGTGAAGCGCCGGCCGCTCGGCGGGGCGCCGAACACCTCGCCGCGCTGCACGCCCTCGATGGTCCAGTAGACGACCACCCGGTCCCCTTCGGCCACGGTGTCGGTCACGGTGGCCGTCACGCCCTCCACGGCCGACCGCAGCCAGGTGACGTGCTCGACGAAGCCCGCCCGCCCGGCGCCCAGCCCTCCTCCGGTCGGGGTGGCGCTGTCCTGGCCGTCCTCGGCGATGATCTCGTCGAGGACCTCCAGCTTCCCTTGGGAGACCACCTCCTCGTAGAAGCGCCGCGCCACGGCCTTGTTCGTCTCAGTGCTCAACGATGTGCTCCTTGTCAGTCGGCTGTCGCGGTGGCGCGTGGTCACCGGATCTCGGGAAGGGGAAGCAGGCCGAGGTTGGCGTCCAGGCCGCCGTCGACCACCAGCGACGTGCCCGTGACGTAGGACGCGGCCGGGGACGCGAGGAACCAGATCGCCTCGGCCTGCTCGCGCGGCTCGGCGAACCGCTGGAGCGGGATGTTGCGCTCGATGAGGGCCAGCAGGGCCGGGTTCTGGTGGACGCCCGCGTTGATGCGGGTGCGGGTCAGTCCGGGGGCGACGGCGTTGACGCGGATCCCCTGCACGGCGTAGTCGAGGGCCGCGGCCTTCACCAGGTTGATCACGGCGCCCTTGGTCGCGTTGTACGCCCAGTTGCCCGGATCGGCGCGTATCCCCGCGACCGACGCGGTGGCCACGATCGAGCCACCACCGGCGGCGCGCAGCGCGGGCGCCGCCGCCCGGATACCGAGGATGGGTCCCCGGAGGTTGACCGAGATGATGCGGTCGGCCGCCTCGACCGCGCCGGGGTACTCGAACGGCAGCGTGCCCCCGATCCCCGCGTTGAGGATCGCGCCGTCGAGCCGGCCGAACCGCTCGACGGCGAGCGCCACCGCGGCCTGGTTGGTGTCCTCGCCCGACACGTCACCGGCCAGGGTGACCACCCGCTCGGTGCCGGCCAGCGCCTTGAGGCCGGCCTCGTCGTGGTCGACCGCGACGACCCCGACGCCGCGCTCGGCGAACAGCTCGACGGTGGCCCGGCCGATCCCGGACGCGGCGCCGGTCACCAGGACGGCCCGGGGCCGCCCTTCGGTGCCGGGCGCGGAAGTGGCTGAGGTCATCTGAGGCCTTTCAGGTCGGTAGCGGAGCGGCCGTGCCCGTGCCGAGGCGTGGGACGGCCGCGAGGAGGGCGGAGGTGTACGGGTGGCGTGGGGCCGTGAACACGGTGTCGACCTCTCCGATCTCGACCACCGCCCCGTCCTTCATCACCGCGACCCGGTCGCAGAACTGGCGGATGACGCCGAGGTCGTGCGAGATGAACAGCAGCGACACCCCGGCCTCCCGCCGCAGGCGGGCGAGCAGGCCGAGAATCTGGGCCTGGACGGTGACGTCCAGGGCGGACACGGGCTCGTCGCAGACGAGGACCTCGGGCCCGGGGGCGAGCGCGCGCGCGATGGCCACGCGATGGCGCTGCCCACCGGAGAGCCGGCTCGGCCGCCGCCCGAGGAAGCCCGCGTCCAGGCCGACGTCGGCGAGCAGCTCGACGACCCGGTCACGCGCGCGGGGCCCCGTGTGGCCGGGGCCGATCGCCTCCGCGACGACGCGTTCGACGGTGAAGCGCGGGTCGAAGGAGCCGAGCGGATCCTGGTCGACTAGCTGGATCCGTGACCGCCGGTCCCGGCGCTCGCGCTCGCGCAGGCCACTCCACGCCTGGCCGGCGAGCCGTACCGATCCGGCGTCGGGGTCGGGGTCGAGCTCGGCGAGGACGAGGCGGGCGGTGGTGCTCTTGCCCGAACCGGACTCGCCGACGAGCCCGAGCGCCTCCCCTGCCAGCAGGTCGAAAGACACGTCGTCGACGGCGGTACGCCTGCGGCCGTCGAGGGACCGGAACCGCTTGGTGACCCCCCGCACCTCCAGGACCGGCCCGCCGGCCACGGGCGGCGGCGAGGCCGCCGCCGGGACGCGGCCCGGGCCGGGACGTACGCCGGGGTGCCAGCAGCGGGCCCGGTGACCCGGCTCCAGTTCCACCGAGGGCGGCGTCTCCTCACGGCAGCGGTCGTCGGCGAGCGGGCAGTGGGGGGCGTAAGGGCAGCCGGCCCGCGCGGGCCCGGCCGTCCCCGGCGCCTCGGAAGCCACGCGCGGCCCGTCCACGCTGGGCACCGCCGCGAGCAACCCGGCGGTGTACGGGTGCGCCGGTTCGGAGAGCAGGCGGGAAGCGGGACCCTCCTCCATCACCAGACCCGCGTAGAGGATGGTGACACGATCGGCCATCCGGGCCACCACCGCGAGGTCGTGGCTGATCAGCAGCACCGCCGTGCCCGCGTCCTTCATCGCCCGCAGCAGGTCGAGCACCTGGGCCTGGAGTCACGTCCAGGGCGGTGGTCGGCTCGTCCGCGATCAGCAGGGACGGCCGCGCCGCGATGGCCGAGGCGATCAGCGCCCGTTGCCGCAGGCCGCCCGAGAGCTCGTGCGCGTACTGCAGCAGCCGTTCCTCCGGGTGCGGGATGCCCACGTCGGCGAGCAGCCCGAGCACCCGTTCCTCAAGGCCGTCCCGGGGCACGAGGCCGTGTACCTCAAGGGGCTCGGCCACCTCGTCCCCGACCCGCCGCAGCGGGTCGAGCGAGCTCAGCGCGTCCTGCAGGACGTACCCGATGTGACGCCCGCGCAGCCGCCGCCACTCCCGCCGGCTCAGCCCGCGCAGGTCCCGTCCCCCGAAGGCGAGGGTCTCCGCGCGCACGCCGGCCGTCTCGCCCGCGAGCCCCAGCAGGGTGCGGGCCGTGACGCTCTTGCCGGAGCCCGACTCGCCCACCAGCGCGACGCACTCCCCCGCCCGCACCGAGAGGCTCACGTCCCGTACGGCGTGGACGACCCCGTGGCGGGTGGTGAAGTCGACCGACAGCGCGGCGACGTCGACCAGCGGCCGGCCGCTCATCCGCGCTCCCCGCCCTCGTAGCGGTCGCGCACTGCCCGACCGGCCACCGTCACGGACATGACCGTCAGCGTGATGGCCGCGCCGGGGAAGATCCCGAGTGTCCACGCGGCGTCGAGGTAGTCGCGGGCCTGGGCCAGCATCGATCCCCACTCGGGGTCGGGCGGCCGCGGCCCCAGCCCGAGGAAGCTGAGCGAGGCGCCCGCGATGACGGCCGTTCCGACGTTCATGGTCGCGAGGACGAGCAGCGGCGCGAGCACGTTCGGGGCGATGTGCCGGGCGAGGATCCGCCACCTGCCGATCCCGAGGTTGACGGCGGCCCGTACGTAGGCGGAGTCGCGCACGACGACGGCCCGCACGCGGACGACGCGGGCGAACCCCGGCGCGAGGGAGACGGTGATCGCCACCATGACGTTGCCGGTGCCGGGCCCGAGCACGGCGACGACGAGCAGGGCCATCAGGATACTGGGGAAGGACAGCAGGATGTCGGCGACACGCATGGCCGCCTCGTCGACGACCCGGCCGCCCAGCGCGGACAGCAGCCCCCACGCAGAACCGGCGAGCCCGGCCAGCACGGTGGAGCCCACCCCTACCAGCAGCGACGACCGCGCGCCGTGGACGACGCGGGCCAGGACGTCGCGCCCCAGCTGGTCGGTGCCGAACGGGTGGCCCGGCCCGGGCGGGCGCAGCGCGACGGCCGGGTCGACCTGGTTGGGATCGCCCGCGAGCAGGCCGGGGAAGGCGGCGGCCACGCAGACCAGCGCGAGGAACGCCCCGGCGACGACCAGGCCGGGCGGCACGGGCAGGCGGCGCGCCGTCCGCCTCACCGGCGGCGCGGCGCTCGTACGGCCGAGAACGGCCGCCCGCGCCGAGGCCGCCGATGTGGCGGGCGGCGGGACCGGCGCGGGAGCGGTCACAGGGCGACCTGCCGCATGCGGGGATCCACGACACGGTAGAGCAGGTCGAGACCCAGGTTGATCAGCGAGAAGGCCGCCGCCGCGAGCACGACCCCCCCCCCGTGACGACAGGGAAGTCGCGCCCCTGGACCGCCGACACGACCACCTGGCCGATGCCCTGCCGGGCGAAGACGGTCTCCACCACGACGACCCCGCCGAGCAGCTCGCCGAGCGCCCTCCCGGAAAGGGTCAGAACCGGCAGGGCCGCGTGGCGCAGAGCGTGGCGCAGCCGGACGCGGTTCTCCGTCGCGCCCCTCGACCGGGCGGTGAGGGCGAACGGCTGCTCCAGCGCGTGCTCGACGCCCTCGCGGGTGACCTGGGAGAGCACCCCGGCGATCGACAGGGTCAGCGTCAGCCACGGCAGCACGAGCGCGGGGAGCCCGTCGCCGAGCACGGGGAACCAGCGCAGGTGGAAGGAGAACGCGATGAGCAGCAGCGTGCCGATCCAGAAGTTCGGCGTGGAGATCGAGCAGAACTCGAAGACCCGGGACACCGCGCGGGTGCGCGGACGGCCCGCGGTGAGCACGGCCAGCGTCACCGCCAGCGCGAACCCGAAGACCATGGCCCCGGCGGCCAGAGCCGCTGTCGCCCCGAGCTGTTCCATGATCACGCTGCCCACCGCCTCGTTGAGCTGGTAGGACCTGCCGAGGTCGGCGCGGAGCAGCCTGCCGGCGAAGATGGCGTACTGCACCAGGAGCGGCCGGTCCAGGCCGTACTGGGCGCGGATCGCGTCGAGCACGGCCGGTGTGGCGGTGGCCTGGACCCCGCCCGCGATCACGCGGGCGGGGTCCCCCGGCACCAGCCGCATGCCGGCGAAGGCCAGCGTCGCCGCGCCCCACAGGACGAACACGGTCTGCGCCAGCCTGCGCAGCAGCCAGCGTGCCGGAGGTGGCATCCTCGCTACGCCTTCAGCCAGGCGCTGTGGAACGTGGGATAGGTCTGCACGTCGAAGGCGACCCCGCCGACCCTGTCGGAGAACCCGTTCAGCTGCACCGGCGTGTAGAGCGGCAGCACGTACGCCTTGTCGAGCACCTCGCGCTGGACCGCGGCGTAGTCGCGGGCCGCCGTCGCGGGGTCCGCGGTCTCGGCGGCCTCCTGCACCCAGTGGTCGATCTCGGGCGAGGAGACCAGGGCGACGTTGCCGCCCGCCTTCGCGTAGGTGTTGCCGGAGGCGAACGCGAAGCGCAGGACGTCGGGGGTGGGCCTGGCGAAGCTCACGTCGACCAGGTCGTACTCCCCTCCGATCAGGTACTCGCTGACGAAGGCGCCGGTGTCGACGGCCGGCCTGTCGATCTTGATGCCGACGAGCTTCGCCTGGGCCTGGATGCCCTCGGCGAGGACGTCGCGCTGCTCCTTGTTGCCCTCGGCCCAGTACGGCCAGGTCAGCGTCAGCTCCTTGCCGTCCTTGACGCGGTAGCCGTCCTCGCCGGTCTGCTTCCACCCGGCCTCGTCCAGCAGTCGCCTGGCCTTGGCGGGGTCGTAGGAGGAGAGGGCCTGCTCGGCGCCCGGGTCGTACGCGGCGGTGGTCGCGCTGAGCGGGTTCTTCACCGCCTTGTAGTAGCCGAAGTAGATGTTCTCGACCAGCTGCTCGACGTTGACGGAGGCCGAGAGCGCCCGGCGGACGGCGAGGTCGCGGAGCGGCCCCCGCGTCTGGTTGAGGTACAGGTTGTAGTTGAGGCCCGGCGTCTCGCGGACCCCCAGGCTGAAGCCCGGTAGCGACTTCAGCGCCCCGGCGTCGACAGGTGGCACGCCGGCGATGCCCTGCACCTGGCCGCTGGTCAGCGCCCCGTAGCGGGTGGCGTCCTCGGACACGAACTCGAAGTCCAGGCCGTCCAGGTAGGCGGCTCCCTGGTGGGACGCGCCGGCGGGGGGCGAGGTGTAGCCCGCGTACTTCTTCAGCGTGACCCGTTTGTCCTTCTCCCAGGAGACGTACGAGAAGGGACCGGTGCCGACCGGACGGTACTCCGCGACCGGCTTCCGGAGCGCGGCCGGACTCTGGATGCCGAGGTACGGAACCGAGAGTGCCTGCAGGAACAGCGTGAACGGCCGGGCCAGCGTCACCTCCACGACCAGGTCGCTCACCACCGTGGACCTGCGGTAGGGAGCGATCAGCGAGGCCGCGTACGCCGACTTGGTCGCGGGGTCGACCACGTGGTCGAGCGACGCCTTGACGGCTTCGGCGGTGAGCGGGGTGCCGTCGTGGAACCTCACTCCCTCGCGCAGCGTGAAGGTGTAGGTCGTGCCGTCGGCGGAGACCTTCCACTCCTTGGCGAGCCAGGGGCCGAACCGGTCGGCGCCGGTCTGCACGACGAGCGAGTCGAAGATGTTCCGGTCGATCAGCCCGGTGACCGCGGTCGCCGCCACGGCGGGGTCGAGCGACACCTGGGTGCCCGCGATCGCGTAGCGGAGCGTGCCGCCGGGCACCGGCCCGCCCGAGGCGGTCCCTGTCGCCGCGGGCTCCGTACGGCCGCGCAGCGCGATCACCGCGACGATCGCGACCAGGACCGCGACCGCCAGGACGGCGAACAGCGCGGGACGCCTGGAGCGCAACCGGCGGCGCGTCCTCGTGGGCGTTTGTTCGGTACGGGTTGCCGGGCTTTCCGTGGATGACATCGTGCGGCCGTTTCTGTCGCGGTGGGGCAGGCGAAAGGCGGTATGCGGGGACGATCGCGCACCCTTTCAGGCGCGGCGAAACCGAACGGCCGGGGCCGTGGAATCAGCGTTGTCGTGGCCGGCGCCGAGCCATATGCCGCCTTTCCCGAGCCATCGCGGAAAAGACCGGCCGGCACGGATCGTCACTGGTGGAAGGGCTTGTTCACCCGCGAGGGGAGGCCCGGGCGCCGCACAGGCGGGGGCGTACATCGCCCGAACCATTCATTCAGTGACATAGGTGGATCACACCATAAACACCGGTACCCGTCAATGAGAATACCGGCTTTGCCCTGTCGATATACCGGGAATCATCGTGCAATTCAATTTCCTGATGAGTCATCATTTGAATAGGTAATGGGATGGGCCGCGGTGGCGCTCCGGTCAGGTCAGGATGGCCCGCGATCGGGCCCACGCACGGCGCCGGGACGCGGCACGACCGTACGGGCCGGGCGCGGGAGGCCGGGGAAACCGATCAGAGGAGACCAGAGGAGGAGGAGATCAGAGGAGGACGGTGCGCGCCGGGATCAGGGAGGCGAAGAACTTGCCGAGCGTCGCGCGGGCGCTCTCGACGATCCTCGGGTCGAGCCCTCGCCTGCTCGCGAGGCGCACGGCGACCGATCCCTGCCCTGGCAGCTCGATGATCTCCTCCACCCCAGGTGGGGCGCTGCCCGTGGTCGGGAGCAGGGCCACCCCGAGCCCGGCCCTGACTCCCGCGAGGATGCCGTCCAGGTTGGTCGCCTCCGCGGTGATCGTCACCGCCCAGCCCGCGTCCTCCAGGGCTCGCAGGGCCTGCTGACGCAGGCTGCACGGCTCCTGGAAGGCCACCAGGCGCAGGAGGTTGCCCGAGGAGGGCGGCGCCCAGCCGGGCGCGGCGAACCAGCGCAGCGGGAGCGACCCCACCTCCACGCCGGTCACCGTGGCCGTGGCGCCGAGGATGAGCGCGATGTCGACCGTGCCGCGCACGGTGGCCTCGGCCAGCTCGGTGGTGCGGTCGAGCCGGAAGACCATGTTGTGCCCCGGGAAGGCCGACCGCAGCTCGGTGAGGAGCTCGGGCAGCACCTGGTCGGCCGCATGCTCGGTCGCGCCGACGGTCAGCGTCGCCGCCCGTTCGACGCCGAGCCGGCCCATCGCCTCGTCATGCGCGGCGAGGAGCCGCCGCGCCTCCGCCAGCAGGACCTCCCCGGCGGCGGTGAAGCGCGTCCCGCGCCCGGTGCGCTCGACCAGGGGCTGGCCCACCACACGCTCCAGCGCGCGGACATGCTGGCTCACGGTGGGCTGGCTCGTCCGCAGCACGGACGCCGCCCGCCCGAAGCCCCCGCTATCCGCGATGGTCACGAACGTTCGCAACTGCACGAGGTCCAACAGGGCGGCCATGACTGCATGCTACTCTAAAAACCCACTATTTCTACCTAAAATGTCGGTTGCATCGAGCGTGAGATTTCACCGGCGCGGTCGCGCACGCCGTCAGACGGAGAACTCGCCGAGCAGGCCCGTGTACTTCTTGGGGCCGGGCGGGGCGAACTCGCCGCGGGTGCTCGTCCGCAGCCCGAGGGACACCAGCGACTCCACGAGCTTGGTCGCCACGGCCACCCCGTCGATGACCGGCACGCCGACCCGGCGGGAGACGTCCGCGCAGAAGGACGCCATGCCCGCGCAGCCGAGCACGATCGAGTCGCACCCGTCGCGTTCGACCGCCGTCGCGCACAGGTCGGCCACGACCTCCCGTGCGTCCGAGGACGGGTCGTCCAGCTCCAGCACCGGGATGTCGCAGGCGTGGACCTCCCGGCACGCGCCCGCGAAGCCGTACCGGGCGGCGAGGTCCCATGTGCGCCCGGTGGTCCTGGCGAGGGTCGTCACCACGCTGAAGCTCCGCCCGACCAGGGTGGCGGCGTGCATGGCCGCCTCGGCGATCCCGACCACGGGACCGGACGCCAGCTCGCGCGCGGCGTCCAGGCCCGGGTCCCCGAAGCAGGCGATGACGTAGCCGTCCGTACCGGCCCTCTCCCCCGCCGCGACCTCCGCCAGCAGGCCGGGGACGGCCAGGGCCTCGTCGTAGTGGCTCTCGATCGACGCAGGACCCATGGCCGGGTTGACGGCGGTGACGACCGTGGACGGCGCCGCCACCGCCCGGGCGCAGCGGCCGATGCTCTCGGTCATGGCCCGGGCGGTGTTGGGGTTGATCACCCGGATGCGGGCCATCAACCGGCCTGGGCCGTGCCGTCCGACACCAGCTCGGCGTCGCGGTCGAGGCCGCCGATCGCCGGCGACATTCGTTCGAGGACGGTGAAGGCGGCGAAGCCGAGCCCGCAGCCGACGAACCAGCTGTAGTCGGCGATCCAGGTGACGTCGACCGTGGTGAGTTCGAGGTCGAGCAGCATCTTCGGCACCAGCACCGAGGCGATCGCGGGCACGCCGCTGAGCACGGTGGCCCAGACCGCGTTGGGGTTGTAACCGTTCCTGAACCAGTAACGGGCCGTCGGGTCGAGCGTGAACAGGTCGTCCACCCACACCCGCTGACGGCTCACGATGTAGTAGCCGGAGATCAGGATGCCGAAGAGCGGACCGATCAGCGCGCCGAGGATTCCGAGCGTGTAGTGGATGGCGTCCGGGTTGCTGTACCAGTTCCACGGCGTGAGCAGCACCGACCCGACGGCGGCGATCATCCCGCCGGTGCGCCAGCTGATCTTCTGCGGGTTCACGTTGGAGAAGTCGAAAGCCGGGGAGATGAAGTTGGCGACGATGTTGATGCCCACGGTCGCGATGACGAAGGTGAGCCCGCCCAGCAGCACGGCGAACGGGGTGCCGATGCGCTCGACCGTGTGGATGGGGTCGGTGATGAGCTCGCCGAACACCGGGACGGTCGCCGAGGCGGTGATCACGGTGAGCAGCGAGAAGAACAGGAAGTTGACCGGCAACCCGAGAAGGTTGCCCTTCTTCACCGCCCCGAACGATTTCCCGTACCGGGAGAAGTCGCCGAAGTTGAGCATCGGGCCCGAGAAGTACGACACGACCAGGGCGATCGCGCTGAGCATGACCGGGATGGACGCGCCGAAGCCGAGGTTCTCGCCCTCGGAGAGGTCCAGGCTGATGTTCCCCCAGCCCGCCTGGCCGACCAGGTAGACCGCGAGCACGACCATCACGACGTACACGGCCGGCCCGGCCCAGTCGATGAACCGCCGGATCGCCTCCATGCCCTTCCAGAACACGGCCGCCTGGGCCAGCCAGAGAATGGCGTAGCAGATGTAGCCGAGGGTGGACAGGCCGAGGAAGCCGCCCTCGTTGAGCGCGGCCGTCGATGGACAGAACTTCAGGAAGATGATGATGAGCGACTGCGCGGCGAGGTAGGTCTGCACCCCGTACCAGGCGATCGCGATGAGGCCCCGGATGATGGCCGGGATGTTGGCACCGCGCACCCCGAAGATGGCCCGGTTGATGACCGGGAAGGGCACGCCGGTGACCTGGCTCGGCTTGGCGACCAGGTCGCAGAACACGTTCACGATGACGATGCCCGCCAGCAGGGCGAACAGGACCTGCCAGCTGTGCAGCCCGAGGGCGAACAGGCTGCCCGCGGTGACGTACCCGCCGACGCTGTGCACGTCGGACATCCAGAAGGCGAAGATGTTGTACGAGGACCAGGTCTGCTTGCGGAGCGGCGCCAGGTCCTCGTTGGCGAGCCGGGGGTCGTAGCCGGGCTTGATGAGACCGGCGCCCACGGGCATGCCGGCCGCTTCGAGGAGGTCGTGTGGTTTCGGCTGGGACGGTGCACTGTGTTCGGTCATTTCAGCTTCCGTGGGGGGTATTGTGCGGGAACTGGATGTCCTGGGTGCGGGCATGACGAGGCAGAGGCGGGACGTGCTCGGTGGGCCGGCGAACGCGATGCCGCTAGGCTGCGCGGCCTCGGGTGTTAAGTGGTCACTTAACAGATGGCGTCAATGTATGCCTTGACATCCGGGCCCTAATTTCGCGGGCGTAAAGGCCTTGTGACAATTGGTGTGGAGGCCATGACAGCCATGACCCCGGAACCGGGCGCGGAGATCGAGGCGGTCACCAACGAGCGGCTCGGGCGGCGGCTACGCGAGCTGCGGCTCCAGTCGGGGATGTCGCTGCGTGCGCTCGCGCGCGAGCTCGGCATCTCGGCCAGCGCGGTCTCGCAGATCGAGCTCGGCACGATGCGGCCGTCGGTCAGCAGGCTCATCGCCTTCGTCTCCGCGATCGGCGTGCCGCTGGCCGCCGTCTTCGACACCGGGGCCGCCGACGCCGCGCCCTCCTCCCCCGTCGACCGGTTCGCGATCAGGCGCGCTCGGGAGGTCGCACCCATAGAGCTCAGCGGCGGCGTCACCTTCCGCAGACTCTCACCCGTGCCCTCGCCCGACGTCGAGTTCTTCGAGTCGACCTATCCGCCGAGCTCGATCTCCAACGCCCACGGCCACTTCCTGCGGCACGAAGGCTACGAGGTGGGCACCGTGACCCAGGGCGAGCTCACCATCGACTTCGAGTCGGAGGTCGTCACGCTCGCCGAGGGCGACTCCATCACCTTCTCCTGCGACCGCCCCCACATCATCGGCAACCGGTCGGAGACCGTCACCGCCGTGGCGACCTGGCTCATCGTCCACCACTGACGCGCCGAAGGCTATGAGAAGAAACCTTTGCATTGATATCTTCTCATCGTGAACGAGATACGACGGCGGGAACTGTCGGATGCGGAGGCGTTGAAGGCGCTCGCGCATCCGCTGCGGCAGCGGCTGCTCACGCGGCTCCAGAATCGCGGGGCGGCGACCTCGGCCATCCTGGCGGCCGAGTTCGGCGAGGACCGCGGCGCCACCAGCTACCACCTGCGGCAGCTCGCGCGATACGGCTTCATCGAGCAGGACACGGCACGCTCGTCCGGCCTGCGCAAGTACTGGCGCTCGGTTCCGGAGGACCTGCGCCTGCCCGGCCGGGGGGTGGACGCCGAGGCGGAGGTCGCCGCGCGTGAGGTCGGCCGCCAATGGCGGCAACGCGCCGAGGCCGAGCTGGCGGCCTTCCGCGCCGACCAGGACGCCTATGGCGCGTTCGGCGAGGCCGCCCTGACCTCTCTGGGCGGCACCACGCTGACCGCCGGGGAACTGGCCGAATTCACCGAGGAGTACGTCGCCCTGCTCAATCGCTGGCGGCGCGATCCGGACGAGGCTCCCCCGGGAGCACGGCACATCACCGTCATCTTCCATGCCTTCCCCACCCCCGACCCGGAGGGAACTGCATGACCTCTCCCGCCGATCGCAGGCCGTCGCTCTGGCGCAACAGGGACTTCATGGCCCTGTGGGGCGGTCAGATCGTGTCCACCCTGGGCTCCCGGATCAGCGCGACGGCGGCGCCGCTGCTGGTGCTCGCCATGACAGGCTCCCCGGCGGACGCCGGGCTGGTCGGCGCCGCCGGAAGCGTGCCCTACCTGGTCGCGCACCTGCCGGCGGGAACGCTCGTGGACCGGTGGAACCGCCGCCGCATCATGCTGACAGCCCAGGTGACCGCGTGCGCCGCCATCGCGAGCATCGCGGTCGCCTTCTGGCTGGACGCGCTGACCATGACCCATCTGGCGATCGCCGTGTTCGTCCAGGGCACCTGTTTCGTGTTCTTCGGCGTCGCCGAGGAGGCCGCTCTCCCCAAGATCGTGCCGGCGCCGCTGCTGCCCGCCGCGATCGCGCAGAACGAGGCCAAGGGCCGGGGCGCCGCCCTGGCGGGGCCGCCGCTCGGGGGTCTGCTGTTCGGCATCGGCCACGCGCTGCCGTTCGTCGCCGACGCGATCTCCTACCTGGTCGCCTCGGTGGCCCTGCTGTTCGTCCGGCGCGACCTGCAGGACAGGAGGGCGGAGCCCCCCGGGTCACTGTGGCGGGACACCACCGAGGGTCTGCGCTGGCTGTGGCGGCACGCGTTGATACGCGCCGCCGTCGTGCTGGTCGCCGCGAGCAACCTGATCTTCGCCGGGCTCAGCCTGGTGCTGGTCGTCCTGGCGCGGGAGCAGGGCGCCTCGGCCGCCGAGATCGGCCTGATGCTGGGCATCTATGGCGGCGGCGGGCTGCTCGGCGCGTTCGCGGCCGGGTGGCTTCATCACCTGTTCACGCCCAAGGCCGTGGTGATCGGCGTCAACTGGGTCTGGGTGGCGCTGCTGCCCCTGCTCGCGGTGGCGCCGAACTGGTGGCTGCTGGGCGTCATCGGCGGGGCGACCGCGTTCGTCGGTCCGATGTGGAACGTGGTGATAGGAACCTTCCAGCTGACGCTGGTGCCCAACGAACTGCTGGGCCGGGTGGGCAGCGCGTCCATGACGGTGGGCTGGGGCGTGATACCGCTGGGCTCTCTGGGCGCCGGCTACCTGCTCGCCGAGGCCGGTCCCGTCGCCGCCGTTCTGGCGCTCTCCGCCGCCATGCTCGTCACGGCGGTCGCGGCGACCTTGAGCCCTTCGGTCAGATCCGCCCCGGCGGCGCCCGCCGCGAGCGGGGCCGATTCAACACCAGAACCGCTGACAAGCGATCGTTGACCGGCATTTGACAAAAAGTTACATTACGTCGGCAGATCGGGGGCCCGGTGCTCGAAGGGAGAACCGTCCTAATGATGCGACGAGTCCTGATTTCTACGGCGGCAGCCGTGCTCTTCGTCGTCTGGGGTGTCCCACCGGCCGCCTTCGCGGTGGACGCGACCCGCACGCCGGCGTCACCCTCCTACACGGTCACCCTGACGAGCAACGCCTCGGGCAGCACCTGGACCGGGCACGAGAGCGTCACCTTCACCAACCCCTCCGCGGACCCCCTGACCGAGGTGTACATCCGGCTGTGGGACAACTACCACGGCAGTTGCCCCTCCACCCCGATCACCGTGACCAACGTGACCGGGGGCACCGCGTCCCCGCTGTCCGTCGGCTGCACCGCGCTGAAGATCGCGCTGCCCGCGCCGCTCAACCAGAACCAGAGCGCCTCGGTCGGGTTCGACCTGAGCATCGTGGTGCCCGCGGGCGCCGACCGGTTCGGCCGCGACGGGTCGTACAACTTCATCGGCAACGCGCTGCCTGTGCTCGCGGTCCGCGACGGCGGCGGCTGGCACCTCGACCCGTACACGAACAACGGCGAGTCGTTCTACGGGCTGATCAGCGACTACTCGGTCACGCTCGACCACCCGACCTCGCTGCTCGTGCCGGCCACCGGCACCTCCGTCGACACGCCGGGGACGTCGGGCCGTACGGTCACGACGGCCACCGCCAAGAAGGTGCGCGAGTTCGCCTGGGCGGCCGGGCCGTTCGTCAAGACGACCAGCACGACGACCACGGGCGTGGTGGTGAACGTCTACCGGGTGAGCTCGATCAGTTCCACCAACGCCACTTCGATGATGACCACCGCGAAGAACGCTCTCGTCGCCCACGCCGGGCGGTTCGGGGCCTACCCGTACGGCGAGGCGGACGTGGTGCTGGACAACAACTTCTGGTTCGGCGGCATGGAGTATCCCGGCTTCGTGCTCGACATCGTCAGCTCCACGGCTCTGGCGCACGAGCTGGCCCACCAGTGGTGGTACGGCATCGTCGGAGACGACGAGTACAACAGCCCGTGGCTCGACGAGTCGTTCACCGACTACGCGACCGACCTCTACAACGGCATCTCGGGCACCAGCTGCTGGAACAGCGTCTCCTGGCAGTCGTCGGCCGAGAAGATCAGCAACTCGATGGCCTACTGGGACGCCCATTCGAGCCGGTACGGAACCGTGGTGTACACCTACGGCAAGTGCGCGCTGCACGACCTGCGGCGCGCGATCGGCACCACGGCGATGGAGAACCTTCTCAAGAACTACGCCGCCTCCCACTGGTACGGCGTCTCGACCACCGCGGAGTTCAAGGCCGCCGCCCAGGCCGCGACCTCGGTGGACCTGTCGTCGTTCTGGACCACCCACCGCATCGACGGCTGAGTGCCGCTGTCAGGTGAGTCCGGCCAGGCCGGACTCACCTGACGCTCAGCCTGATCGGCCTCAGAGAAGGGCCTCCCACCAGCCGTCGACGGCGGGCGAGGCGTCGACGTCGACGTGCTCGCCCGGCCGGGGGATCACGATGCGCGCGCCGCGCGCCTTCGCCTCACGCCACAGCCGGTCGACCGGCTCGGCCCACGGATGCAGGGACAGCGTGAACGTGGCCCAGTGCACCGGCAGCATCAGCTCGCCGCCGAGGTCGATGTGGGCGTTGACCGCCTCCTCCGGATCCATGTGGATGTCGGGCCAGGCCGGGCTGTACGCGCCGATCGGCATCAGCGTCAGGTCGAACGGCCCGTGGTCCGCGCCGATGCGGGCATAGCCCTCGAAGTAGCCGGAGTCTCCGGCGTAGAAGACCCGGCGGCGGGCGCCCGCGACCACCCAGGAGCCCCACAGCGTCTCGTTGCGCGAAAGCGTGCGCCCCGAGAAGTGGCGTGCCGCGGTCGCGGTGAACCGCAGCCCGGCGACCTGGGCGTCCTCTTCCCAGTCGAGCTCGACGATGCGTTCCCTCGGCACTCCCCACTTCGAAAGGTGCGCGCCGATGCCCAGCGGCACGAGGAACGGCGCCGACTGGATGCGGGTGAGCGCACGCACCGTCGCCAGGTCGAGGTGGTCGTAGTGGTCGTGCGAGATCGCGATCGCGTCCACCGCCGGCAGCGCGCCGAGGGCGATCGGGACCGGGTGCAACCGTTTGGGCCCCACCAGCTGCGAAGGCGAGACGCGCCTGCTCCACACCGGGTCGAACAGCACACGCCGTCCCTCGATCTCGACGAGCGTCGACGCGTGACCGAACCACACCACGCCGACCCCGTCCGGCGAGGGGACCGCGTGCGACGGCGCGCCCAGCGGCACAGGGCCGGACGGACGGCGCTTGTCGCGCCCGGTGAGCAGTTCCCGGGCGAAGTCGGGAGGAGGTCCCGACGGCACGCCCGTCTCACCCGGCATGGGGTTGTGGAAGGCGCCGTCCTTGAACTGGGGCGACCGCCGCATGCGGGCGGCCCGCTCCTCCCCCGACCTCAGCGGACGCGCACCCAGCTCAGCAGGGATGTCGTGCAACGCCCATCCCGCCCCCACGGCGACGCCTCCGGTGAGAACCCTCTTCAGCGTTCGGCTTCCTGCCATCCGCGCACACCCCCAGATCGGCTTCTATCCTGCCGAACCGTTCGCGATGCCGCCGATGTTCCCGTTCCGCGTATTTCTCTTCACCGGGAGAGCATCGCCGGTTCTCCGCGAAGCGCTCGCCGGCCGGCGGCGCGGACGTGGCCGGGACCGGAGTACGGCTCAGGGCATGGGTTCGGCCCCGGCCACGCCAGGCCGGGGCCGAACAGGAGAAGTGGTCAGGGAAGCTCGAAGTTCGGCGTGAGAGCGGCGCCGCGGTTCGGGTGGTAGAGGTCGTAACCGCGCGGGTCACACTGGAGTCCACCGTTGATGCAGTGGGTGACCAGGGCGTTGAGGATGGCCATGTTGTCCCACGCGTTGAAGAAGTCGTAGTGCCACGAGTAGCCCCGGCCGCTGGCCAGCCGCGCCTGCGACAGGTCACCGCTCGCGGGGAAGGCGATCTTGAACTCGAGCATCGGCACCGGCACCGGGTGGGTGGCCGGGCAGTAGCCGTTGACGGGGTACGCCATGTGGCTCTTGTGGTCGGCGCTGTCGAGGTCGACCCCGTTCCAGCAGCTCGGCGCCTGGTAGCGGACGTTCACCTGGCTGCCGGCCGGGCAGGACGTGGGGATGTCCCAGACCTTGGAGATGTCACCGCACTCGAAACCCTCGACCGCGCCGGGCGAGGTGCGGAACTGGTCCAGCGTGGCGCTCGGGCTTCCGGCGACGTAGCGCAGACCCTGCGGGAAGTTCTGCACCCTCCAGTACTCCAGGATGCCGGACTTGTAGTAGATGACCTGCGGGCCGGTCGGCTGGATCAGCGTGTTGCCGTTGTAGAAGCTCGGGAACCAGTAGGCCGACTTGTCGTGCGGGTTGGTACACGACGTGCCGCCCGCCAGGAGCGACGCCAGGTTGCTGTTCGCGTTGGTCGTCGTGTTGCCGACGAAGGTGTGCATGTGCGAGGCGCCGGGCAGGCCAGGGAAGACGATCGGGTCGTCGGGCCGGTTCTGGGTGAACGAGCAGTTGGCCTGGAACTCGTGGTGCGTCACCAGGTCGGTGAACGTCGGGCTGGGGACCGGCGTGGAGCCGCTGCCGCCCGTGCCGTAGACCTTGAACTCCCACAGGGAGTAGCCGTATCCGGTGCCGCGCGCGGTGCCGTACATCCGCACGTAGCGGCCGCTGCCGGAGACGTTCAGGGTCTGGTTGCCGCCGGTGCCGGTGGTGGTCGAGTAGATGTCGGTCCACGTCGTGCCGTTGGCGGAGGTCTGGATCTTGAACGCCTTGCCGTACGCGCCCTCCCAGTTCAGCACGACCTGGGAGACCGTCGCCGTGGCGCCGAGGTCGACCTGAAGCCATTGCGGGTCGCTGTACGCGCTGGCCCAGCGGGTGGTGCTGAGGCCGTCGACGGCGGCTCCGGCAGGGGTGCCTCCTGCCTCGACGGAGGACGCCGTCGCGGGCCTGCCCTGCGACAGCAGGTTGTCCGCGGCCATGGCGGGGGCGACGATCGCCAGGCCGACCGCGACGAGCGCGATCAGCGTGGCGGTGACCAGTCCCAGGCGGAACCGGCCTGGACTTCGAGACGGATGCACGGCCTCTCCTTCTGATGGGGGGTGTACTGCCGTTGGGAACGACAGGTGGGAGAGCGCTCTCCAACGAGATTGGCCGTCCATGTCAATGGTTGTCAAGACGCGCGGCTCCACCAATCTGAAACGTCCTGTTCACACCGCCGAAACGGGCTCCCCCGCGATCACTCGGCGGGCGGAGCGGACCGAATCCGGACCCGATTCCTCAGAGGGGGCGCCTTCCAGCCGTTATGCCCGGCCTGTGAGAACCTTCCGGCATCCGAGCAGCACTTTCCGAGCCGGCGAGGAAAGAGCCTTGACATCGCCGACCCCGCCAGGCACTCTCAAGATGGAGAGCGCTCTCCCAGCTTACGGCGGTGCCCCGGATGTGGCACGCGGCGGCCGAGTATCGGTCCGGCTCGCCGGGCAGCCGTGCGTCAGCTCACGCACGATGACGTCGTCCTCGGTGCCCTGAGGAGTTCAGATCCACCAGCGAGGCGTCAGGCAGGGGGCGCCTGGGCGGCTCGTACGTCCGACAGCCAGGCTCGGGGCGTGGACGAGCCGAACAGGTCGGTGCCGCTGACCAGCCAGTCGGCGCCTCCCGCCGCGGCGCGGCGGCCGATCTCGCGGGTCACGCCGCCGTCGAGCCCGAGCAGCCGGGGGGCTCCCGAGGCGGCCTGCCGCAGTGTCCGCACGGTGGCGAGGGCCGACTCCTCGAACGTCGAGCCGGCCTGCCCCGGGACGACCGACATGGTGAGAACGGCCAGCTCAGCCGAGGGCACGAACGTCGCAGGGGTGCCCGGCGACAGGGCCAGCGCCGGCCGGGACCCGCGTCGTTCGATGCGGTCGAGCGCCGCCCGCCACCCGTCGGCCTCGGCATGGACGACGACAAGCTCGCAGAAGCCGGTCCACGCGTCGAGGCGGGCGAGCGGGTCGGTGACCATGAGGTGGGCCTCGGCACGCATCCCGGTCTGCGAGGTCATCGCGGCGGCCGTCTCGACCGTGAACCCGCCCTCGCGGGCGAAGACGCCGTCGGTGGTGTCCCAGTGGAGCACCTCCAGCCCGGCGTCACGGAGCCGGTGCGCCTCACCTGCCTGCGCGGGGGCGGGGACCGACCACAGCGAGCCCGCGACGCGCACGCGCTCAGTCATCGGCGGGGTGGTCGAACGGCCGGCGCAGCACGACTTCGGCGAGGGCACGGTCGGTCACCAGGGAGGACAGCAGCCCGGAGCGGGCCACGGCCAGCACGGCCTCGGCCTTGTCGGCGCCGGCGGCGACGGCGACGACGCGGGGCACCCGCCTGAGCTCCTGGGCGCTGATGGACAGGCACCGCTCGGCGAAGTCGTCCCCGACGAGGCGTCCGTGGCGGTCGATGAGGATCCCGGCGACCTCGGCCTGCACGCCCCTGGTCGCGAGCTCCGCGCGGTCGGCATCGGACATGACCTCACGCAGCTGCGAGATCGGCGGGTTCCACGAGCCGACGGCGACCACGGCGACGGTCACGCGGGCGAACAGCCGCATGGCGGCGGCGACGTCGGTCTGCCGCCGGAGGGCCGCCGCGGTCGCCGCGTCCTCCACGACCAGCGGCGCGAAGATGGCGTGCGCCTTGCCGCCCGCGCTGAGCGAGGCCTTGCGTACGACCTCGACGGGCGACTCGGCGAGGTCGGAGCCGACGGCCCCGGTGAGCTGCACGACCGAGACGGGCGGCAGCGAGGTGAGGCCCTCGGTCATCGCGGTGAGGGTCCTGCCCCATGCCAGGCCGAGGACGTCACCGGCGTGGAGGGTCTCGGTGAGCAGGGTCGCGGCGGCGGACCCGACCTGGCTGCGCACCTGCGCGTCGGTTCCGAGGGTTTCCACGACGATCGCCTCACGGAGCCGCATATGCTCTCTGAGCTGGGCAGACATCACGTCATCGACATATCCGGCGTCCCTTAGAGTGATGGTCACAATACCGGTGCTCTTCGCCTGCTCAAGGAGCCGGGCGATCTTGAATCGCGAGAGCCCGAGCTCCTTGGCGATCTCCACCTTCGAGACGTCGTCGATGTAGAAGCGTCTCGCGACGGTCGCCATGAGCCTTCGTTCGGCGGGTGTCACCTTGGCAAGGGCGCTCATATGAGCGCTTGAATTGCTCATTCGTTACCTCACTGCGACCACGTGCGCCTTGTTAGCGGACTTTGACGGACCCTATAGTACACAAACGAGCGTCCATGGCGCTCATATGAGCGAAGCTCGGGAGGGGCAGTTGTGAGATCACGCCGTATGCCGGACGAGGTCGGGATCCTCGGAATCCTGATCCTGGTCGCCCTCGTCATGAGCCTGCTGTCCGGGAACTTCCGGACGGTCGACAACCTGCAGATCCTGCTACTCAACGGCGCGGTCATCGCCTTCCTCGCCCTGGGTCAGACCTTCGTGCTCCTGACAGGAGGCATCGACCTGTCCACAGGGTCGAACGTCGCCATGACGGGGATGCTGGCGGCGGTCGTCATGAAGTCGGGGGCCGGGTGGCCGATCGCCGCGCTGGTGGCCATTGTCGCAGGAATCGCTGTCGGGCTGTTCAACGGCGCGGTGATCCACTACCTGAAACTCCCGCCGTTCATCGTGACGTTCTCGACCTTCGGCATCGCGGCGAGCATCCCGCAGATCATGACGGGCGCGAAGTCGGTGTCGGTCGCCGACCCGATGTTCGCCGTCGTCGGGCGCGGCGCCCTGCTCGGCGTCCCCATGCCGGTCGTGCTGGTCATCGTCGCCGCCGGCGTCCTGACCTTCTTCCTGCGCAGGACCGCGACCGGGGTGCACATCTACGCCGTCGGCGGCAACACCGAGACCAGCCGCCTCGCCGGGATCGGGATCGGGCGCACCACCATGCTGGTCTACGCGGTCAGCGGCCTGTGCGCGGCGTTCGGCGGGCTCATCACCACCAGCCGGCTCATGGTCGGCTACCCCACCGCCGGCTCGGGCAACGAGCTGTTCTTCTCCATCGCGGCGGCCGTCGTCGGCGGCGTCAGCCTGTTCGGCGGCATCGGCTCCATCCCCGGCGCCTTCCTCGGCGCGGTGCTGATCGCGACCGTGTCCAACGGCATGAACGTCATCGGCGTCGACAGCTTCTGGCAGCCGCTCGTCATCGGCGTCATCATCCTGCTCGGCGTCAGCCTCGACACCTACCGCCGCAGGCTCTCACTCGCGGACTTCTCCCGGCTGTTCAGCCGTTCCGGCCCCCCGGGCCCGACAGCGCATGAGCAGCTCGAATCCCTCTCGCCGGGCGAAGGCGCTGTTTCCATCGAAAACCGGAGGTAGTTCCCCCATGCAGCGACGTATTTCCCTGGCCGCGGGCGCGGCGCTCGCCGCGCTGACCCTCGCCGGCTGTAGCACCGGGGTCGACACGGGCGCCCAGACCGGCGCCGCCAAGTCCGAGGGCGGAATCCCCCGGCCCGCGGCGTGCGACGCCGGCTCCAAGTACGTGGCGGTCGCGCTCCCCAACCTGACCAACCCCTACTACGTCGCCATGAAGAAGGGCTTCGAGACGGCGGGCCAGGCGGCGGGTTTCACGACCGAGGTCCAGATCGCCAACGACGACGACGCGGCCCAGCTCGCCCAGGTCCAGGCGATGCTCCAGAAGAAGCCGTGCGCGCTCGCGCTCAACCCCGTGAAGTCCGAGCCCGCCGCGGCGATCGTGAAGCTGGCCAACGACGCGGGCGTGCCCGTGTTCACCGTGAACGTCACCGTCGACGACGCCGCGCTCAAGGCGCAGGGCGGGAGCATCGTCCAATACCTCGGCGCCGACAACGCCGCGGGCGGCACGCAGGTGGCCGAGCAGGTGCTCAAGGACCTCGGCGCCGACGCCGACCTCAAGGTCGGCTTCATCACCGAGCCCGACGAGGGCCCGGTCGTCGCACGGGACAAGGGCTTCGAGGACGCCATCGCCGCCGACGCCAAGGCCAAGGTCGTGGCCAAGGTGGACGGAAACGTCAAGCCCGACGACAGCCTCGCCGCCACCACCGAGCTCCTCCAGGGCAACCCGGACGTGAACGTCCTGTTCACCAGCACCGGCCCCGCCTCCTATGGAGCGCTCCAGGCCATCCAGAGCGGCGGCAAGAAGGTCAAGGTCTACGGCTTCTGCGCGGCCGACGAGCCGCTGACCGACCAGTACCCCGCGTGCGTGGCCCAGGAGCCCGAGGACTACGGCAAGCGCGTGATCGAGCAGATCTCCGCCTGGCTGGGCGGCGCCGAGCCCGAGGCCCAGATCCTTCGCCCGCTCAAGCTCTACACCAAGGGCCAGACGCCCGCGCCGGGCGAGGTGGGCTGAGTGAACGGGCCGACGGCGACGGCCGCGCCGGGCGGGGCGGCGCCTCCCGGACGGGCGGAGGGTCTCCGCGCCCAGGGGATCGTCAAGCGGTACGCCGGTGTCCCCGTGCTCTCCGGCGTGACCGTCACCGTTCGGCCCGGCGAGGTCGTCGGGCTGGTCGGCCACAACGGCGCCGGCAAGTCCACCCTCCTCAGGACGCTCTCCGGGGCGATCAGGCCGGACGAGGGGACGATCAGTGTGAACGGGGACCGGATGCAGCTCACCGGCCCCGCGGTCGCGCTGAAGGCCGGGATCTCCACCGTCTACCAGGAGCTTTCGCTTCTGCCGAACCTCACGATCACCCAGAACGTGTTCCTCGGCCGGGAGCGGCGGCGCGGCGGGACCCTCGACGGCGAGGGCATGCGCAGGGCGGCCCGGGACCTGGTCGGCCGCTTCGGCCTGCGCGTCGACGTGGACCGTCCGCTGGGCCACTACCCGGTGGCCACCCGCCAGCTCCTTGAGATCGCGGTCGCCACCGAGCGCGACACCCGCTTCCTGCTCCTGGACGAGCCGACGACGAGCCTGGAGGGCGAGCAGGTCGACCGGCTGCTCGAACTGATCAGGTCCCTGGCCGGGGAGTCGGGACTCGGCGTGCTGCTGGTCGACCACAAGCTCGACGAGCTGTACGCGGTGGCCGACTCGGTCGTGGCCCTGGTCGACGGGGAGGTCAGGATCGCCGGGCCGGTCGAGGAGGTCGACCGCGCGGACGTCATCCGCGCGATCGCCGGTGAGGAGGCCGCCGTACACCTGGCCGAGGCCGGGCAGTACGACCAGCTCCCGGCGGACGAGCTGGGCGACCTGACTTCGGGGCGGACCCAGGGGCGGCGTACGGTCTCCCCGCCGCCGGACGGGGCCCGGCCGAGCCTCCGGGTGCGCGGCCTGCGGGCGCCCGGCCTCACCGGCGTCTCCCTCGACGCCTACCCCGGGCGGGTCCTCGGCGTCTACGGCCTGATCGGGTCCGGGCGCACGGAGTTCCTGCGCGCCCTGGTCGGGCTGGAAAGGATCGACGCCGGGCGACTGGAGCTGTTCGGCGACACCTACCGGCCGCGCAACCCCTCCCACGCGCGGCGGAACGGCGTCGTCTACCTCACCGAGGAGCGCAAGGTCGACGGGATCGTGCCCGGGCTCGACTCCGGCACGAACGTCGTCCTGCCCGTACTGCACGCGTTCTCCAGGTACGGCGTGCTGGACCGCCGCGCGATGGCCAGGAGCGCCACCCGGTTCATGGACCGGCTCCACGTGCGCGGCGACCGGGACGCCCCTGTCGTCAGCCTGTCCGGCGGCAACCAGCAGAAGGTCCTGCTGGCGCGCGCGCTGGCGCAGGAGCCTCGGCTGCTGCTCCTTGACGAGCCCACCAAGGGCGTGGACATCGGCGTGAAGGCCGAGATCCATCGCCTGCTCCGCCGCCTCGCCTCCGAGCAGGGCATGACCGTCGTGGTCGTGTCCAGCGAGGAGGAGGAGATCCTCGACGTGTCCGATGACGTCGTGACGTTCTCCCACGGGCGCTGCGACGGCGGCACCCAGCTCGCCTCCGAGCTCTCGCTGGTCAAACTCCGGCAGGTCGCGTGGGGGGCGGCATGATCCCCCGCCCCGGGCCCGCCCCCCAAGAAAGGCAACAGAGAACAGTGATGGCCGCCGCCGCGAATGATGTGCTGTCCGAGGGCCGCGAAGCCGTACGGCGGGAAGCGGGCGGCGTGCTGTCGGTCGCCGACCAGCTGGACGACAGCTTCGTGGAGGCCGCCCGCCTGCTCTACGACTGCGAGGGCAAGGTGTTCGTCACCGGGGCCGGGACCTCGGGGGCGGTGGCCCGGCGCATGGCCCACCTGCTGTCCGTCTGCGGCACCCCGGCGCTGTTCATCCAGGCCGCCGACGCGCTGCACGGCACGATGGGCGCCGTCACGGCGGGCGACATCCTGATCGCGATCTCCCGGGGCGGCGGCTCCATGGAGATCAACGACCTGACCACGCGCGTGCGGGAGCGCGGCGCGCGGGTTATCGCCCTGACGGCGGTCACCGACTCCGAGCTCGGGAACCGCGCGGATCTGGTGGTCAAGCTGGAGAGCCCGCCCGGTGTCGACCCGGGCGAGGTGATCGCCATGGGTTCGACCCTCGTCACCGCCGTGTGGGGCGACGCGCTCGCGTACGTGCTGATGAGGCTGCGCGGTTACGGATGGGAGCAGGTGCTGCACAGCCACCCTTCGGGGGCCGTGGGGCAGATCGGCGACGCCCCCGACCCGCTGCCCGCGCTGACCTTCGACGCCGGCGCCGGGGCGGCGGGCGTTCCGGGGGGCGCGCCGAGGGGCACGGTCTGACCATGCCCGTCGTCGCAGGCGTCGACAGCTCGACGCAGTCCTGCACCGTGGAACTCCGCGACGCCGACGGCGGCGCGCTGCTCGGCACCGGCCGCGCCCCGCATCCGGTGACGCACCCGCCGCTCAGCGAGCAGGATCCCGCGGCGTGGTGGCGCGCCCTGGCCGTCGCCCTCGACCATGCCTGCCGGGACGCGGGCGTACGGCCGCGCTCCATCGACGCCGTGAGCGTGACCGCCCAGTGCCACGGCCTGGTGGCCCTCGACGCCGGCGGCCGGGTCCTGCGGCCCGCCAAGCTGTGGAACGACACCACGTCCGCGCCGCAGGCGGCCCGCCTGGTGGCGCGCTACGGGGCACGCGACTGGGTGCGCTCGATCGGGCTGACCCCGACCGCCGCGCTCACCGTCACCAAGCTGGCGTGGCTGGCCGAGCACGAGCCCGGCAACCTGCGGCGCCTCGCCACCGTACTGGTGCCGCACGACTGGCTGACGTACCGGCTGACCGGCGAGCGCGTCACGGACCGGTCGGACGCCTCCGGGACCGGCTACTACGCGGCGTTCGAGAACCGGTGGCGCACCGACCTGCTCGCCGAGCTGGTGTCGCCGGACGTCGACTGGGACGCGGCCGTCCCCCGGGTGCTCGGCCCCGCCGAGCCCGCGGGCCGCGTGCTGCCGGAGGTCGCGGCCGAGCTCGGGCTGCGGCCCGGCGTGCCGGTCGGCCCTGGCGGCGGCGACCAGCATCTCGGCGCCGTCGGTCTTGGTCTCCGGACCGGCGACGTCGCCTACAGCCTCGGCACCTCCGGGGTGGTGCTGTCGGTGAGCGCCGGTCCCGTCTTCGACCCCACCGGCTGGGTGGACGGCGTCGCGGACGCGGCGGGGGGCTACCTGCCGCTGGTGTGCACGCTCAACTCCACCAAGGTCACCGACACCTTCGCCCGCCTGCTGGGGGTCGACGTCGGGGCGCTGGGCGACCTCGCGCTGGCCGCCGACCCCTCGCAGGCGCGGCCGACCCTGGTCGCCTACCTGGACGGGGAACGCAGCCCTGACCTGCCGGTCGCCCAGGGGGTGATGGCCGGGCTGACGACCGCCTCGACGCGTGAGGGCCTGGCGCTCAGCGTGTTCGAGGGCGTGATCTTCGGGCTGGTGCGCGGGCACCAGGCGATCGAGGCCGCCGGCGTGCCGACGCCGGGCGAGGTGGTCGCCGCGGGCGGGGGCGCGCGGTCCCTCGCCTACCGGCAGGTGCTCGCGGACGTGCTCGGCCGTCCGGTGATCACACGGGACGCGCCCGAGGCGAGCGCCCGGGGCGCGTGCGTCCAGGCGGCGGCGGTGCTGTCCGGTTCGGCCATCACGGACGTACGCGACGCGTGGTGCCCGCCTCCGGCGGCGACCGTCGACCCACGGCCGGGCGGCTCATCCGCGCTGATGGAGCGTTACCTGCACCTCGCCGAACACGTACGGGCCCACGACGCCTGACACCCCCACCGCCCCGGCCGTCCGACTCGCGCACCAGCCGTTCACCGCCCCTCGGACCCGCGCACCAGCCGTTCACCGATCCGTGCAAAGGAATGGACCCATGACCCTCTACGTCGACTCCGCGGAGCGCTCGGCCGTCGAGCCCCTGCTGGCCACCGGCCTGTTCGCCGGTGTCACCACCAATCCGGCGCTGCTCGCCCGCGCCGGGCTGACCCAGGCCGACCTTCCCGCCGTCTTCGCCTGGGCGACGGGCGCGGGTGCCGGGCACGTCTTCATGCAGACGCTGGGCACCACCGGCGGGGAGATCGTCACCGCGGGCAGGCGGATCCGCGGCCTCGGGCCGGAGGCGGTCGTGAAGATCCCCGCCACACGTGAGGGACTGAGCGCCGCGCGCGTCCTGTCGGACGAGGACGTCCCCGTACTGGTCACCGCCGTCCACCACGCCACCCAGGCGCTGCTCGCGGACGCCGCCGGCGCCCGCTTCATCGCCCCGTACGTCGGCCGCATGACCGACCAGGGCCGCGACGGCGTCGCCGAGACCATCCAGATGCACCGGATCCTGTCGGAAGGGCGCACACGGGAGCTGACCGGGCCGGGGACGCGGGAAGTGCCGGGGCCGGGGACCCTGACCGGGCCGGGGACGCGGGTGCTCGCGGCGAGCCTGCGCTCCCGGGAGGACGTCGCCGCGCTGGCCGCCGCGGGCGTGCCCGACTTCGCGCTGAGCGCCCCGCTGTGCGAGGCACTGCTGGCCGACGAGCCCACCGTCGCCGCCGCCGGCCAGTTCGAGGCCATCGCCGCAGGGCGGAACTGACCACCGGCCGACGTGACCGGGGGCATCCGGCCTCCGGCGAGGGCGTCGCCATAGCACAGGATGGCCGCGGGCTCGCCGATTCGGTTCGTCAAGAAGAGTCGAGTTCATTTCGTTACCTCCTGTTAATATTCGGACGGTGCCAGGCCAGGTGGTGGGTCCGCATTCCGGGTGGCGCGCATTCTTGGCCGCCGATTGGCGGATTGACGGATTGACGCCGAGGCGGCACCCCTATCAGCTATTCGGCGCCGTGCGGGTCACGGGTTTGGGGCAGGCCGAATTCGCGTATCCGCGCGCCGGACCCCACCTGGTGGTACGCCGCTCGCCGCCTCACCGCCGATGGTGCCCGGCGACCGGGTGGCCGAATTCCCACGGCCCTCACCGGGACCCTCGGACCACAACTTCTTTCATGTAATGACAGATTTGATAATTCACCTATACGATCGCCATTCGTGGTTGATGTCGATCATTCAGGCCTCCGGCTGGCCAACGACCTGTTCTTTGTTATGCATGACGACATAACCGGTCGAATGCGGCTGGCCCCCCGGCTGACCGGGCTCGCGCTGGCCGCCGCCCTCGTGGGTGAGCTCATGCTGACCGGACGGGTCACCGTGGGGCTGGCGGCGAGGCAGATACGGCTCGTCCCCGTCGACACGGCGCCGACCGGCGACGCCGTCACCCAGAGCGCCCTGGACCACATCGTCGCCGAGCCCTCGCACCGGTTCCGCACGTGGCTGCAGTTCCTCGCCCGTACGGCGTATGCCGACGTCGCGGCCCGGATGACCGCCGAAGGGCTGCTGCGCCCGGCGAGCGGACGCCTGACGCGGAGGCAGGCGCCGGTCGACCCGAACACCGCCGCGTGGCCCGTCGGGCGGCTCAACCTGGCGATCCAGAGGAGCCAGCCGCTAGACGCCCAGGACGGCGTCCTGCTCGGGCTGCTCACCGTGACCGGCGGCGGCCGGCTCGTCCTGTGGGACCAGAACCCCGCGTACCTGTCCCGGTCGAGGTCCGCCCTTCCCCTGCCCCTGCAGGAGCTGGTCACCCAGACCGAGGCCGCGATCGGCGACTCGGTGATCAGCCGCCGGTGAACCCGCCGCCCCGCGCGCCCGTCCGGACTGTCGCAGGCGCGCGCTAGGGTCCTGCGGTGAGGGACCGCAGATGATTCCGGGGAGCTTACGGTGACCGTGCTCGCGAAGCCCCGCGTGACGGAGGTCGAAGCCTCCGTCGAGCGACTGGTGTTCGTCCGCGATGATGAGTACACGGTCGCGCGCATGAGCGCCGAGGGGCTGAGCGGGTTCGTCGCCTCGGGCCGCGCGCTCGCCGGGGTGCAGCCGGGCGAGACGCTGCGGCTCGCCGGCGACTGGGACGAGCACCCGCGCCACGGCGGCCGCCTGGTGGTCACGCGGTGCGAGCGCGTGGTCCCCTCGACCGTGCGCGCCATCAGGCTGTACCTCGGGTCGGGCCTGATCCGCGGCATCGGGCCGAGGCTCGCCCACGCGATCGTCAGCCACTTCGGCCACGAGACGCTCACGGTCATCGACACCGAGCCTGAGCGCCTCACGGAGGTCGTCAACATCGGCGCCGCGCGGCAGGCGCAGATCGTCCAGGCGTGGGCGGAGCAGAGGGCGGTCGCCTCGCTGATGGTCGTCCTGCAGGGTTTCGGGATCAGCCCGCTGCTCGCGGCCAAGATCTACCAGGTGTACGGCGACGACGCGCACGACGTCCTCGTCTCCGACCCCTACCGGCTGATCGGCCAGGTCAGGGGCATCGCATTCCTCACCGCCGACCGCATCGCGCTGCGATCGGGAGTGCCCGAGAACAGCCCGCGGCGCGTCAAGGCGGCGATCCTCGACAGGCTGGAGACGGCGGCGGCCCGCGACGGGCACTGCTTCCTGCCGCTGCCCGTTCTCGTCGCCCAGGCGGCGAGCCTGGTCGAGCAGGCGGACGAGCTGATCCACCAGGCGGTCGACGCGCTGGTCGCCGAGCGCCGGGTGGTCACCGAGGCGTCGCCGGCCGGCCCCGGCCAGGTGGTGGTGTACTCCAAGGAGCAGCACAGCCACGAGGTCGCGCTGGCGACGCACCTGACCCGGCTGTGGCGGGCCCGCTCGACGCTGCGGCTGCGCGCGTTCGCGGAGGACGACGGACTCGACGAGGACCAGCGGGTGGCAGTCAATCTGGCTCTGACCAGCACCCTGTCCGTCATCACCGGCGGTCCCGGCTGCGGCAAGAGCCACACGCTGAAGGTGCTGGCGGCGACCGTGCGGGCGATGGGCGGCACGGTGACCCTCACCGCGCCGACGGGCAAGGCGGCCAAGCGCCTGTCGGAGCTCACCGGCCTGCCCGCGATGACCGTGCACCGGCTGCTCGCCCAGCAGCCCGAGCGCGAGGAGGGCACGCTGTTCCAGCAGTCCCCCGCCGAGGCCGACCTCATCGTGGTCGACGAGGCGTCGATGCTCGACTTGCGGCTCGCCACCCGGCTGGCGGCCGCGATCCCGGCGGGCAGCCATCTGCTGCTGGTCGGCGACAGCGACCAGCTCCCGAGCATCGGTCCCGGGAGCGTGCTGGCCGACCTGCTGCGCGTGGAGGAGGTCCCGCGCATCCGGCTGACCCGCGTCTTCCGGCAGGCCGAGGACAGCGGCATCGTCCGGGCCGCCCATCGGATCCGGGCGGGCGAGCTGCCCGCGCTGCCGGGCCGGGGCGGCTTCTGGTTCGAGGAGCTGGACGACCCCGACCGGGTGGCCGAGCGGGTGGTCCACCTGGCCACGGAGGCGATCCCCCGCAAGCAGAAGATCGGCGGCGACCAGGTCCAGGTGCTGTGCCCGATGCGCAAGGGCGCCACGGGCACCGCCGCGCTCGGCCGCCGGCTGCAGGAGCGGCTCAACCCCCCGCGCGAGGGCGCGGCCGAGCACTGGTCGGGCCCGTCGGTCTTCCGGGTGGGCGACCGCGTCATGCCGGTCCGCAACAACTACGACAAGGGGGTGTTCAACGGGGAGACCGCCACGGTCACGGCGGTGAGCCCCGAGGAGCGACTGGTCGAGATCCGCACCGACGACGGGGACAGCGTGGAGTACACCTTCGACGAGCTCGACGAGCTGACCCACGCCTACGCGATCAGCGTGCACCGCTCCCAGGGCAGCGAGTATCCCTTCGTGGTGGCGCCGATCGTGGCCGAGGCCGGAGGCGTCATGCTCCAGCGCAGGCTGCTGTACACGCTGGTCACCAGGGCGAGGTCCTGGGTGGTCCTCGTCGGCCAGCGCGAGGCGCTGGAGACCGCGGTGCGCCGGCTCGGCTTCCGCAGGAACACCGGCCTGGCCTCCCGTCTCGCCCTGGGCATGGCCGGCTGACGGGCGCCCGCCGCGCGGGTGCGGCATACGAGCATGGCCTGGTGGTCCTGGCCGCTCCCATGCCACGACACCCGGGGCCTGTCAGCGTGAGGGCGGTTCCGCGCTGATGCCCCTGGACGGCGTCCGGCCGAGCCAGAGAGATCCGATGACTTCGGCTCACTCGTCGGGCAGCCGATTGCGTCGTCTCACCTCTGGACCGATCCAGTCCAGGGCTATGAGCTGTGCGTTCTCTACGGGAGGACCAGGAGCCGTTTCCGGCGCATTACTCAAGTATTGCGTTCACATGTCAGATCCTGTCAGGATGCATGCAAGCGGTCCGATGTTAGCGGCGTGACATTCCCCGCTTCGTGTCTTCTGGTGGCGTTCTGTCGAAACGGAGCCCGATCCCGCAGGGAACGGGCCGTGGAGCTCTCCCTGGTGACGCGGCGCGTGCTCATCGCCGTCCGGCCTGCCCCGGCTTCGATCGCGATCGGCGACGGCCGCCGATCGAGCGTCCGGGCTCTGACCGGCACGACCTCCAGCGGGCGCGACGTGTACGAACAGTCGCTCTTACTCG
>NZ_JBICTU010000033.1:0-77392 GCF_043197795.1 Sphaerisporangium sp. NPDC049003
AAGATCGGTCCAGCGGTTGGAAGTACTCACTCACTCGCGGCTACCAGGCACCGAGTCTGCCCGATCAGCCGACCCGGTAGCTTCCATTAGCGGTAGCGGAACCCGTCGAGGAAGCGGCGGAAGAGGCCGCCGGCGCGGGGCAGGGGCGGGCCCGGTGGCGGGGCGACCGGGCGTTGACGGGCGATGGGCCGCTCGTAGTCGGTCCGCGCGATGGCGTCGACGACCTGCTCCTCGTCGAAGTCCTCGGAGCCCTCGATCATGGGGACGTATCCGACGAGCATCCCGTCGCGCATCACCTGGGCTTCGAGGCCCGCGGTGCCGTCGGTGTCCCACTCGGCCTCGCGCCCGCCCGGCAGTGACACCCGTATCCCGAACTGGTCGATGCCGACCCTCGCCAGGTGGCCGTCGATGCCACGCTCGCGCAACGCGTCGACGACCCGTCGTGCCCGGTTCTCTTCCACCTCTCCCAACATAATGCGGCCGGGTCTCGACCGCTCACCCGATGCCCGTAGATCTCGGCCGCGGCCTCGCACCGCGTGGCCGCCGCCCCCGTCCGGCGTGACAGACCTTGGCGACTTGCCCAAATGAATAGTGAGATAGGACGATTTATCCGTTTTCGCCCTGACAGGGGAACGCACCAAAGTGTCGCTAGCTTGGTAAAGGCATTTTGGAAGAAGACGCCGGCGTCCCGGGTCGGACAAGCTTCGTTCGACCACGTCGGCGATCTACCGCCTCGGCGGGCGCCGCCCAGAACGACACTTCCGCCGTATACGCCGATCGCTGATCCGCCCTGCCGCGGAGAAGGAATCATGCCGCTCGAATGCCGGGTCACCACGTGGTTCTCTGCTCATGGAAAGGGAATTTCGAAATGCCGCAGGACGAAACGACCTTGCACGTAACCGCGCGACCGGCGAGAAGAGCGTTCAGCGCGAGGAGATTGAGGCGAGCCGTCTTCAGTACGGCCGTCGCCCTGGTGGTCGGCATGATCACCACCACCGCCGGCGCCGGGGCCAGCGCGTTCCCCGAGGAGCCCACCGTGGGGCCCGCCGCGTTCGCCCCCGGCTTCACCCACGGCAAGGTGGCGGTGTCCGGGACCACCCTCCACTACGTCAAGGGCGGATCCGGCCCGGCCCTCGTGCTCCTGCACGGCTGGCCGGAGACCTGGAAGATGTGGCGCCAGGTGATGCCCGCGCTCGCCACCTCGCACACCGTGATCGCCTTCGACCTCCCGGGACTGGGCAACTCGTCCATCCCGACCGGCGGCTTCGACAAGGCCACCACCGCGCAGCGGATCCGGCAGGCCGTCCACGCTCTGGGCTACACCCAGGTGCAGCTGCTCGGCCACGACCTCGGCACCCTGATCGCCTACCCGTACGCACGCGACTACCCGGGCGAGGTCACCCGGTTCGCCGTGCTGGAGTCGCCGCTCCCGGGCTTCGGTCTCGAAGAGCTGTACCACCTCAGCTGGCACTTCCGGTTCAACATGTCCCCGTCTCCGATCCCCGAGACGATCATGGACAACAAGGACGTCAGCACCTATCTCAACATGATGTTCAACTTCAGCCACAACGGTCAGGGCATCGACCGTGAGGCCTTCTACAAGGCGTACGCGAACCCGGCGAGGCGCCACGCGGGATACGAGTACTACCGGGCGTTCGCCGCGGACGCCACGAACAACCAGGCGAACGCCTCCACCCGGCTGAGCATGCCGGTGCTGGCGATCGGCGGGCAGTACTCCTTCGGGACCGGCGTGGCCGACTCGTTCAACCAGGTCGCCGACGACGTCCGCCCGGCCGTCGCACCCGACGCGGGCCACTTCATCCCCGAGGAGAACCCGACCTTCCTCAGCGACTGCGCCAACCTGTTCTTCGGCGCCCAGAACACCCCAGCCCAGCGGCCCGAACTCGCCGGCTGCGTCCGGTAGCACCCCTCTCGAAGCGGGGCCGCGCGGAACGCCGTTCCGCGCGGCCCCGCTGTCTGCTCCGGGGGGATAGGCCCTTTTTCCTAGGGATTCGATAGGTTGACTGGGTGGATTTCGACTACACCATGGCGATCGGATCGTTCCTGGTCGCCATCGTCGTCGGGCTGACCGGCATGGGTGGCGGCGCGCTCATGACTCCCATGCTCGTCACCTTCTTCGGCGTGCCGCCGCTGGCCGCGGTCTCCAGTGACCTCGTCGCGGCGGCGGTGATGAAACCGGTGGGCAGCCTGGTCCATCTGCGGCACGGGACCGTCAACCTCAAGCTGGTCCGCTGGTTGTGCGCGGGGTCCATCCCGGCGGCGTTCTGCGGCGTGTTGATCGCCAGGGCGTTCGGCGACGGCCAGGACGTCCAGGAAGTGATCCAGAAGGCCCTGGGCGTCGCGCTCCTGATCGCCGCGACGGGCCTTGCCATACGGGGCTATCTCGCGATGAAGGACCGGGCCGAGGGCCGTACCGCGGCGACCGGCCGGCGTACCGCGGAGCCGGGCGAACCCGCCGCGACCGGCCTGCCCGCCGTCACCGTGCGCCGGGTCCCGACCGTCCTGATCGGCGTCGTGGGCGGGCTGGTGGTCGGCATGACCTCCGTCGGCTCCGGCTCACTGATCATCGTGGCGCTGCTGGCCGTGTATCCGCGGCTCAAGGCCAACCAGCTCGTCGGAACCGACCTGGTGCAGGCGGTGCCGCTCGTCATGTCCGCCGCGTTGGGCCACCTGCTGTTCGGCGACTTCAAGCTCTCGGTCACCGCCGCCCTGCTCGTCGGATCCATCCCCGGCGTCTACATCGGCTCGCGGATCTCCTCCCGCGCCCCCGGCGGGCTGATCCGCCGCGCGCTGGCGTTCGTGCTGCTGGCCTCGGCGCTGAAGATGTTCGGCGTCGGCAACACCGTCACGGTCTGGGTGCTCGTCGGCGTCCTGCTCGCGGCCCCGCTCTTCTGGATGCTCCTGCGCACCCGGCACGGCCTCCCCGCGCTCCCCTGGGCGCCCACCACCGCCGGCGAGGAGACCGCCGCCGCCAGGAAGACCGACGAATGAGCTGACGCCCCGGCCGGTCACGCCGCCAGGGTGTCCAGGATCTGCTGGCCGTACTTCGCCAGTTTGTTCTCGCCGACACCGCTCATCTTGCCGAGCTCGGCCAGCGAGGACGGCGACCCTGTCGCGATCTCGCGCAGGGTCGCGTCGTGGAAGACGACGTAGGCGGGCACGCCCTGCTCCTTGGCGGTGGCGGCCCGCCAGGCACGGAGCCGTTCGAAGACGGCCACGGCCTCCTCGGGCAGCTCGGCGGCGGGGGCCGTGCGGCGGGTCTTGGCGGCCCCTGGAAGCTTGGCCGGGCGCTCGGGCTCGCGGCGCAGCGGCACCTCGCGCCGCCTGCCGAGCACCTCGCCGCTCGCCTCGGTGAGCACCAGCGTGCCGTAGTCTCCCTCGACCCCGAGCAGGCCCTGGGCCAGGAGCTGGCGCACCACGCCACGCCACTCGACCTCGCTCAGCTCGGTGCCGATGCCGAACACGGTCAGGGAGTCGTGGTCGAACTGGACGACCTTGGGGGTCCTCTTGCCGAGCAGGATGTCGATGATCTGGCCGGCGCCGAACTTCTGGCGCCGCTCGCGCGCCAGACGGACCACGGTGGACAGGAGCTTCTGGGCGGCGATCGTGCCGTCCCAGGACTCCGGCGGCGACAGGCACGTGTCGCAGTTGCCGCAGGCGCCGCTCTGCTGCCCGAAGTACGCGAGAAGGCGCACGCGCCGGCACTCGACCGTCTCGCAGAGCGCGAGCATGGCGTCGAGGTGCCCGCCGAGGCGGCGGCGGTGACCGTCGTCGCCCTCGGAGGTGTCGATCATCTTGCGCTGCTGCACCACGTCCTGCAAGCCGTAGGCCAGCCAGGCCGTGGAGGGCAGGCCGTCGCGCCCGGCACGGCCGGTCTCCTGGTAGTAGCCCTCGATGGACTTGGGCAGGTCGAGATGGGCGACGAAGCGCACATCGGGCTTGTCGATGCCCATGCCGAAGGCGATGGTCGCGACCATGACGATGCCGTCCTCACGCAGGAAGCGCGCCTGGTTCGCGGCTCGGGTGCGCGCGTCGAGCCCCGCGTGGTACGGCAGCGCGGGGATGCCGTTCTCGACGAGGAACTCGGCGGTCTTGTCGACGGACGCCCGTGACAAGCAGTAGACGATGCCCGCGTCGCCGGGATGCTCGCCGCGCAGCAGCTTGAGCAACTGGCGCCTGGGCTCGCTCTTGGGCGCGATGCGGTATTGGATGTTGGGGCGGTCGAAGCTGGCCACGAAATGGCGTGCTTCCCGCAGGTTGAGCCGGGCGGCGATCTCGGCGTGGGTGGCCTCGGTGGCGGTGGCGGTGAGCGCGATGCGAGGGACGTCGGGCCAGCGCTCGTGCAACATCGAAAGGGCCAGGTAGTCGGGCCGGAAGTCGTGCCCCCACTGCGCCACGCAGTGGGCCTCGTCGATGGCGAACAGGGAGATCGTGCCCCGGTCGAGCAGCCGCAGCGTCGAGTCGACGCGCAGGCGCTCGGGCGCGAGGTAGAGCAGGTCGAGCTCGCCCGCCACGAAGGCGGACTCGACCTGCCGCCGCTCGTCGGGATCCTGCGTGGAGTTGAGGAACCCCGCGCGCACGCCGAGTGCCGTGAGGGCGTGGACCTGGTCCTGCATGAGGGCGATCAGCGGTGAGACGACGACGCCGACGCCCTCGCGCACGAGCGCGGGGATCTGGTAGCACAGCGACTTGCCGCCGCCGGTCGGCATGAGCACGAGCGCGTCACGGCCCTCGACGACGTGATCGATGATCTCCTGCTGGCCTTCGCGGAACGACTTGTAGCCGAAGACGCGGTTCAGCACGCGCAGCGCGTCGCTCGCCTCAAGGCCGTTGTCGGGGGAGGTCATCGCGTCATTCTACGAGCATCGGCCCGCCATGACGGGCGACAAGAGGCGAGCTGTGGACAAGGTGCCGTCGTCCACAGGAGGGCAGGCGGGGGACCCCCGCCATGCCGTCCTCAGATGCGGAAGACCCTTCCGCTGATGTAGTCGGCGAGCACCAGCGCCGCGCCCTCGGCGTCGGTCACCGGGTGCCGCTTCTCGGCGGACTGCCAGGAGTAGTAGGCGCCGCCGTACCCCACGAAGACCCACAACGGCAGGCCCACGTCCGGGCGGTGCACGAGCAGCGCGGGCATGCTGGCCCGGAGGTCGGCGTCCACGCCGAGACCGGTCAGATGGTCACGCAGCCGCAGCAGTTTGGTCCACTCCTCGGTGACCTCGGAAGCGATGCCGCCGGCCGCCTCCTTCACGATGATCGCGTCCATGCCGTTCCTTCCCCGAATTTTGCCTAATTCAAGACAAACACCGCATCTCACTCAAGAAGACCCCTCTGCCGCCCCTCAGTGACGGCACACCCTCCCCCTAAGCGGTAATTCATCCCGAAATACACACCACCTGGCCTTTTAGCCGCAGGGGTACCGGGAGTCACGCTGATCAGGGAGATAGGATTCTGTGCAACACGACGACGGAGACGAGTAGCTCCGGGGTCGCGCGAGTCCAGAGAGCCGCCGGCAGCTGTGAAGGCGGTCTCGCGTCCCGGGTGAAGACCCTCCTGAGTGCGGGGAGGAACGGCGCGGAACGCCCAATGCCCCGCCGGCCGGCCCCCGTCATCGGGCCGTTCGAGGCCGCCGCCGAGGCGGCGGCGAAAGCGCGGTGGCACCGGGAGTCCCCTTCTCCCCCGCGCTCCCAAGGGATCGCTCATATTCCCGCAGGAGTGTGAAATGATCTCGCGAGTTCTCGCCGCCGACCTGCCCATGCACGTCGGCCACCACGTCCGTCTCGCCGGCTGGCTGCACCGCCGCCGCGACCTGAAATCCGTCTCCTTCCTCGTGCTCAGGGACCGCTCCGGGCTCGCGCAGGTCGTCCTGCGCGAACCCCACCCGCACCTGGCCGAGGAGACCGTCATCGAGGTGACGGGAACGGTCGCCGCCAACGCGCAGGCTCCCGGCGGCGCCGAACTGGTCGGCCCTGCGGTCGAGGTGCTCTCGGCCCCGGTCGAACCGCCGCCCTTCGACCTGTACCGGCCCGTCGTGGGCGGCACGCTGCCCACGATCCTCGACCACGCCCCGGTGGCGCTGCGGCATCCGCGCCTGCGGGCTCCGTTCGAGATCGCCGCCGCGGGCGTGGCCGGGTTCCGGGCCACGCTCGACGGGCTGGGGTTCGTCGAGACGTCCACGCCCAAGATCGTCGCCTCGGCGACGGAGTCGGGCGCCAACGTGTTCGGCATCGACTACTTCGGAAAGCCCGCCTTCCTGGCCCAGTCGCCGCAGTTCTTCAAGCAGGCGCTGGTGGGGGTGTTCGAGCGGGTGTACGAGGTGGGGCCCGTCTTCCGGGCGGAGCCGCACGACACGGCCAGGCACCTCGCCCAGTACACGAGCCTTGACGCCGAGCTGGGCTTCGTCGGCGACCATCGCGACGTCATGGCCGTGCTCACGAAGGCCGTCGCCGGCATGCACGCGTCCGTCGAAGAACGGGCCGGAGCCGCCACCGCCCTGCTGGAGATCGCCATCCCGAGCGTGCCGGAGGAGATTCCGGCGATCCACTTCGCGGACGCGCAGGAGCTCCTGGCCCGCCACACCGGGGAGGACCCGCGCGGCGAGCCCGACCTCGCGCCCGCCCACGAGCGCCGGCTCGGCGAGTGGGCCCTGCGCGAACACGGCTCGGAGTTCCTGTTCGTCACGGGATATCCCATGGTGAAGCGCCCGTTCTACACCCATCCCGACCCCGAGAGGCCCGAGTACTCCCGCAGTTTCGACCTGCTCTTCCGTGGCCTGGAGCTGGTCACGGGAGGCCAGCGGCTGCACCGTCACGCCGACTACCTGGCCGCCCTGTCCGCCCGGGGCGAGGACCCGAATGCCTACGAGGGGTACCTGGCCGCCTTCGCCCACGGCATGCCCCCCCACGGCGGCTTCGCGATCGGGCTGGAACGCTGGACCTCGCGCCTGACGGGCGCCGCGAACGTCCGCCAGACCACCCTGTTCCCGCGCGACCTGCACCGCCTGAGCCCCTGACCGCAGGCCCGCCCGGCGCCCGGCACCGCGACATCCCCAGCGGTGCCGGGACGTCGGCGGACATGTAACGCCATAGTGTTCAATTGCCTGGTGACGACGATCGCGCCTACCGGGGCCCAGCACAGCATCGAGGCCGGCGGCTTCCAGGCCGTCGTCACCGAGGTCGGGGCGGGCCTGCGGAGCCTGACCCACGGGGGACGGCCGCTCATCGTCGGCTACCCCGAGGACCACGCCCCGTTCGGCTCGGCGGGGCTGCCCCTGATCCCCTGGCCGAACCGCGTCGAGGACGGGCGGTACACGTTCGACGGCCAGGAGCGGCAACTCGCGCTGACCGAGCCCAGGACCGGCAACGCCGCGCACGGCTTCTCACGATCGTTCCCATGGCGGGTCGTCGCGCGCGAGGAGGGGTCGGTGGCGCTCGGGCTGCGGCTGTTCCCGCAGATCGGCTACCCCCACATCCTCGACCTCACCGTCACCTACACGCTGAGCCCGTACGGCCTCGCGGTCGAGACGACCGCCCGTAACGTCGGGGACACCGCCGCGCCGTACGGCTTCGGCGCCCATCCGTACCTCACGCTCGGGGAGCCCGTCGACGCCGCCGTGCTCGAACTTCCCGCCGCACAGTGGCTTCCGGTGAACGAACGCAAGATCCCCGTCGGCAGGCGCGACGTCGAGGGCACCGAGTACGACTTCAGGACCGCCCGCCCGATCGGCGAGACGGTGCTCGACACCGCGTTCACCGGCCTGGCACGCGGCGCCGACGGGCTCGTCCGCGTCAGGCTCACCGCCGGGGACGGCTCACGCGGCGTCGAGCTGTGGGGGGCCGAGGGCATCGACTGGCTCCAGCTCTACACGGGCGACACCCTGGCCGGAGAGCAGCGCCGAGCCGGGCTCGCCGTCGAGCCGATGAGCTGCCCGCCCAACGCCTTCCGCACCGGCGAGGACGTCGTCCGGCTCGCCCCCGGAGACGAGGTCGCCCACCGCTGGGGCATCGGCCCGATCTAGCCCGACTCCCTGCCGATGGGCCCCCGAACAGCGGCGTCGACACCGGTTCGGATACCGGCGACAGGCTCTACTGCTTGGCGCTCCTCACCTTGAGGGGGTCGCCGGGCGCGTCGGCCTTGGCCTTCTCCATCCGCTCGCCCAGCTCCTGGAGCTTCTTGCGGCCCATGGCCTCCCGCACCTGCGGGAACCACTCCTCTTCCTCTTCCTCCACGTGGTGGCGGACGTTCTCGATCAGGACGGTCACCTTCGCGTCGTACCGCTCATCCTCGGGGTCGAGGTCCTTGAGCTCCGACAGCATCCACACCACGACGTGGTGCTCCTCCACGCTCTCCAGGACGTGGTCGGTGGTCTCGGGGACGTCCTGACGAGCCTCCGGGTAGAAGATCTCCTCTTCGATGTAGGCATGGGTGGTGAGCTCGTGGATGATCTGATCGACGATCTGCCGCTTCTCCTTGTAAGCTCGCTCACCCGCCTTCTCGAACTGCTTGAACAGCTTCTCCACGGTCTTGTGGTCGTCCTTCAGGAGCACGATGGCGTCCATCGAGCCGCCTTCCCCTCGTAGGTGTGGTCGGGTCGTTAGAGCGCTACCTCCTGTGAGCGATTTAAACGTGTGAGCGTGGGGATGCCTCGGACCGTGTCCCCTGTCGCGCTGACCGTCAATGCCGGGTCCTCCAGCCTGCGGCTCGACCTGGTCCGCGACGACGAGGTGATCCACGAGCTGTACGTCGAGCGGCAGGCCCCCGGCCCGTCCGCCATCGACCGCCATCGAGGGATTCCTGCGCGACGCCCCCCCGTGCGAGGTCGCCGTGGCCGCTCACCGGCTCGTGCACGGCGGCGACGCCGTACGCGCTCCGACGGTCGCGGACGACGGCGTGCTGGAGGCGGTGCGGCGGTTCGCCGACCTGGCGCCCCAGCACGTGCCGCCCGCCCTCGCGCTGGTCGAGGCCGCCCGGCGCCGGTTGCCCGGCGTCCCGCAGGTGCTGTGCCCGGACACCGCCTTCCACGCGCGCATGCCCGAGGTCGCCGCGACGTACGCCCTGCCCGCCGGCTGGCGGAGCACGTACGGGCTGCGCCGCTACGGCTTCCACGGCCTCTCGTACGCCTGGGCGCTTCAGCGGGCGGCACGGCTTCTCGGGCGCCCGGCCGAGACGACGCAGGCGGTCCTCGCCCACCTGGGCGGCGGGTCGTCGGTGTGCGCGGTGCGCGACGGCGGCAGCGTGGACACCTCGATGGGCTTCACCCCGCTGGAGGGGGTGCCCATGAGCACCCGGTCCGGAAGCGTCGATCCCGGCATGCTCCTGTGGCTGCTGTCCGGCGAGCGGCTCACGCTGGACGAGCTGAGCGACGGGCTGCAGCACAGGTCGGGGCTGCTCGGGCTGTCGGACGGTAGGTCGGGCGACACCCGCGACCTGGTGGCCGCCGGTGACCCGGCGTCGGCGCTGGCGCTCGCGGTGTTCGCCCACAGGGTGGGCCGCGAGATGGCCGCCGCCGCGACCAGCCTCGACCGGCTGGACGCGCTGGTGTTCACCGGCGAGATCGGCTGGGACCAGCCGGAGGTCCGCCACGACGTGTGCCAGAGGCTCGGGCTCCTCGGCATCGTGCCGCCGGCCCGCGACCAGGTGGACGACGACATGATCGTCAGCGCGCCGGGCGCGGACGTTCCCGTGCTGGTGGTCAGGCCACGCGAGGAGCTGCAGCTCGCCCGCGAGGCCCTGGCCACGGTGTCCCGGATCACCTGACGGTGATCGTGACCGGCCCTCGCTCGGGGTTGACGGCGGCACGCCAGGCGGCCGGGATGTAGATCGGGCGGTTCGGTACGAGCGTGCGGCGCGCGACCTGCCGGTGCAGCGTCCGCCCGTCCTGGACGATCTCGACGGCGGGCCTGGGCACGAACCGGGCGGTCCACAGGATGAACCGGTCACGCGGGGGCGGCGGCCCGGCGGGACCCACCCGCCCCGGAGCAACCCATTTGAGCGGTTCGCGCACGTGGACCGGCACCCCGGCCGCCTCGGGCACGCCCGAGAGGTACGCGGTCACCGAACCCGCGACGTGGCGCCCGTCGAGCGCCACCGCGTCGGCCGTCTCGACCGGATGCAGGAGGTTGCCGGCCGCGAATACCCCGGGCACCGACGTCCGCAGGGCGGTGTCGACGGACGGCCCCCGGGTCCCCGGGTCGACCGCGAGTCCACCGCGCCTGGCCAGCTCGTAGTCGGGCACCCAGTCGCCGGTGAACACGATCGTGTCGGCCTCGATCACCTCGGTGCGCCCGTCGGCACGCCGTACCTCGACGCCCTGGAGCCTGCCCCGGCCGATCAGCCGGGTCACCGTGGTCCCGGTGAGCAGGGGGAACCGGTAGCGCACCCCGGCGCCGAGCCGGAAGGCCGCGTACGACTGCTGGCGCGGCAGGTCGGTCACCATGGCGGCGACCTTCACCCCGGCGTGGTCGAGGGTCATCACGGCGGAGTAGCTGACGTGCTCCGCGCCGACGATCACCGCGCGGCGTCCCACACTCTGCCCGCGCAGGTAGACCGTCTGCTGGAGCATGCCGGTGGTGTAGACGCCCGCCGGGCGCGAGCCGGGGACGAGCCGGGCGCTGCGCGGGCGCTCCCGCGCCCCCGTGGCGAGCACGACGGCCCGGGCGGTGATCCTCTCCAGGCCCGAAGGGCTGGTCGTCTCCAGCGTGAGGGGGCCCGCCCAGCCGGTCGCCGTCACGCCCGTACGGACGGTGGCGCCGGACGCGGTGGCGAGCCCGGTGTAGTGCCGGGCGTAGGCGGGGCCCGTCATCAGGCGGTGCAGGTCGCGGATCCCGTACCCGGTGTGGTGGGAGTGGCGCGGGATGCCTCCGGCCTGCTCCTCCCTGTCGATCACCTCCACGGGACCGGCGCCGGCGCGCGCCAGCTCGGCGGCGGCGGCCAGGCCGGCGGGCCCGGCCCCGACGATGAGGACCTCGACGGACCGCTCGCGGCGGCCTGGGGAGGCGGGTGGGATCTCGGGAGTCGTCATGGGCTTGTCCCGCCGGAAGTCGTCTCGGTGTCCGGGCGCGCGTCCCCGGTACGTGCGTGGCCGTCGCCGTCCGCGTGGACCTGGCCCCCGGTGGAGGCGGCCGGGGGGTGGTCGAACAGCTCCCGTACCTCGGCCCCGCAGTAGAACCCCTGGCACCGGCCGTTCAGCGCCCGGGTCCTGCGGCGCAGGCCGTCGAGGGTCCGTGGCGGGAGGGCGCTTCCCATGGCGTCGCGGATCTCCGCCCGGGTGACCCGCTCGCAGTGGCACGCGATGCGCCCGTAGTCGGGGTCGGCGGCGATGAGGTCCGCCCGCTGGTACGGGCGCGGGAACGCCTCGCCGATGTTGGGCATCCGGGGTGGTTCGAGCTCGCGGCGCGGCCCTGCGGCGAGTCCTGCCTCCACCAGCAGGCCCATCACATGCTCGGCGATGGCCAGGGAAGCGGTCAGACCGGTGGACCGGATGCCGCCCACGCAGACGTACCGCTGCTCGGGATGGGAGCGGAGCTGGTAGTCACCGTGCTCGGTCGCCGCGCGCAGCCCCGCGTACACCGCGCTGACCTCCTCGTCGAGGAGCGCGGGCATGATCTTCTCGCCCTTGTCCCGCAGGAACGCCAGGCCATCGGACGAGGAGCCGGTGTCGGTCTTGTCGGTCAGGTCCTCGGCGGTCGGCCCGAGCATGACGTTCCCGTACACGGTCGGGGCGACCAGGACGCCCTTGCCGCGCGCGGTCGGGACGGGCAGCAGGATGTGGTTCACCAGCGGGCGGGCCAGCTTGTCGAACACGATCAGCTCGCCCCTGCGGGGCGTCACGGTGAACCCCCGGTGCCCGAACCGCCGGTCGAGCTCGTCGGACCACAGTCCGGCGGCGTTGACCACGTAGCGGGCGCGCACCACGCCCCGGCTGGTGCGGATCTCGTGCGGGCGGTCGCCGTCGCCCGCGACCACCTCGCCGACCCGGGTCGAAAGGCGCAGGTCGACGCCCGCCCGGACGGCCTCGGTGGCGAAGGCGAGGGTGGTGGTCCAGGGGCAGATGATGCTCTCCCCCGGCACGTGCAGCGCGCCCAGGGCGCCCGGGCCGAGTCGCGGCTCGCGCCGGTAGACCTCGTCCGCGCCGATGACGCGCGTGCGGTCGTACCCGTTGGCCTCGGCCTTGGCCTTCAGCTTCGGGAGGGCGGCGAGCTGCTCGTCGTCCCAGGCGACCAGCAGGGCCCCGAGCGGCTCCACAGGGATGCCGGTCGCCGCCGCGTAGCCTTCCAGCAGGTCGTAGCCACGGCGTACCAGGCGGGACTCAAGGGTCCCGGGGGTCGCGTCGAAGCCGGTGTGCAGGATCGCGGTGTTGGCCTTGGACGTGCCGTCGCCGACGTCGGCGGCGGCGTCCAGGACGGCGATCCGCAGGTCGTGGTGGGCCAGCTCGCGGGCGATCGCGGTGCCCACGACGCCCGCCCCGACGACCACGACGTCATACGCCGCCTGGTCGCCGGGACCCCCCGGGCCGTCGTTCACAGGTTCTCCTTCGTGTCCTCGGTGAGCAGCGCCCGCACGGCCGCCGCGTACGAGCCCAGCCGGTCAGCGGCCTCGTCGGCTCCGGCGCGGGGCTCGTAGACGGCCGAGGGCGCCCCCCTCCCCGTCGCCTCGCCCACCGTCAGGCCCGGGTCCAGGCCCATTCTCGCCGCCGCCGCGACACCGAGCGCGGTGGCGTCGGGCGAGGCGTACACCTCGACCGGGAGCTGGAGCAGGTCGGCCTGGGTCTGCATGAGCACCGCGCTGCGGGTGAGGCCGCCGTCCACGCGAAGGCTGGTCAGCGGGCGGCCGAGGTCGCTCGCCATGGCCCCGGCCAGCTCGACGACCTGCGCGGCGATCCCGTCGCACAGCGCCCGTACGACGTGGGCCGGGGTGGTGTCCAGGCCCAGCCCGGACAGCGACGCCCGTACGTCGCCCCGCCACGAGGGGGCCGCAAGGCCCGCGAAGGCCGGGACGAAGGTGACACCGCCCGCGTCGGGCACGCTGCCGCCGAGCCGGTCGAGGTCCTCGGCCCCGCCGATCACCCCGAGCTCGGTGAGCCAGCGGACGGCGGAGGCGACCGTGTAGACCTGCCCGTCCAGGCAGTACGCCGGCCGTCCCGCGAACCGCCAGGCGACGCAGGCCGCGAGACCGGCGAAGGAACGGACGGCACGCGGGCCGGCGTTGGCGAGCAGGAACGCTCCCGTGCCGTAGGTACACTTCGCGCTGCCCTGCTCGACGCAGCCCTGGGCGAGCAGTGCCGCCTGCTGGTCGACGAGCAGACCGGTCAGCGGGACGGCCGCGCCGAAGGCGTCCGTCTCGCCGAAGGCGCCGGCCGCGTCCACGACGGCGGGCAGCCGCTCCCCCGCGAGCCCGAAGATCTCCAGCGCCTCCGGCGACCACTCGGTGGCGTCGAGGTCGAGCAGCATGGTGCGCGACGCCGTGGACGCGTCGGTGACGAAGACGCCGGTCAGCCGGTGGACGAGCCAGGAGTCGCTCGTCGTGACGACGCCCTCCCGGGTGAGGTGGCGGCGGAGCCAGGCCATCTTGGGCGCGGCGAAGTAGGGATCGAGCGGCAGCCCGCTGAGCCCGGCGAGGCGCCCGGCCTCGCCCGTCAGCTCGTCGCAGACGGACTGCGCGCGCCGGTCCTGCCAGACGATGGCGTCGGTCAGGGGCTCACCGGTCTCGGGGTCCCACGCCAGCACGGTCTCGCCCTGGTTGGCCAGGCCGACGGCCGCGACGGACTCTCCCGCCGCGGCGACGGCCTCCCGTCCGGCGTCCAGCACCGACCGCAGCAGCTCGCCCGGATCCTGCTCGACCAGGCCCCCGGAGCCGTACCGGGGGCGCACGGAGGTCTCCCCTGAGCCGATGATCCCGCGCTCCGGGCAGACCAACAGCGCCTTGGTGCCCGAGGTGCCCTGGTCGATCGCCAGGATGTTCGCCGAGGTCACCGGCCACCTCCACGGGACAGGCCGGGCTCGTGCCGCAGGGATCCCGGGGCCCTCCACAGCATGCCCCCGTAGACCAGCGCGCCCACGACGAGCGTGCCGACGGCGTAGTACTGGGCCTGGCGGAAGTCGGCCGGGCCGATCAGGATGACCAGCTCGTACGCCAGCCACAGCAGCGCGAGGGCGACGACCGGCTTCTCCCATCTGCCGAGGACGAAGTCCCCGGGTCGGGCGGGGATGCGGTTGCGGGTGAACCAGTAAAGCAGCACCGTGCCGGCGTAGAGGATGGCGGGCATGAGCGTGGCCGCGCCGAGGAGGTTCGCCAGGGCGTTGGCGTTGAGCCCGAAGCCGATGACGATCGCGGCGCTGAGGCCGCCGGCGAGCAACGTGGCCCAGATCGGGCCGCCGGTGGCGCGCGGCACCCGGGTCAGCACCTTGGCGGCGGGGAGGCGGCCGTCGCGGGCCATGCTGTAGATCAGGCGGCTGTTGGTGACCATGATGACCAGCCCGCAGGCGAAGATCGACACGCAGACGATGACCAGGGCGATGGCCTTGATGACCGGGCCCAGGTTCTGGCCGATGATCGTCGCCACCGGGGCGCTGTCGCCGGTCAGGGCGGGGATGTCGTGGGCGGTCGCCACCAGCACGATCAGGAACAGCATGCCGAGGCCGCCCGCGACGAGGATCGAGCGCACCATGGCGCGGGGCACCACCTGGCGCGGGTTGTGCGTCTCCTCGGCGAGGTTGGACGCCGACTCCCAGCCGACGATCGTGTACGCGCCGAGCAGCGTGGCCAGCATGAACGGGCCGAGCCAGCCGTAGTAGCCGGCGTCGGCCACCGCTCCGGTGGACCCGAGCTGGGACCAGTCGCCCTTGCCGGCGAACAGGGCGGCCGCGAGCAGGGCCAGGGTCAGCCCGACCATGCCGATGACCTCGGCGCCCACCGCCCAGTTGTTGATCTTCGCGGTGATCGGCGTGGACCAGATGATGAGGATCGCCTGGATCACGAGGACGACCAGGGTGACCAGCATCGCCTTGCCGGGGCTGAACTCGATGCCGAACAGCGGCAGCAGCGCGGCCTGGCTGAGCCCGTAGTCCACGGCGACCGTCACGATCGACAGGAACGCGAACGACACCCACCCGAACCACCAGCCCACGCGGGGGTTGGCGAGGCGCGAGGCCCACTGGTACGAGTAGCCGGACAGCGGGATCTTCGAGGCGAGCATGCCGTAGACGAGCGCGACGAAGACCTGCCCGATCACGACGATCGGCCAGGTCCAGATGCCGCGCGGGCCGCCCGCGCCGAGCACGAACCCGAACGTGCTGAACAGGCCGGTCGTGATCGAGATGAACGAGAACGCGACCGCGAACGACTCGAACGAGCGCAGGGTGCGGGCGAACTGCTGGGTGTAGCCGTACGAAGAGACCAGCTCGTCGTCGGTCATGTCCGCCGAGCCGGCCCTCGGGGCGTACGCGGCGGTGCCGGGAACCGGGGACGGCTCAGGCGCTGAAGTGGTGGACGGGTAGTCCTCGGACATGAACACTCCTTGGAGCAAGGTGAAGCGGGAGCGTCGCCTCCGTCGTGCGGTGGTCGCGCCGGTGGTTCGTCATCGGGATCGGGATCATGGGGCGGGGGTCATCAAAGGCCGGTGTCGTGCGGTCCGACGAGGCGCACACCGGCGGTCGCCAGCGCCTCGGCGAGACCTTCGTCGGGGGTTCCGTCGCTGATCAGGCCGGTGAGCCGATCGAGCGCGCAGACGTGCCGCGCCGCGATCACACCGAGCTTGGTGGCGTCGGCGATCGCGTAGCAGCGGGTGGAGTGGTCGAGCATGACCCGGCGGACGTCGACCTCGTCGGAGTGGAAGTCGGTCAGCCCGGCTCCCGGGTGAACCCCGCCCGAGCCGAGGAACGCCAGGTCGGCGTAGTAGTCGGCGAAGAAGGCCACCGTCTGGCCTCCCGCCAGCGCGAGGTCTCCCGAGCGGGTGCGCCCGCCGGAGACCAGCACCTCGATGCCGGGCCGGTCGGCCAGCTCCGCGCCCACCGGCAGCGAGTTGGTCAGCACGCGGCCGGTCCAGGTGACCGGGATGGCGCGGGCCACCTCGGCCACGCTGGTGCCGACGTCGAAGATCACGGTGTCGCCCGGACGCAGCAGGGAGACGGCGGCTCTGGCCATGGCCTGCTTGCCGGTGACGTTCAGGGCCCTGCGCTGAGCGTAGCTGTCCTCGACCGCCCGGGGGCGTTCGGCGGGAGTGGCGCCGCCGTGTACGCGCTCCACCAGGCCGTCGTCCTGCAGGCGGAGCAGGTCGCGGCGGATGGTCTCCCCGGAGACCGAGAAGAGCTCGGCGAGCTCCTCGGTCTTGACGCTCGGACGAGCGGCCACCTCGGCGGCGATGCGGCGACGACGTTCCGCGGGCAGCACCCGGCCTCCTCTTTGTGGAAACGTGTGGAATGTTGACTGGAAGTATGGATATGCGAGTTAACGCACGTCAAGAGGTGATTTGTCTGATTTTTTCGGTGCCGCTGAGGTGGGCAAGGGGAACCGGAGGGCCGGAGCGTGTTCGGTGCGGGGCTGTGGCGGGCCGTCCGGACCGGCGTGTGAGCATGGGGGCATGGCCGAAACGATGACCGCCTGGGTGGTGCGCCACCCCGGTCCCATGGACACGCGGCCACTCCAGCGCGTCCGTCTTCCCGTGCCGGAGCCCGGCCCCGGAGAAGTGCTCGTCAGGGTCGAGGTGTGCGCCGTCTGCCGCACCGACCTGCACCTGGCCGAGGGGGACCTCCCGCCGAGACGCCCTGGCACCGTCCCGGGGCACGAGGTGGTCGGCCGGGTCGCGGCCCGGGGCCTCGACGCGAACCGGCTGGAGGTCGGCACCAGAGTCGGGGTGCCGTGGCTCCACTTCACCTGCGGAGAGTGCCGCTACTGCCTTCGCGGCGCGGAGAACCTCTGCCCCAACTCCAAGTACACCGGCTGGGACGTCAACGGCGGGTACGCCGAGTACACAACCGCTCTGGAGGACTACGTCTACGAGCTGCCGGAGGACCGCCCCGCCGAGCAACTGGCCCCGCTGCTGTGCGCGGGGATCATCGGATACCGGGCTCTGGTGCACGCGGAGCTGCCGACGCGTGGCCGGCTGGGCATCTACGGCTTCGGCGCCTCGGCGCACCTCATCGCGCAGGTCGCGATCACCCAGGGCGCCTCGGTACACGTGCTGACCCGCTCGGAGAAGGCGCGGGAGCTGGCGCTGGACCTCGGAGCGGCGTCGGCGGCCGGCGCCTACGACGCTCCGCCCGAGCCCCTGGACGCCGCCATCCTGTTCGCGCCCGTCGGCGACCTGGTGCCCGTGGCGCTCGACGCCCTCGACCGGGGCGGCACGCTCGCCGTGGCGGGCATCCACCTGACGGACGTCCCCGAGCTGAACTACCACCGTCACCTGTTCTACGAGCGCACCCTGCGGAGCGTCACCGCCAACACCCGCAACGACGGCCGCACGTTCCTGAGCATCGCCACGCTCCACCCGCTGGAGGTGACCACGACCCCGTACCCCTTCGACCAGGCGGACATGGCCCTGGCCGATCTCGCGGCCGACCGCGTGACCGGCGCGGCCGTACTCCACATCGGCGGCTGACCGGCCGCCGCCGGGTTCAGGTGCGGCGCTCCGCGCGGACCAGCTCCACGATCGCGGTGATGTCGGCCTCGCTCCAGCCGCGTTCCGCCGCCTCCTCGTAGCGCCGCTCGACCAGGCGCGCGATGGGCGGCGAAAGCCCGGCCGACTCCGCCACCTCGTTGAAGAGCCGCACGTCCTTGGCGCCGAGCCGCGCGGCGAACCAGCCCTTGTGATCGCCGCAGAGGAGGTCGTCGAGGCGGTCGTGGAGGCCGGGCGCGACGGTGGGCCACCGGTGAAGCAGCTCGCGCAGCAGCTTCTTGTCGAGCCGGGCCGCCTCGGCCGTGCCCACCGCCTCGGCGATGACGGCGACTCCGGACATCATCAGGTAGTTGTTGAGCAGCTTGAAGGCCGACGCGCTCCCGGGATCCTCGCCGCAGTACCAGTAGGAGGAGAAGACCCGCGGCCAGATCGGCTCCAGCCGGTCCACGAGCCGCCGTTCACCGCCCTGCAGGCCCGAGGCCATGCCGTCGAGGACGGTCTGCGGAGCCCCGAGGATCGGCGAGGCCACGAACCTCCGTCCGGGTGCGAGGTCGCGGAGCTCGCGGGAGGTGTCCGGCGAGACGGTGCTCAGGTCGACCACGATCGGCCAGTCCGGATCGGAGTCCAGCTCGGCCAGCCGTCCCATGACGCCGAGAACGGCCTGGTCGTCGGCCAGCGACAGCAGCACGGCCTCCACGCCGCGCGCGGCCTCCACCGGCGAGGACGCCTCGACCGCACCGGCCTCGACCACCTCGGCGGCCCTGCCAGGCGTGCGGTTCCAGACCCTGACGTCGTAGCCGTGCGAGAGCAGCCTTCTCGCCACCGCCCGGCCCATGTGACCCGTTCCCAGTACGGCCACACGCATCTGTCATCCCCCCTTGCCGTGGTCGTCCGGGCCCTCCACGGGCCCGGAGGCAGCCGGGTACCTACGCCGTCGGAGCGCGATGCGGGAGCATCACCGAGGTGGACGCCTCGGACACGAATGCCTTCATGGCCTCCCGCAGGGCCCACGCCTCCTGGTTCAGCAGCCGGCGATCCCGCGGCTCGCAGTCGGCGTCGACGACGACGTTGTCCCCCTCGAAGCGCGGGAACACGTGTATGTGGGTGTGGAACACCTCCTGGAGCGCGGCCTCCCCATCGCCGACCAGCACGTTGACGCCCTCACAGCGCAGTCCCGAACGGCGCAGCCCCAGCGCCACCCGATGGGCCACCCGCCACATGTGGGCCCCGACCTGCTCGTCGAGGTCCTCAAGCCCGGTGGCGTGCACACGTGAGATCACCAGGGCGTGGCCCGGGTTCACCGGGTTGCCGTCCATGACCACGATCGCCACATCGTCCTGGAAGGCCACGCTCGCTTCGGTCCGGCCCGCGATGATGTCGCAGAACACGCAAGGATCGCCTGTGTCCATCCCTCAATGATTCTCTCCCCCGACCGGATCATCCCTTCCGGGGTGGCACAAAGAGTCAGCGCCTCCTGGCCTCCCGGCCTGGGAGACCTCCGGCATGGGTCGGCCGGCGGCGTACCACTCGAACAGCAGTACGCCGCAGGCCCGTCCTCGCGCGCCGGCGTCAGCGAAGGATCTTGTAGAGGGCCGAGGTGAGGGAGGCCTTGGTGTCGTCCTGGTCGATGGACCACATCATCGAGCCGCCGAGCCCCTTCAGCCTGATGTAGGCGGCCTTCTCCAGCAGCGACGCCGGGTCGTCGTACGACCAGAACTCGTTGCCGTCGTACAGCCACAGCGTGCCGGTGAGCAGGTCGCGGTACCGCTTGCCCGGCTTGTTGACGAGGATCTTGTAGTCCTCGGTGCCGGGCGCCCACGTCGCGGGGGCCGGGCCCGTCGCCTGGGCGTACAGGCCGTTGCCCGTGGACTTCACGCCTGTCCAGCCCTGCCCGTACGCGGGGACGCCGACCACGATCTTCTTGGCGGGGGCGCCGCGCGCCAGGTAGTCGCGGACGGTGGCGTCCACGCTGTACTTGACCGGGTTCGGGTCCTTGCGGTCGGTGAGCAGGTTGCCGTTGTGGCCGGTCCTGCTCTCCCAGGGACCGTGCAGGTCGTAGCCCTGGATCGTGGCGAAGTCGAGGTTGCGGAACACGTCGCGGACCTCGAAGCCGGCGTCGATCTTGGCGGCGGCGGCGGGGAGGAACGCGGTGAGCTCGCTCTTCGCGTCGTAGGCCTTCATCTGCCGGCGCAGCTCGGCGGTGAAGAGCGTGAAGTTGCGCTTGTCCTCCGGCCGGATGACGTTGCCGGCGTTGCCCTCCGAGCCCGGCCATTCCCAGTCGAGGTCGATGCCGTCGAAGACGCCCGCGCCGCTGCCCGGGGCCAGGCCAGGCAGGTCGCCCTTGAGCCAGAGGCCCACGCAGGAGGCGGCCAGCGCGGTACGGGCCTCGGGGGTGCTGACGGCGTCGGAGAAGTACTTCGACCCGGTCCAGCCGCCGAGGGAGATCAGCGCCTTGAGGCCGGGATTCTTGGCCTTGAGCTTCCTGAGCTGGTTCAGGTTGCCGTTGAGCGCCTGGCCCGGCTGGTCGGCGACGCCGTCCACGCTCTCCTCGGCGGAGACCGGCCGCTGCCAGTCGGCCCAGGCGTCGGCCGAGACGCACGTGCCGTCCGCGCCGACGTTCCCGAAGGCGTAGTTGATATGGGTCAGCTTGGCCGCGGCACCGCTGGTGTCCACGTCCTTGACGTGGTAGTCGCGTCCGTAGATGCCCCACTGGATGAAGTAGGCGACCCGCTTGAACCGGTCACCGCCGTCCGGATGCGCTTGGGCGGGCGCGGGTACGGCTGTCGCCGCCAGGGCCCCGGCGGGCACGGCCACCGCGCCGAGGCCGACGGCGATCGCCGCCGCGAGTGCGTGCTGGAAAGGACGTCGCACGGCCATCTCCACTTGCTCGATGAGCTTTATTTATAGGAAAGTTTCCTATAAGTTTTCACGGATCGTAGAGTCCGCCGTGCGGCGCGTCAATGCCTTCCCTTGGCCCTGCCGGGATTGTCCTGGTACGGGAAATCAGCGCGCGGGCGTGCGTCCCGCCGGCGACTGACGGGTCGTTCGTTCCTCTGTGGTCAGGCGAGGCGCGCGGGGAAGCCTCCCGTGGCGACCGGGCCCCATTTCACCGGCGTGATGCGCAGCAGCGACTTGCCCTGGCGCTCCATGGCCGCGCGGTAGTCGTCCCAGTCGGGGTGCTCGCCGGAGATGGACCGGTAGTACTCGACGAGCGGTTCGAGCGCCTCGGGCATGTCGAGGACCTCGCAGGCCCCGTCGATCTGCACCCAGGGCCCGTCGAAGTCGTCCGACAGGATGACGACGCTCACCTTGGGGTCGCGGCGGGCGTTCTTGGTCTTGGCGCGTTCGGGGTAGGTGGACACCACGATGCGGCCCAGCTCGTCGACGCCGCAGCTCACAGGGGACGCCTGCGGGCCGCCGTCACGCCGCGTCGTGATGACGAGCGCCCTGTGGCGCTCACGGACGAAGTCGAGCAGCTGCTCACGGGTGACCGTGTCGGCGGTCGCGATCCTCGGGCTCATGGCCTCACTGTACGACCATGCCGCTCGCCGTTCACTTCGCCACCACAGGCACCACCGCCGGATCGCCGAAGGCTCCACTATCCGGCCGACTGGGGGAATGTCGGTGGTGGCTGGCATTCTTGGGGGCGTGACGGCGCATACGGTGAGCCCCCTGTTCGTCGGGCGGGCTGATGAGCTCGGCCTCCTCGGCGAGTCCCTCGCCCGCGTGCGCGGCGGAGCCGCGACCACCGTGTTCGTCGGCGGCGAGGCCGGGGTGGGCAAGACGCGCCTGATCCACGAGTTCTTCCAGCGGGCGGGCACCGCCCGGGTCCTCGTCGGCGGCTGTCTGGAGCTCGGCACCGACGGCCTGCCCTTCGCCCCCTTCACCGCGGTGCTGCGCACGCTCGCGCGCGACCTCGGCCGCGAGGGCATCGCCGCGCTGGTGCCCGGCGGGCGCACACGAGGGCTGGCCCGCCTGCTCCCGGAGTTCGGCGAGCCCGACGACGACGGCGCCGAGGCCCGTGCCCGGCTGTTCGAGCAGGTCCTCGGCCTGATGGAGCGGCTCGCCGAGCTGGAGCCCACCATCTTGGTCATCGAGGACGCCCACTGGGCCGATCGCTCCACCCGCGACCTGCTGTCGTTCCTCACCCGCTACCAGCAGCCGGACACCCGCCTGCTGACCCTTGTCACCTACCGCTCCGACGAGCTCCACCGCAGCCACCCCCTGCGTCCCCTGCTGACCGAGCTCAGCCGCATCGACTGGGTCGCCCGGCTGGAGCTGGGCAGGCTGAGCAGGCGCGAGGTGGTCGAGCAGGCCGCAGGCATCCTCGACAGGGAGCCCCTCGCCCTCGACGTCGACGTGATCTACACCCGTAGCGAGGGCAACCCGTTGTTCGTCGAGGCGCTGCTCAGCGGCGGCGAGAGAGAGTCCCTGCCCGAGTCGCTGCGCGACCTGCTCCTGGCCGGCGTCGAGCGCCTTCCCGACGACACCCAGGAGCTGCTCCGCGTGGCCAGCGCGGGCGGCGACCGCATCGAGCACGCCCTGCTCGCCGCCGTCGCGGGTCTCGACGACGGCGCGCTGTCCCGCGCGCTGCGCCCGGCCGTCGCGGGCAACGTCCTGATCGTCGACGGCGAGGGGTACGCCTTCCGGCACGCGCTGATCCGCGAGGCCGTCCACGACGACCTGCTCCCCGGCGAGCGCACCCGCCTGCACACCCGTTTCGCGCAGACCCTGGAGCGCGATCCCGGCATTCTTCCCGCCCTGCGCGGAGCCATCGAGCTGGCCTACCACTGGTTCGCCGCGCACGACGCCCCCTCGGCGCTCATCAGCGCGTGGCGGGCGGCGACCGCCGCGAGAAGGTCGGCGGCCTACGACGAGCAACTGCGCATGCTGACCAGGGTGCTCGAACTGTGGGACACCGTGCCCGACGCCGCCGGGAAGACCGGGCATGACTATGTCGACGTGCTCAGGCAGACCATCACCGTGGCCCACCTGGCCGGGGAGTTCGAGCGCGGCATCTCCCTGGCCAAGGCGGCCCTGCGCGAGATCGACAGCGACGCCGACCCCATCCGGGCGGCCCGGGTGCTGCGACAGCGCGGGCTCGCCCGGTACGACCTGGGCCGGGCAGGGTTCGTCGACGACCTGCGCACCGCCGCCCGGCTCGTCCCCGCCGACCCTCCGACCGAGCTCCGCGGCAAGGTGCTGGAGAACCTCGCACGCACGCTCCACGGGCCGGACACCCGGGCCGAGAAGGTGGCGCTGGCCGAGGAGGCCATGCGCATAGCCCGCCACGTGGGCGACGCCGACACCGAGGCGCACGCCCTCATCACGCTGACCTGGGCCCAGTGCCGCTACTCCGAGTTCGAGACCCAGAGCGCCGCGTACACGCGGGCACGCGAGATCGCGAGCCGGGCCCCCACCTACCACGGGCTCATGCGGGCCGCCATCTCCGAGTCCGACGCGCTGGAGGGAGCCGGGTGGCACGAGGAGGCCGCCAAGGTCGCCCGCAGGGGCATAGCCGACGCCGAGGCGTACGGCATGGCCCGCACCTCGGGCGCCTTCCTGGCGATCAACCTCGCCGAGCCGCTGCTCTCCCTGGGGCGCTGGGAGGAGGCGCTGCGCGTCATCCAGCGCGCCCTCGACGTCATGCCGCCCGCGCCCTACCGGGCGAGCCTGCAGGGCTTCGCCACCGACATCGCGCTGGCCCGGGGCGAGCTCGACCGGGCCGGTGCGCTCTTCCAGTCGTCGAGGAGCATCATCGGCGCCGGCACCTACCGCGACCAGACGATCCTGCCGCAGCTCCGCAGGGAGATCGAGCTGCTGATCGCGCACGATCGCGGCGACGAGGCGTTCACGCTGGTAGAGAAGACCCTGAGCGACCACGACCCGAACGCCGCCCCCCGCTACGTCTGGCCGGTGCTCGTGACGAGCGTCCAGGTGGCCGGCCCCCTGCTCGGTGACCTGCGCGCTCTGGCGGCCGAGCAGGAGGTGGAGGCCGACCTTCAGGAGGCTCACCGTCTCACCTTCGCCGCCGAGGTGGCGCGGGTGTCCGGTTCGGCCGACCTCGCGACGTGCGACCGGGCCGTGGCCGCCTGGGCCGCGCTGCGCCAGCCGTACGCGGAGGCCCGTGCCCTGCTCACCGCCGCGCACGCCGCCGTCGCCGAGGGTGAGCGCGACGAGGCGGCCGGGCGGCTTTCACGGGCGGCGCTCCTGGCCGGCCAGGTCGGCGCCGTGCCTCTGGTCACCGAGATCGGTTCCCTGGCGAGGAGGGCGCGCCTCCCGCTCGCCGAGGCGTCCGGCGCCTCGGGTCCGCCGGACGCCTCGGCCTCCGAGGAGGCACGGCTCGGGCTCACGGCCCGCGAGCACGAGGTGTTCCGCCTGGTCACGACCGGTCGCAGCAACCGCGAGATCGCCACGGAGCTGTTCATCTCGGCGAAGACCGTCAGCGTGCACGTCTCCAAGATCCTCGCCAAGCTCGGCGTCGCGTCCCGGGGCGAGGCGGCGGCGACGGCCCACCGCCTCCACCTGTTCGACCGCTGACCATGGCGCCCTGGACCCGGGCATCGCCGGGAACGCGCTGCTAGCTCTCCTTCAGGGTCCGGTATCGGCGGATGAGCGCGTTGGTTGAGGAGTCGTGGGCGAGCTCGGGCTCGGCCTCGCTCACCAGCTCCGGGGCGATCTGACCCGCGAGCACCTTGCCCAGCTCAACTCCCCACTGGTCGAAGGAGTCGATCCCCCAGATCGTCCCCTGGGTGAACGTGCTGTGCTCGTAGAGGGCCACCAGCACACCGAGCAGGTGTGGGGTGAGGCGCTCGGCGAGCAGCACGTTCGTGGGACGGTTGCCCTCCATGACCCGGTGGGGCGCGACGTCAGGGGCCGTGCCCTCGGCGCGGATCTCCTCCTCGGTCTTGCCGAAGGCGAGGGCCTGCGCCTGGGCGAAGACGTTGGCCGACAGCAGGTCGTGATGGTCGCGCAGCGGGTTGAGGCTCTTGCCGAACCCGATCAGGTCGACGGGGATCAACCTCGTGCCCTGGTGGATGAGCTGGTAGAAGCTGTGCTGGCCGTTCGTGCCGGGCTCGCCCCAGTAGACCGGCCCGGTGTCGTAGTCGACCTCGTGACCGTCGCGGGTCACGTGCTTGCCGTTCGACTCCATCGTGAGCTGCTGGAGGTAGGCGGGGAAGCGCTTCAGGTACTGCTCGTACGGCATGACGCCGATGGTCTGCGCCCTGAAGAAGTTCACGTACCACACGGCGAGCAGGCCCATGATCACCGGCAGGTTCTCGGCGAGCGGGGCCGTACGGAAGTGCTCGTCCATCTCGTGGAAGCCCGCCAGCATCTCGCGGAAGTGCTCGGGGCCGATGGCCAGCATGGTCGACAACCCGATCGCGGAGTCCATCGAGTAGCGGCCACCCACCCAGTCCCAGAAGCCGAACATGTTGGCCGTGTCTATGCCGAACTCCGCGACGCGATCGGCGTTGGTCGACACCGCGACGAAGTGCCGGGCGACGGCCTCGTCGGTGCCGAGCTGGCCGATCACCCAGTCGCGGGCCGAGTGGGCGTTGGCGAGGGTCTCCAGCGTGCCGAAGGTCTTGGAGGAGACGATGAACAGCGTCTCGTCGGCGAACAGGTCGTGGGTCGCCTCCACGAAGTCGGTGGAGTCGACGTTCGACACGAACCGGAACATCAGGTCACGCTTGCTGTAGTGACGTAGCGCCTCGTACGCCATGACCGGCCCGAGGTCCGAACCACCGATGCCGATGTTGACGATGTTCTTGATGGGTTTGCCCGTGTAGCCCTTCCACTGCCCCGAGCGGACGTGTCCGGCGAAGTCGGCCATGCGGTCGAGGACCTCGTGTACCTCGGCGACGACGTCCGTACCGCCGACGACCAGCGAGCCGCCCTTCGGCATGCGCAGCGCGACGTGAAGCACCGACCTCCCCTCGGAGGTGTTGATCGGCTCCCCCCGGAACATCATGTCCCGGCGCTCCTCCAGCTCCGACTCCCGCGCGAGCTCGACGAGCAGGCGCAGCGTCTCGTCGGTGACGCGGTTCTTCGAGTAGTCGAGATACAACCCGGCCGCTTCCGCGCACATGCGCTCACCACGCTCCGGGTCCTCGGCGAACAGCTCGCGCAGGTGGCGACCGCCGGTCTCGGCGTGGTGCTGCTCAAGGGCCTTCCACGAGGCGCGGTCACGGAGTGGGACGGTGGGCATCGGTGGTTCCTCCGGTCACTGGCACGGTCTTGTGCATAGATTCTTCACGCAATAGTCCCGTGCGGGCGCGGCTTCCGTCCCGCACGGCGGGGCGCGGGCTCACGGCCGGGCGGCTGACGGATCGTCACCTCGGGCACGGGGATCTCGGGGATCGAACGGGTGACCGCCCGCCCGTCCACGGCAAGTTCCTTGCCGTAGTGGGTCAGCGTCATCGGCGGGCCGTCCAGGAGCCGGTAGGTCGCCGAGCCGGGCGTGATGCCGACCCGCAGCAGGCGGCCGTGGTAGCGCAGCCGGAAGGCCAGCCGCGTGATGCCCGAGGGCAGCTTCGGGGCGAAGCACATCCTCCCCTGACCCGAACGCATCCCGCCCAGACCGGCGACCAGGGCGATCCACGCCCCGGCCAGCGCGGCCAGGTGGATCCCGTCCACGGTGTTCTTCTCCAGGTCGTCCAGATCGATTAGCGCGGCCTCGCCGAGGTAGTGGTAGGCGAGCTCGATGTGCCCCACCTCGGCGGCGACCACCGCCTGGGTGCAGGCGGAGAGCGAGGAGTCGCGGACGGTCAGCGCCTCGTAGTACGCGAAGTCGCGGGCCTTCTGCTCCGGCGTGAACGCGTCGCCCCGCACCTGTATCGCCAGCACCAGGTCGGCCTGCTTGACCACCTGCTTGCGGTAGAGGTCGAAGTAGGGGAAGTGCAGCAGCAGAGGGTACTGATCGGGCCGGGTGGCGGAGAAGTCCCAGACCGCGTGGCTGGTGAACCCCTCGCCCTGGGGATGCACGCCCAGCCGCTCGTCATAGGGCACGTACATCGCCAGGGCCGCGTCCCGCCACGTGGCCGCCTCCTCCAGCGTGACCCCGAGCTCCCGCGCCCGGTCGAGGTGGCGGGTGGCGGCCTCGGCCGCCTCGCACAGGTTCTGCTGGGCCAGCAGGTTGGTGTACACGTTGTTGTCGACGAGGGCGCTGTACTCGTCGGGGCCGGTGACGCCGTCGATGCGGAACCTTCCGTCGGCGTCGTGGTGGCCGAGTGCGCACCACAGCCGGGCCGTCTCGACGAGCAGCGGCAGACCGGTGTCCCGCTCGAAGCCGGTGTCCTCGGTGGCGTCGACGTACCGTACGACCGCGTCGGCGATGTCGGCGTTGATGTGGACCGCCGCGGTTCCGGCCGGCCAGTAGCCGGAGCACTCCTCGCCGTTGATCGTCCGCCAGGGGAAGGCCGCTCCGCGCAGCCCGAGCTGGACGGCGCGGTCCTTCGCCTTCGGGAGGATCGACTTGCGCCACGACAGCGCGTCGGCGGCGGCCCGGGGGTGGGTGTAGGTGAGCACCGGCAACACGAACATCTCGGTGTCCCAGAAGGCGTGGCCGTCGTAGCCGTTCCCGGTCAGCCCCTTGCCGGGAATGGGGCGGTCCTCCAGACGCGCGGAGGCCTGCACCAGGTGGAACAGCCCGAAGCGGACGGCCTGCTGCACCTCGGAGTCCCCCTCGACCTCCACGTCTGCGCCGTCCCAGAACGTGTCCAGGAACCACCGCTGGTCGGCCAGCAGGCCGTCCCAGCCGACCATCCGGGCGGCGGCCAGCGCGGCCACGACCTGGTCGTGCATGGCGGGCCGGGAGCGCTTGGCGGACCAGCCGTACGCGAAGTACTTGACCAGCCGCAGCCGCTCGCCCTGCTCCAGCCGTGTGGCGACCGTCACGCGGTTGACGTCGCCACTGCCCTGGGCCTCGATCAGCGTGCCCTTGGGACCGTCGACCTCGTGGCACATGGCGGCGGCCACCCGGAGGCGGCTGGCACGCGTGGAGTGCACCATGATCGCCACCCCGTCGGTCGCCGGGACGTTCTCCTCCAGGACCAGCGGCGACGTGAGGGCCGCGGCGGCGCGCGGGTCGCCGTCGGTGTACTCCGTGGTCTCGTTGGCCACCAGCTCCGACTGCAGGACCACACGGAGCGACCGCTCGACGGGCTCGACCTCGTACACGATCGCGGCCACCGCGCGGTGGGTGAACGACACCAGCCGCGTGGAGGTGACGCGCACCTCGGCCCCGGTCGGGGAGCTCCAGTGGACCCGGCGGGTCAGGGTCCCGGCGCGCAGGTCGAGGACCCGCTCGTGATCGTGCAGCCTGCCGTACCGCACGTCGAACGGCTCGTCGTCGACCAGCAGCCGGATCAGCTTGCCGTTGGTGACGTTCACCACCGTCTGCCCGGACTCGGGGTCCCCGTACCCCGCCTCGGCGTACGGAAGGGGCCTCAGCTCGTACACCGAGTTGAGGTAGGTGCCGGGCTGCCCGTACGGCTCGCCCTCGTCGAGGTTGCCGCGCAGGCCGACGTGCCCGTTGGACAGCGCGAACACCGACTCGGTCTGCGCCAGCAAGCCGAGATCGAGGCTGGACTCCCGTACCGCCCAGGGCTCGACCGTGAACGCCGGATGCCGGATCATCATCGTTCCAGCAGCTCGGCGAGGTCGGTGACCACGATGTCGGCGCCGTGCTCGCGCAGCGCGTCCGCCTGCCCCACCCGGTCGACGCCGACGACGAAGGCGAACCTCCCCGCGCGGCCGGCCTCCACGCCCGCCAGCGCGTCCTCGAACACCGCCGCCTCCGACGGCCTGAGCCCGAGCGCCTCCGCGCCCGCGAGGTACATGTCGGGCGCGGGCTTGCCGGCGAGATGCCGCTCGCGGGCGGTGATCCCGTCGATCCGCGCCTCGAAGAGGTCGGCGATCCCTGCGGCGGCCAGCACCCGCGCCGTGTTGGCGCTCGACGACACGACCGCCCTGTGCGTCCCCGCGTCCCGTACGGCCTTCACGTACCGCACGGACCCCGGATACACCTCCACGCCGTCCCTGTCCATGATCGCCTGTACGAGCGCGTTCTTCCGGTTGCTCAGCCCGTACACGGTCAGCGTGCCGGGACGGTCGTCCGGCGAGCCCTCGGGGAGGGTGACGCCACGCGCGGCCAGGAAGCTCCTCGTCCCGTCCAGCCGCTCCTTGCCGTCCACATACCGGTCATAGTCGGCCGTCGCGTCGAACGGCACGAACGGGTCGCCCGTACGCTCGGCCCTTTCCCGCAGGAACGCGTCGAACATCGACTTCCACGCGGCGGCGTGTACCGTCGCGGTGCGCGTCAGCACCCCATCCATGTCGAACAGGCACCCCCGCACCCCACCAGGCAACCCGAGCATCGGCCCCCCCCGACCATGATCTCCTCCCCTACGTACCCACCTTCGGCATCGCCACCTCACCGGCCGCTGCCGGTGAGGTGGCACGCGAAGATCGGCGGGATCGGACCGAGGTCGGCCAGGTCGATGTGCCGGCCCACCGCCATCACCACGTGCCAGTCCGAATCCGCGAAGCCTTCGAGACACGCCCGGTAGACGTCGAGCTGGTCGTTGTAGGCGGTGCCGAAGGCACACGAGCAGCACCCGCTCGCCCTTCGCGGGCGGCGTCCAGCTCGTGTCCGCCATAACCCGCTCCGGCAGCGGTGACCACCCGGGCAGAACCCATCCGCTCAGTGCCATCCGCTCCGGAGTACTCTTCGAGCCCCGGGTCTCCGAACCAGGACAGAGCCGCGGCGCGGAGGCCGCCGGATAGAATCCGGAAATATCAGCACAAGTGAGTCTTTGGGTAGGAGTCGCCTCCGTGGACCTGAACTACTACCAGACCCTCATCGCGGTGGCGGACGACTCCCCGGTCACAGAGAGCGTGGTCCCCTCGGCTCGCGGCGCGCGCAAGACCGTCGCCGTCGTGCAGTACGAGATGCTGACCGGCAGCCCGTACGTCCACACCCAGGAAGACGTGCTGTTCGAGTCCTGGTTCAGGCGGCAGGACCTGCCGGAGGCCACGCAAGCCGACATCGCCAGGCTGCGCGACGAGTTCTTCTCCAGGGCACAGGCCTGCCTGCGCGCCTCGCCGCTGCCGAAGAAGTACGGCTGGGGCCTGGCCTTCGACGCCGAGGGCAGGGTGGCGCTCTGCCCGATGGACTCCAGGGAGTACCAGGACCTGCTCACCGACGACGCCACGAAGGTGCTCAAGGCCCTACGCTCCAGCCGAACCTGAGCCACCCCGCCACCTACGCCGAACGGGCCGAACTCCGCCATACCGGGTTGAACCAACGACCCCGCGTGATCCGTATCCGTCCTCTAGCTTGAAACGGCAGGTTCGTTCAGGGGCATACACGGGGAGATCAACTTGTATCGTCACGGGGCACACGTCGCCTTCCGCACGAGCATCGCGTTCACCCTCACCGTCGCGGTGGGCTTGTACGGCGGTACGGCCGCCGCCACCGCGGACACCGGGAGCACCACGGGCAAGGCCGCCGGAGCGAAGGTCTCAAGCGTCATGGCGCGGAAAGTGAAGGTCGGGGTCGCCTACGACATCGGAGGCCGCGGCGACCGGGCGATGAACGACAGCGTCGCGGCGGGTCTCGACCGAGCGGTGACCAAGTTGCGCTTGGGGACCGTCAAGGAGCTGGAGGCGAGCGCCGGCGAAACCGATGACGAAAGGGCCAAGCTGCTCAGCCGTCTCGCATCGGGTGGTTACAACCCGGTCATCGCGGTCGGCTTGGCCTATGCGTTTCCGCTGGCGCAGGTCGCTTCCAAGTATCCCCGCACGACATTCGCGATCGTGGACGACGCCACCTTCAAAGGCCCGAACATCTCCAACCTGCTCTTCGCCGAGAACGAGGCCGGTTTCCTCGCCGGCGCGGCGGCGGCGCTGAAGTCACGCGCCCACCACGTCGGTTTCGTGGGCGGCGTCAAGGACCCGCACAACCAGAAATACCAAGCGGGTTTCCAGGCCGGCGCCAGAGCGGCACGGCCGCGCGTCAAAGTGGACACCGGCTTCGTCTCCGTCTACCCGGACTTCAGTGGCTTCACCGACCCGCAGAGAGGGAAGGCGAAGGCCAAGGCGTTGTTCAAGAAGGGCGCCGACGTGGTGTTCCACGCTGCCGGCGCCTCCGGTTCCGGGGTGTTCGCCGCGGCCAAGACCGCGGGCGGCCTGGCCATCGGCTCCGATGTGGACGAGGCGTTGAGCGCTGACCCCGCCGTCCGCGACGTCATCGTCACCTCGGCACTGAAAAGGGCCGACGTCGCGGTGTACGACTTCGTCAAACGCTTCACCGCGAAGAAGACGAAGCCGGGCATCCAGGTCTACGGCATGAAGTCCGGAGGCGTGGACTACGCCACCACGGGCGGCAAGGTGAACGACATCACGGCAAAACTCGACGCCTACAAACGAAAGATCGCCACCGGCACCATCAAGGTCCCCACCCGGCTCTAGCGGACCACCGAAGATCTTGTTCGCCTGCGGCGCCCTTGTGTAGCACCCGGAGCTCCGGCGGGTTCGGAGACCGGCGTCCAGGTTTCGCTCGTGCGGGTGAGTCCGAGGTTGATCAGGGTTCGCACGGCCAACCCGACGAAGGCGGTGAGCTTTGGACCCGTCCCGCGTGCGCCTGCCAGGTCGGGACGGGCGGCGAGCGGCGGGGCCGCGTCGGCGACGGGTTTGAACGGGGCCATGGCGGGATGGCTCCACATGTCACCGCCCATGGCCACGGCGTCGACGACGGCCTTGGCGTTCCGCAGGTCGAGCCCGGTGTACTGGCGCAGCTCCTTGATCGCGTGGATCTGCTGTCTCTGGAGGGTCAACTGGGTGACGACGCGGTGCAGGTCCTGGGGCGTCGTCGGCCTCGGTGGCGGGACGAATGCTCCGCGCCTCTTTCGCGGGAACCTGGTCACGGCCACGATGACCACCACCACCGCGGCGACGGCCGCCACCATCACGATCAGAAGCAGCAGCTCCGCGATCCCTATATTCGGCACGGACCGCATCGTATGACGCCTCACACAAGCAGTACAGGCAGCGGCCCGGTCTCCAGGAGACCGGGCCGCCGTGGGATGTCATGCGCCGGTCGTCAGGACCGTGCGCTCGTACAAGGGGTGGCGGCGGGGACGGTCGAGGCGTCCCCGTCGCCGGGATCTCCTTACTTCTTCTTGCTCTTGGCGGGTCCCGAGAGTTTGGCGATCACCGCGTCGGTGTCGCGGACGAGGACGTCACGGATCTCGGCGGTCGGCACGATCTTCGGGTCGGCGGCGAGGGTCTTGAACTTCTCCAGCTCCTTGACGGTCTTGGCGTCGTTGTTCTTCGCCTCCTCCTTGCGGGCCTTGGTGAGCTGGGCCTGGAGCTTGTTGCCGCCGGCCTGGCTGAGCCTGCTGGTCGCGACGAACCTGTCGATCAACAGGCTCAGGTCCCTGGTCGAGGTGGTGATCCCGAAGGTGACCTTCTGGGTGGTGACATTGCCCGCGTAGTCGGTCGCGGTGACCGACAGCGCGTGCGTGCCCAGCGTCAGCTCGTACAGCGCCTGCAGCCTGCCCGAGGAGTAGGCCCCCGCGTCCAGCGTGCCGGTCAGGGTCTTCACCCCCGAGGTGCTGTCCACGGCCTGCCAGGTGATCCGCAGGTCCTGGCTGTCGCCGTAGATCTGGGTGTCGGAGATGCCGGACACCAGGACCGTGGGCTTGGTGCCGTCGATCTTGAGGACCGCGGCCTTCTCGGTCTCGACGTTGCCGGCCTTGTCCTTGGCCCGGTAGGCCAGGGTGTGGCCGCCGTTCCCGGTGACGTTGACCGGCTCGGTGTACGACTTCCAGGCGCCGCTGTCGAGCGAGTACTCGATGCCCGCAAGGCCCGAGCCGCCGTCGGACGCGGCGAGCGTGACCGGCACGGTGGCGCCGTGCCAGCCGTCGTCGTTGGCGGGAGCGAACTGCGCCGTGGTCAGCGGCGCCGTGGCGTCCTTCTTCACCTCGATGGTGCCGTCGGCGGTGTTACCCGCCTTGTCGGCGGCCCGGTAGGCCACCTTGTGCACACCGTCGGCCGACACGCTCACCGGGTCGGTGTACGGCGCCCACGGGCCGCCGTCCACGCTGACCTCGGTGGAGGCCAGCCCCGATCCGCTGTCGGAGGCGGTCACCGTGACCGCCACGCTGGAGACGAACCAGCCGTCGCCGCCGTCGGGCGCCGCCGGGGTGGTCGCCGCGGAGACCTTCGGCGGCGTGGTGTCCGCCGGCTGCCCCCACGAGGCGTGGAAGAAGTCGAACTTCGCCGTCTTGGACGCCGCCGCGTTGACCCCGAAGGCGAAAACGCCGACCTTGCCGCCGCTCACCGCCGCGTTGACCAGGCCGGTGCCGATCTCGGTCCAGGCCTTGCCGTCGGAGGAGGCGAACCCGCGGTAGGTGGTGCCGGCCCTGGTCAGCCGCAGCCACCACACGCCCTGCGTGAGGTCGCTGAGCTGCGGCTGCGGGTTCTGTACGGCGTCGCCTATCTCACTGCGGAACTCCACCCTGCGCGAGGTGGCGCTGTCGGCGAGGTAGTCGAGCTTCACGTAGTTGGCGTCGTCGAGGTAGGCGATCAGCCCGCCCTGCTGGTACGCCTCGTTGAACGCCGAGCCGTCGATCTTCGTCTCCACGCTCCAGTCCCCGGACGGCGGGGTCTGCAGGATGAAGTTCTTCGCTCCGCTGTTGTCGGTGCCGTAGATGTCGCCCTTGCTCGTGTCGATCTCCAGGTTGCCGCCGGTCACCCGGGTCGCCGCCGCGTCGGGACGGACGACGGTGGACCACCGGCAGGCGTCCAGGGAAGTGCCGTCGAACTCGTCGTCCGGCGTCACCGGGCCCGCGCTGGCGTCGGGCGTGAGCTGGAACCAGTCGAACGCGGCGTCGATGACGGGCCTGGCGCCGGTGCTGGCGAAGGACGCCAGTCCGATGCGCGGGTTGACGATGCCGGCCATGGCCTTGTCGGTCTGCGGCATCGCCGTCCAGGTCAGCCCGTCGGCCGAGTAGGAAGCGGTGAGGGTGGTGCCGTTGCTGGCCAGCCGGACGTAGACCGTGTTCGGGAACGCGGCCCCGAGGTTGGCGGTGTTGGACGCCGCCACCTCGTTCGGCACGCCCGCCTCTTCCCTGATGAACTGGAAGATGCGCGTGGCCGGGTCGTTGGTGGTACGCCCCTGGATCACCATCTTGGCGTAGTTGTCGTCGTCGCCGTAGAGGATGAGGCCCGCCTGCTGGTAGGCGTCCTTGGCGGCGATCGTCAGCTTCGCCGTGGCCTGCCAGGCCCCGCTCGGCGTGGGCTGCAGCACCATGTTGGGGATCGGGGTGTTGCTGGTGCCGTAGATGTCCGCGAGGGCCGTGGGGATGTGCAGGGCGCCGCCTGCCACCCGCAGGTCCTGGTTCTCGCCCAGCACGGTCCACCGCGAGCGGTCGAGCGCGACGCCGTCGAAGCCGTCGGACTTGCCGGTGAGGCAGGTGGTGCCGGGGCTGTCCACGGTGATGCGGACATGCTCGGTGCGGGACGCGCCCTTGGCGTCGGTCACGGTGACGGACGCGTCGTAGCTGCCGGGCGCGGTGTAGGTGTAGGAGGCGTCGGGCGTGGTGGGAGCCGGGGCGCCGGCCACGCCGAGGTTCCACTTGTAGGTGAGCGGCGTGTCGCCGTCGGGGTCACTGGCCTCGGCGTGCAGGCTGACCTGCAACGGCGCCGGGCCCTTGTCCGGGGTCGCGTTGACGACGACGGCGGGGCGCTGGTTGTCGGTGACGCCCTTGCCGATGAAGTCGGTCCAGTTGACGTTGAGGAGCCCACCGGTGTTGTCGCTGCCCGCGGGCCTGCGGACGACGAAGTACAGGGGTCCGCTGGACGTCGGCGGGTCGGTCAGCGTCAGCGGGAAGTCGCTGAAGGTCTGCCAGCCGCCGGTGTTGGTCACCGCGACCTTGCCCACCAACGGCCCGTCGGCCTTGCCCGCGTGGACCTCGATCGTGCCGCCCGTGGAGGCGGAGGACGCGCGGAAGCTCAGGCCGCTGACCCCCGACAGGTTGACCGGGTCGTGGCTCCAGTAGTCGCCGTCCTCGATGAACCCGATGTTGTTGAAGCCGCCCTGCGTGTCGGTGGTGGTCTCCACCTTCACCCCGGGGTCACCGGTGCCGGCGGCGCCGGGGACGCGGCCCGTCTCGGTGAAGAACTCGGCCTGCTTGTGCTTGGGCTGCAGGACCGCCTGGGCCCTGCCGGTCAGCGGCCCCGAGGAGCCCGCGCCGCCCTTGTCGGTGTAGCTGGCCTCAAGCACGTAGAAGACGTTGTCGCCGTCGCTGTGCCCGGAGGACAGGGTGGTCTGCACGGTTCCCGAGCAGCCGGTGTACTGGTCGAGCGGGTGGCCGTGGGTGTCGTGCCCCAGGATGGCCTGCACCTTGACGTTCGCGCAGTCGACGGTGCCGTCCTCGGGGTCGGTGACCGTGATCGTGAACTTCACCTGGTCGCCGAACTCGAACAGGCCGCCGTCCGGCGGAAGGTTGATCTTCACGGTCGGCGCCGTGTTGCCCACCACGATCGGTACGTTCGCGGTGGCGGTCTTGCCGCCCTCGTCCTTCACGGTCAGTACGGCCGTGAAGTTGCCCGTCGTGGTGTAGGTGTACGAGGGGTTCGCCTCGGTCGAGTCGACGGTTCCGTCGCCGTCGAAGTCCCAGGCGTAGGTGAGCGCGGTCCCGTCGGGGTCGGCCGACCCCGCGCTGGAGAACTTCACGGCCAGCGGCGCGGGACCTGAGGCCTTGTCGGCCTTGGCCTTGGCGATGGGCGCCCGGTTGCCCTGGACGTAGTCGATCCGGTAGACGCCGGAGTCGGTGTTGTCACCGCCGAAGCCGGAGCCCCACTCGATGAGGTACAGGGCGCCGTCGGGACCGTACTTCATGTCCATCGGCTTCTTGAAGCTCATCGAGGCCAGCATCGGGTTGATGTCGACCAGTTGGGAGCCGTCGGCGCTGAGCTGGAACGAGTACAGGTGGTCCTGGTTCCACTCGCCGAAGACCGCCTTGCCGTCCCAGTAGGCGGGCCACTTGCGGTCGGACACCAGCGCGGGGTCGTACCGGTACGCGGGTCCGGCCATGGGCGCGCCGCCGCCGCCCAGCTCGGGGAAGGCGGGGTCGGCCGAGTAGTGGTAGTAGACGGTGGCGGGCAGCGCCTTCGGCAGGTCGGTGATGCCGGTGTTGTTGGGCGAGTCGTTCTTCGGCGCCGCGCAGTCGAACGCCTGCTTGGAGGTGTTCGTCGCGAAGTCGAAGTCGATGTAGGGCTTGTTGTTGCCCACGCAGTACGGCCAGCCGTAGAAGCCCGGGGCGTTGAGGATGTCCCACTCGACCGTGTTCTCCGGGCCGCGCGTCGCGCTGGGGTTGCCCGCGTCCGGACCGTAGTTGGCGACCAGCAGCTTGTGCGTCTTGGGGTCGATGCCGATGCGGAACGGGTTGCGGAAGCCCATCCCGTAGATCTCCGGACGGGTCTTCGCCGTGCCCGGCGGGAACAGGTTGCCCGCGGGGATGGTGTACGTCCCATCAGGCTCGGGGTGGATGCGCAGCACCTTGCCGCGCAGGTCGTTGGAGTTGGCCGAGCTGCCCTGGGCGTCCCAGGCCGCCCGCCCGGCCCGCTCGTCGATCGGGGTGTAGCCGTCGGAGGCGAACGGGTTGGTGTTGTCGCCGTTGGCCAGCCACAGGTCACCGGTGGCCTTGTCGAACACCATGCCACCGCCGTGGTGGCAGCACTCGGCCCGCTGCACGGGCACCTCCAGCACGATCTTCTCGCTGGTGGCGTCGAGCGTCAGGTCCGGCCTGATGGTGAAGCGCGAGAGCCGGTCCACGACCTTGGACTGCGGCGAGTAGTACAGGTACGCCCAGCGGTTGGTGGCGAAGGCCGGGTCGAGCGCGATGCCGAGCAGCCCGCTCTCGTTGGCGGTGAAGACGTTTAGGTGGCCCGAGGTGACGACGCCGCCGTCCGGCTTGACCGCCTTGATGTCGCCGAGCCGGTCGATGTAGAAGACCGTGTTGTCGGGGGCGATGTCCAGCATCATCGGGTTGGAGGTGTTGTCGTCGAGCGTGACCTTCTCGAACGCCGAGTCCAGGCTCGCCGAGCAGTCGGACGGCACCACACCGGCGGCGGTCTGCAGGCCGCCCAGCAGCATCTTCAGGAAGTTCGGCTCGGTGTACGAGGCGTCGTCGTGGCCCAGCGCCGTGTACCAGGACCGGCCGCCGGCGTAGTTCTGGCACCAGCTGTTGGGGTGGTCGGAGCCCATCGTGCCGCCGCTGTAGCTCGTCTCGTCCAGGGAGGTCAGGACGTGGACCGTGCCACGCGGGTCGGTGCGGAAGTCGTACCACTCGTCAGTGCGGGTCCAGCGGGCAGGAAGCCCCGCTGTGGAGGGGTGAGCGGGGTCCTCGACCTTGACGACGGCCTGCTGCGGCGCGGGGTGCTGCTTGAAGTACGCGCCGACCAGCTTGCCGTACCAGGGCCAGTCGTACTCGGTGTCGGAGGCCGCGTGCACACCGGCGAACCCGCCGCCGCCCTCGATGTAGTGCTCGAAGGCGGTCTGCTGGGCGGCGTCCAGCACGTCGCCCGTGGTGGACAGGAAGACCACCACCGCGTACTTGGCCAGGTTCTCCTCGGTGAAGGCGCCCGCGTCCTCAGTGGCGTCAACGGTGAAACCGTGCTCCTGGCCGAGCTGCTTGATGGCCGCGACGCCCGCGGGGATGGAGCTGTGCCGGAAGCCGGTGGTCTTGGAGAAGACCAGGGCGGCGAACGGCGGGTCGGCGGCCGACGCGCTCGGGACGACGCCCGGCGCCGCGGCGGGGGTGGCCGACGCGTTGGCGGTGACGGGGACCAGGAGGGTGGAGACGACCAGCAGCAGTGCCGTCAGCAGTCTTCTCATGCTCCACCCCGCACGCTGTCGCGGGCGCGGGAGGGCAGGACCCCGGCATGGGTGGGCTCATGGACGCTGCCGGTGGCACCGGAAGGCCTGTGGACGTACGGGTGGGAGATGCGCATCGGGTTTTCCTCGAAGTGGGGAGCGGCGATGAGATGCGAGGAAGGTCGCGCCCGTCCTGCGGACGCTGGGGGCCATGGCGGCCGGGAGGAGGAGCCGGTTCCCGGCCGGGGCGCCGGGCGGGCCCGGCGACCGTGGTCCGCCGGCCACGGGGGTACGACGGCCGTCGTGGTCACCGAACCTCGGGCAGGGTCCAACCAGGAATGGACGAAGACATGCATGTAGGCCTGACCTCATGACTCAATCAGGCAAGGCGCGCGCCGCCGCGCTTGCTGCCGGGGTGGGTGCCGGGGTTTCCGGAGGTGCAGCCGGAGGAGTGCCGTGTCCGCCGTGCTGGTCGCCGGGTGATGCGGGAGGGGTGGCCGGAGAAGTGCCGTCTCCGGCGTGCTGGGCGTGGGGGGCCGTAGGGGGCGGGCTTTTTTATTTCTTGTAGATCAATTAACGAGGTTTTAACACAGCTCCTTCGTGCCTGTATAGACCCAAATGACCGAACGGATCGTTCCTGGAGCCCCCACGGCACCGGCGATCCAGGGTCGCGAACGGGTTCGCCCAGGCAGGGCAGGTCACGCGGTCGAGCGGAGCAGCACACGCCGCCGACGGGACCCCCCGCCCCGCCGGCCGTGAAACGGCCCCGGTGTGTTACCGCCGGGGCCGCCCCTTCCGGGCCACCGCACGTGAGAGTGCGCTGACCCGATTCCATGTTACCGCCGCCGGAATCTCCGCTACTGACGGCGACAGGCCCCGCGATCCTCCCGTTCGCCGAAAATTGGATGATCATTCGGTAAGCACGATGAGCCGTGCGAGCGACCGGAGGATCGGCCCGCGTACAACGGGCCCCAGGGACACATCGCAAGCGCAGCGAGATCCCGCGCCCGGAGTCATCGCCATCGGGGGTGTTCGGAATGGTTGGAAGGCACGCACTGCCCGCGCTGCTGGCGATCGCCGTCGGAAGCGCGATGCTGGCCGGGACAGCGGACACCGCCGCCGCCGAGTCCCGTGGCCCGCTGACGCTCCACACCGCGAACGGGCCCTATCCTCCCGCCCCCGACACCGAACCACCGACGCGGCCACGGCACCTGATGCTCTTCAAGCGGCCCTTTGGACCGATCGTCCTGAAGTGGGGCCCGTCCTCGGACAACTTCGGCGTCGTGGCCTATGACGTCTACGGGATCAGACATGGGCGGTACCGGTTGATCGGGCACACCTCGGCCCACGACAGGGTCTTCGTCGACCATCACCACGTGGGCTGCTGGACCGCACGGTACTACCTCAGGGCGAGGGACGCCGCCGGGAACGTGTCGCACGCGAGCAACGTCGTCTCCTACCGCCCCTACTGGTGCGAGTAGGTTCCGAGCGGACGCCCGCACGCCCGTCTCCGAAAATCAACCGCCGCGCGGACATGGCGCTGGACCGATTCACACGGTAGAAACATCCCAACAACATCCATCTTCCTCATCTGGATGCACGCCCCCGTAACGAGAGAGCGCTCTCCCATTTCGGGGACGTAGCGTCCGGCCGTCCACCCCCCAGTAGACAGGTCGATGACCATTGTGAACGCCAGAAACGCGAGAGCGCTTCCGCGCTCGTCGAAGCAGCCGATTCGCCTGGCCCTCATGCCCGCCATCCCCCTGACGTCTTCTGCCCACGTAGCGCCGCACGCCGAGCGGAAAGGACGAACCGTATGACAACCCTGCCTCCTGGCGATGAAGGTTCCGCGAGGCGGAGCCCCAGCCATAGGCAGCTCGGGCGGGCGTTCGCGCTCGGCCTCGTGCTGACGACCGCCGTCCTGACGACGGGAACGGCCGCCACCGCCTCGCCGGCACCCCGCACCCCGGACTTCGGGCCGAACGTCACCGTCTTCGATCCGAGCATGCCGATCAGCGAGATCCAGGCGACCCTCGACGCGGCGCACGCCACGCAGGTCGACAACGAGATGGGCACCAATCGCCACGCCTACGTGTTCAAGCCGGGCACGTACGGGACCACGGAACACCCGCTCCAGATCAAGGTCGGCTACTACACCGAGATCGCCGGCCTGGGCGCGTCGCCCACCGACGTCGTCATCAACGGCAAGGTAGAGGTCTACAACCGCTGCCTGGAGAACGGCGGCACGGGCAACTGCCTCGCGCTCGTCAACTTCTGGCGCACCCTGTCCAATCTGTCGATCAACGTCAACGCCGCCGGCCAGGACGGCTGCAGGGGATCGGCCAACTTCTGGGCCGTCTCCCAGGCCGTGTCCATGCGCCGCCTCAACGTCGGCGGTGGCAACCTGTCGCTGATGGACTACTGCACCGCCGGCCCGCAGTACGCCAGCGGCGGCTTCATCGCCGACTCCAAGCTGCCGTCCGTCACCAACGGATCGCAGCAGCAGTGGCTGACCCGCAACACCGAGGTCGCCGGTTGGTCCAACGGGGTGTGGAACCAGGTCTTCTCGGGCGTCGTCGGCGCTCCGGGCGACGCCGCCTTCCCCAACCCGCCCTACACCACGCTCGACACCACTCCGGTGAGCCGCGAGAAGCCGTACCTGTTCCTCGACGCGAAGGGCAAGTACAACGTCCGCGTCCCCTCCGCCCAGAAGAACACGCGTGGCATCACGTGGGCCAACGGCCTGACGCCGGGCCGTACGCTGCCGATCTCCGACTTCTTCGTCGCGAAGCCGTCGGACTCGGTGAAGGTCATCAACAACGAGCTCGCGCGCGGCAAGAACCTGCTGCTCACGCCCGGCGTGTACGACATCGCGCGGAACATCGAGGTCAAGCGCCCCGACACGGTGGTCCTCGGTATCGGGCACGCCACGCTGACCGCCGTCAACGGCTCGACCCCGCTCGACGTCGCCGACGTCCCCGGCGTCGTCATCGCCGGCGTCACGATCGACGCGGGCCTTCAGAAGTCGCCGGTACTGCTGCGGGTGGGCAAGGACCACGACCACGGCAGGGGTGACGATCACGGCAGGCATGGGGGCTCGGCGAACAACCCGACGACCCTGTCCGACGTGTACTTCCGCGTCGGCGGACCGCACGTCGGCAAGGCCGACACCGCGCTTGAGGTCAACAGCGACAACGTGATCATCGACCACACCTGGGTGTGGCGCGCCGACCACGGGGTCGAGGGCTTCACCGACACCCAACGGTGGAACACCAACATCGGCCGCTACGGAGCCGTCATCAACGGTGACCACGTGACCGCGACGGGCCTGTTCGTCGAGCACTTCCAGCGGTACAACACCGTCTGGAACGGCGACGACGGCACGACCATCCTGTACCAGAACGAGCTGCCGTACGACCCGCCGACCCAGGCCGACTGGATGAACGGCGCCGTCGAGGGCTACGCCGGCTACAAGGTCGGCAATCGTGTGAAGACCCACAACCTGTACGGCGGTGGCGTCTACGTCTTCAACCAGAACAACCCGTCGATCCACACCGAGAACGGCTTCGAGGTCCCGGAGACCCCGGGCGTCAAGCTGCACCACATCATGACGGTCAACCTCAGCGCCGGAATCATCGACCACGTCGTCAACGGCGTGGGCGACCCGGCCGACACGACCAAGGTCGGTTCACCGGTGTTCGTCAAGGAGTACCCGGCCCCGTAGAACACCCCGCTGACCTGGTGGGCCGGAGTCCTTCGACTCCGGCCCACCGTCGTGAGCCCGCGTTCGCCCGCGTTCGCCCGAGCGCGGCCGAGCGCGGCCGAGCGCGGCCGCTGCCGGTCAGGTCGAGATCACGTACGCGGTGGGTGCGTCGACACGGTCAACAACGCGATCCGTTTCTCGAACGCCAGTATGATGCCACGGTCCAGACAGACGCTGATCGACTCGGAAAGGGCCGCACGTGGCGCAGAAGGTGATACTGGTCGACGACCTCGACTCCTCCGAGGGCGAAGACGTGGCGAGGCGGGAGTTCCCGCTGCTGAACCGTACCTTCGCCATCGACCTGTCGGATGCCAACCAGCAGCGGCTGAGCGACGCTCTCGCGTTCCTCGAAGAGGTCCTGGAGAGCTCCCGCGAAGTGAAGCAGGCGTCACGGTCGAAGAAGGTCCCCGAGCTCTCGCCCCGGCTGCAGGGCTACACCCTCACCGACGTCCGCACCTGGGCACGCGAGCAAGAGCTGGACGTACCCGCCCGTGGCAAGATCCCCGACGAGCTCGTCGAGCAGTTCGTCGCCGCCCACCCCGACGCGACCTCCACGCGGTCGTCGTCGGAGGAACATGCGGGCGGTGAAGCCCAGGACGGAGCGGAGCCGGACGCCGGCACCTGAGTCGAAGGACGGCCCGGATGGCGGCCGGATGACTGCCCGGATGGCGGCCCCCACTCAGTCGCCCCTCGGCGAGGTGGCCGCCACGGCGGGCCGACCAGTCCCCGCGTCCGTCCCCGCAATCAACGCTCCTGGCCGTCGGAAGAGACGATAGCCTGCCGGAGATCACCGATACCCTGGGTGCGCTGCCACCGCGCCTGTGATCGCAAACCGGGTGGCTCCACGCGCCGGTTCGCTGTGACGCCAATGAGCTGGGACATCTGGAGCGGTGCACATGAAACTGCGGGATCGCCTGCGGTACTGGTTCGACGGCACGATGGATCGCGGGACCCCGGCGCTGATCGGCTGGCTCGGCCTCGCTTCCGTCGTGCTCATCGCGATGGTCACCGCGCTGGTCGTCACCCTCGTCCCCGCCGAGGACCCCGTGAAGGACGGCGGCTGGCTCGGCGTCACCTGGATGAGCCTGATGCGGGCCATCGACCCCGGCACCCTGGGCGGCGACGCCGGGAGTCCCCTCTTCCTGGCTCTGATGCTCCTGGTCACCATCGGCGGCATCTTCATCGTCAGCTCGCTGATCGGTGTGCTGACCGCCGGCCTGGAGAACCGGATCGCCCAGTTGCGCAAGGGCCGGTCACGCCTCATCGAGCGCGGGCACACGATCGTGCTCGGCTGGTCGGAGCAGGTCTTCACCGTCATCGAGGAGCTCGTCAAAGCGAACCAGGGCCACCGGCGCTCCTGCGTGGTGATCCTCGCCGACCGCGACAAGGCGGACATGGACGACGAGATCCGCGCCCGCGTCGGCGAGACGGGCCGTACACGGGTGATCTGCCGGTCCGGCAGCGCGCTCAAGCGAGCCGACCTGGAACTGGTGAGCCCGGACACGGCAAAGTCGATCATGGTACTGCCACCCCCGGGCCCAGACGCCGACATCGACGTGATCAAGGCTTTGCTGCTGCTGAACAACCGCACCTGGCGCGGCTCCCGCCCACACGTGGTAACCGCTGTGCAGAACTCGGAGAACCTCGCCGCCGCCCGTCTCGCCGGTGGAGAGGCCGCTCTGGTGATCGACGCCGATGACATCGCCGTCCGCCTCGTCGTGCAGTCACACCGCCAGTCAGGCCTGTCCACGGTCTGCAGCGACCTGCTCGACTTCGCCGGCAACGAGATCTACATCCGCCCCGAGCCCTCACTCGCCGGGTCGACCTACGGCCAGGCGCTCAACGCCTACGATCTCGGCGTCCCCGTCGGGCTGCGCAGGATCGACGGAGCGGTGGTCGTCAACCCCCCGATGGACACCACCATCGGTACCCACGACCATCTGATCGTGCTGGCCGAAGACGACCTGCTCATCCGGCTGGCCGACTCCCCTCCCCCGATCGAGGAGGCGGCGATCACCTCGGTCCCCGACCGGCGGCCGATGCCGGACCGCACCCTGCTGATCGGCTGGAACTCCCGCGCGACGAAGATCATCGACCTGCTGGACCGTCTCGTCGAGCCGAACTCGGTCGTGGACATCGCCGCGCCGCGCCGGCCCGCCGACGTCATGGAGACCCCCCGGAGGAACCTGACCACCGGCTACAAGCACTGCGAGCCGACCAGCAGAGGATCACTGGAGGCCCTCGACCTGGGCAGCTACAAGCACATCATCGTGCTGGCGGACGACGGCGTCGACTTCGACCACGCCGATGACCGCACGCTGGTGACCCTGCTCCACCTGCGCGACATCGAGGTGCGGCTCGGCGACCCGTACTCGATCGTCACCGAGATCAACGACGACCGCAACCGGGAGATCTTCCAGGTCACCAAGGCCGACGACTTCATCGTCAGCACCAAGCTGATCAGCCTGCTGATGACCCAGCTCGCCGAGAACCGCCACCTACAGGGAGTCTTCGCCGAGCTTTTCGACCCCGCCGGAGCGGAGATCTTCCTGAGGCCCGCGTCCGACTACGTCAGCCCCGGCGTGGAGGCGAACTTCGGCACCGTCATCGAGGCGGCCAAGCGGCGAGGACAGACGGCCATCGGCTACCGGCTCAAGCGCCACAGCGACCAGCCTCCTTCCTACGGAGTCAGGCTCAATCCATCCAAAACAGAGGCCCTGACCCTCGGCGCGGACGACAACGTCATCGTGCTCACCGAGGATTAGCGACGCGCTGCCCCGCGCAGGGCGGCCGCGGCTTCTCCACGCACGGGGTTCACGTCGCCCCGGCCTCGCGGGTCCGTGCGTGGAGAGGCTGTCGGGGTCGTCAGGCCCGGGGGTCGAAGGGGATTCCACTTGGCTTGGCGCTCGCCAGCAGGTCCCCGAACCTCCCGTCATTGATCTTGATGGTCGCGGAGCCGAAGTCCGCGGTCATCAGCCTGTCGCGCAGCGAGGTGCTGGGCCAGCCGTTCCAGTCCACGAGCGGGGGATAGCGCCAGTTGTGGTAGTGGTTCTCCGGCGGCTCGTCGTTGCCGTTGGCGAGCCGGAAGAAGTGCGTGGACGCCCCGTCCTTGTGGTAGACGACCTTGGGGTGCGACCCGTCGAAGCGCACCTGCGAGCGCGTGTAGGTCACGACGCTGCTGTGCTGCGTGGTCGACACGTACTCCACCCGGTTGGACGCCTGGTTCACCCAGGAGATGACGTGCTCCCAGTCGTGACGGTGGCCGCCAAGGCTGACGCCGGGCAGCGCCTGGTCCTTCTCGAAGTAGCTGGCGTACACGACCGCGCACCAGCCGTTGTCGCACTTGGACCGGGCGTAGGTCTGCGAGTTGTCCAGGTCCGACTGGTCCCGGCAGTTGCCGTTGACCGCCCCGGTCGGGTTCAGCCCCGGCGCGAGGGTCCCGTCCGGCCCGATGGCGGGGGTGGCGTAACAGCCGTCGCCGTCGTAGTCGTAGGCCGGCGAGAACGACGACTCGTACCCTCCGGCCGACTGGGGAAGGTTGTGCGGCGGATCGGCCCAGGCGGCCGACGCGGGGATCACGACCCCCAGAGCGGTGGCGACGAGCACGATCCCGAGCCGGGAACCCTTGCGCCTGAAGGGTGACGTCCTCCTCTCTGACACGGTCGCTGACTTCGATGCCCTAGCGGTGGACGTGAATGACGACAGTTTTCGCATTCTTCCGCTTTCTCGAAGGACTGGCTCCCTGACCTGCGGTGCGTCGGCATGGATGCGATCGGCGGAGTTCTCCGCGCCGATGTGAGTACGCCTCGCACTTTCACGGCACCACGAGACCGACGCCTGATCAAGGTCCCCAAACGAGATGACACCGACATGTATCAGCGACGGCCGAAAGATGACCCACGAGCGAAGCCTGGGAAGGCCCGACGAGGCGATATCCGCCCGCCCACAGGCTTGAGCGGGCCGCCGCTTGGCAGCCCGCTCAGCCTGTGGGCGGGATCCGGGGTCAGCCGTTCGCCGCGGTGAAAGCGGCCGCTCCGCCGACGATCGGCAGCGTCACCGTGCTCTTCGTCGTGTCGAGGGACAGCGTCCTGCCAGGGGTGGGCCGGATGGTGTACTCGTAGTCGCTCGACAGCAGCACGATCGCGATGCGGTGTCCCGCCTGGAACACGTAGTCATGCGGCTGCATGTCGAAGTCGACGCGGTACGGGCTGCCCGGCTTGACCGGCTCGGTCTTCGAGATCGACTTGCGGTTCTGCGGATCCACCCAGCCCCGGGTGATGATCTTCGCCTTGCCGTTCTGGTCGTAGTCGACGAGCAGCGCCGTGACGTTCGCGGCCGGCCGGTCGTAGCTCATCCGCAGCGACACCTGCGGCGTGCCACTGAGCCGGACCGCACCGGTCAGCGTCCCGGACTTGTAGGCGAGACGGTTCGGAGACGTCACGGCGTCGGCCAGCGTCTGCGCCCGCTTGGACGCGTCGTCGACGATCGTCTCGGTCACCGGCTTGCCTACGCGGGTCTTGTCTCCGGTGAGGACACCGGAGGCCCCGTCCGTGCTGGGCGCCAGGTTGAGCTCGGTCGCCGCCGCGGCCGGTTCCGGCCACTCCGGGTACTCCACGAGCGTCCTGTCCTCACGCTGGATCAGCGCCCGCGGGTCGTTCTCCACCTCATTCTCGTAACCCCACAGGTAGCGGGTGAACCAGCGGTTGAGCACGTTGACGCTGGGCGAGCCGCCGTGCCCGCCCTGGTGCAGATAGATTTTGTGCGGCACTCCGCGCGCCTTGAGCGCTTCGTACCACTGCGCGGCGTGCTTGGTCTTGACGTTCCAGTCGTTGAGCCCGTGCGCGACCAGCACCGCGGCGTGGACCTTGCCGACGTCGTTCATGTAGTTGCGCTCGTCCCAGAAGGCGTTGTAGTCGCCGCTGACCCGGTCCTGCGCCTTCGCGAGCTCCTCGATGACGCTCCGGCAGACCTGCCTGTCCGCGCGGGTGTAGACGTACTCCCCGAGCACGTCGGTGTCCTCGCCCTGGTAGCCACCGGGTGCGACCACGGCGCCGTTGGCACGGTAGTAGTCGTACCAGCTGGAGATCGCCGAGATCGGCACGATGGCCTCCAGACCATCGACGCCGGTGCTCGCGACCGCGTTCGGCAGGGTGCCGTTGTACGAGGTACCGATCATGCCGACCTTGCCGGTCGTCCAGGGCGCCTTGACCTCCCCGCCGCTGGCGTTGAAAGCCTTGGCGCGACCGTTCAGCCAGTCCACGACCGACTTCGCGCCGATGGTCTCGTTGCGCCCACCGGTGGTCGGGCAGCCCTCGGACTTGCCGCTGCCCAGCGACTCGGCATGGACCACCGCGAAACCGCGAGGCAGCCAGTTGGACTCGTGGCTGGTGCTGATGGCGGGCTGCGGGCCGGCGCCGACGGGGGCCTCGTCGGCGTCGGCCGCGACGGCCAGCCGCTCGTCGGTCGCCGGGTTCCTCACCGAACCACCGCGGTTCTGCCAGCCCTTGCCCGGGCGGACCGCCTCGTTGAGGTCGTGATCGACGTTGTGGTTCGTGATCGGGTTGCCGCCCGCGTAGTAGGGGCTGACCTCGTACACGACGGGCGACTTCAGGCCGGCCGTCTCGGTCTCCTTGAGCCGGGTGACCTCGGCGTGTACCCGGTCGTTCCGTCCGTCGCCGTCACTGTCGACCGGGGTCTCGATCCACACCTCCTCGCGAATCCAGTCGTTGCGATTGGTCGAGAACACCGGCTGGGCCATGCCGTCCTGGATGACCGGTCCGACGGGAGCCGCCGCGTCAGCGGTGGCCGAGGTCGTGGCGACCCCGGCGAGGGTCATGGTGGCGGCGAGACCCAGAGCCGCGGCGCCGCGGCGAGCTGATCCCGGACTACGGAAAGCGGCTTGGGCCCCATGACCCATCCCCTGGCGCGGCAAAGACATCGGCAAACCTTCCTGAACGCTCAGCTTAGAAGCGGAAAATCGCCGCCCAGCAGGTCAAGAGACCGTAAAGGCGTCCCAGGAATGATCTAAGTTCGCAGAATGTCTTACGATGGCTGTTTTGTCTCAATATCGTCTCGATCACGACATTTCCGGCACATTCTCCGGCCCTCCAGCCCCACGGCGATCCGAGCGCGATCGGCCAGTTGGACAAGCCCAGCCATGAGACAGTGATCGAGTTCCGGAAGCCCGCACAGGAGGTGACCGTGGCCTGGAGCGCTGACGTCTGATCAGTGGCGAGCGAACAGGAACGATGGCCTCCTCGCCCGCTGGCGTCCGGGATCCCAATGCCCGGCAAAGTTCTGGTTACCGACGGAGAGCCTCCGTCTGGTCATCACAGGCGGTGCCGACGGGACTCGGCGGATCAACGTCAGTGGTCAGGACCTGCTGCGGCTACCCGTTCGATCTCAATGGCCAGGACGCCGAGAGCTTCCTTCTCGGGTCCGTAGATACGGCGGATGTTGGCAAGCTGCTGCTCGCGGGGACTGTCGGGGTTGACGTTGATCGGCCCTTCGGTGTCGAGCATCTCCTCGAAGGATGTGTACACAGCGACGCGCCTGACGCGGGTCAGGCAGTCGTCACGGCCGCAGACGAACCGGATGTGATCACCTGCCGCGAGGGTGCGCAAGTTCGGGTATTGGACGCGGACCTCGATGGTCTTGCGGCCGGCGGCGACCAGATCGAAGTAGCGGCGGTAGAGGTTCATCTCGCGGGCGCGCATCCCTGGGGTCATCGCGGGCCTCCTGGTCATTGTCCGGGTGTGGTGTAGCCGCGACAGAAATGATTCGGATCGGCCAGCCCCTGATCAGCAACTTCGACACGCAGCTGACCTACCTCCAGGTCGGAGCCTGTCCGCTTCCGCGCACCGAGTTTTCCACCTCACTCAGACGGGCAGCTCCCATCTTGGCCCGTCGGGTTCGCCCAGCCAGACGTACTGACTGTCCCCGGTGACGGTGAGCCCGTACGCGGACTGGTGCGGAGAGCCGGCGCTCTGCCAGACCAGGATGGCGTCTTCAACCGCGTCCCACAGCCGCAGCGGCCCGCGCTGGCGGACCGTCCAGCCGCCTGCCGGATCGGGCCCGGTGACGGCCTGCGAACCGGTGGCGACATCCCACAGGATGACCTCGTCGCCACCGCCCAGCCGCATCGCCGACGGCGCGGCGAGCTGTGCCACGAACAGCCCGGCCGGACTGTCCAGGACCTGCGGATCCACCCGGCTCTCCCTCACCTCCCCGCTCGCCAGGTAGGGAGAGGCCACCGGCGGCGGGCCGTGGGGGCGGGCGGTCATGAAGTAGATGTCGTCCTTAAGGAACCGCCCGCTCGCCGTACCGTCGTCACCGAGTGTGAGATGCGCGAACGCGGCTCCGCGCATCCACCCGGTCAGCGGAGCGGTGATCGTGCCACCGTCGCGGACCTGCCACATCCACGGCATCGGAACGTAGCGCACCGAGCAGGTGGCGATCAGCCGGTCGTACTCGGCGTTCTTGTCATAGCCCGCGAGACCATCACCGGTCACGAGCATGGGCGTGTAGCCGGCGGCGGTGAGCGCGTCACGGGCCCGGTCGGCCACGGCCGGGTCGTACTCGATCGAGGTCACGGCCTTGTCGCCGAGCCGGTGACACATCAGCGCAGTCGAGTAGCCGGTGCCGGTGCCGACCTCCAGCACCTTGTCGCCTTCGGAGATCTGCGAGGCCTCCAGCATCAGCACCACCAGGCCGGGCAGCGTGGAAGAGGAGGTGGGCGCTCCCGCGATGGTGCCGCGCGCATTCTCGACCGAGTTCCCGTCGACCTGCGTCACCCAGGTCTCGTTCCGGTTCGCCAGCTCCAACCACTCGTCTTCGGTGACCTCATCGCGATGGATCACCTTCCATCGGTCGCCGTACCCGGTGGCCCCGGCGATCGCCGAGCCGAGAAAGCGTTCCCTCGGCACGGACTCGACCGCATCCCGCCACTCTGGGCCGCCAAGGGATCCGGCCTGGGCAAGCTGGTCGGCGAGGGCACGGCGGAGCCGTACGGCTCCATGAGCAGTCACGTCGGCTCCTCCAGGAGCATGTCGGCGATGGCGGCGGCGATGGGCAATCCGGTGGCATCCTCCAGCCAGGCCCACTGCCCGTTGGGATTGCACTCCAGGAATACCGGAACACCGTCGCCGGTGAGCGCGAAATCAAATGCGCCGAAGCGCAGACCGAGCGCGCCGAGGTAGGCGAGACAACCTTCGGCGAGACGGGGAGGAGGCTCGATCACCGTGTATGAGAGCCGGTCGTAGTCCCGCCGCCAGTCAAGCAGGTCGGAATCGAGCCGGACACAGAACACCCGCTCCCCCACAACGGTCACCCGAAGGTCGGCCGCCTTGTCGACACGGGCTTGGAACAGGTGCGCGGCACCACCGATGCTGTCGTCCAGGTCACCGGACTGGACCTGAGCCGTCCAGATGGTGGTGGGCTCCCCGTTGGGACCGGTGTAGGGGGTGGCTCGCAGTGGCTTGTAGACGATGGGACCGTGCTCGGCCGCGAACACGCGGGCGTCGTCCAGCCGGTTGGTGATCAGAGTCGCGGGCACCTCGAATCCGATCCGGCGCGCGGTGGCGAGCTGGAGCGGCTTGTACTCGGCCGCCATGACCGCCCACGGGTGGCTGACGTATGAGCAAGGCAGGGCCGCGAGGATTCCGCCGACCCCGAAGCGGGACTGTGTCCCGACGAACCGCTCGACCTGCGACGGGCGGTCGGACAGGTAAGGCGTCGGCCGCCGGTAGTAGACGGCCCGCACCTGCTCCAGGACGATCCGCCGTGAGCGTGTGGTCAGCACACCGCGCGGGAGGACCTCTCCGAACCATGCCGACAACTCGGCGTCGGTGGGGAAGTCGGCGCCGGGATCGAACCGCGCAACGTGTGCTTCACGCTCGTTCAGGTGCTTGATGACCATGTCCGCTGTCGGATCGTCCAGGCAGGTGAGCACAAGGATCACGGGGACGTCCGTCAGTCGTTGTCGTAGTCGGTGACCGTGGTCTGGTCCGAAGGCTGAGGGTCCTTCCCATCTCCGCTGCCGCCCGTCCGCTGCGTTTTGCTGGTCTGCTTGTTCGTACCGTGCTTGCCGGCCTCGACGACCTGACCGGTCGTCGTGTCGCGGTAGAGCCCGGTCTGGGTGACCGGGTCGAGTTCGACGCTGTACGGCGCGGCAGTCGGGGACGTGAACGGGGCTGATCGGGTGAGGCCCCACGGTTGCCCTGACAAGTTGTTCATGGCTGTGTCCCTTTCTCAGGAACGTCCCAGGAGTTGGAGGGTCATATTCGCCCGAACCACGCGCTATCTCCGATTTCGGAGTAACAGTGGCTGTTGTAGCCACGCAGGCATTCATGGAATCAGGCACGTTACTGGCAGTGAAGTGCAAAGCGCCCGGACAGATGGAGGGGCGGGAGCGCCTGCCCTGACGTTAGAAAGCCTCTACCTGCGGCTCAACAAGTTTGAGCGCCTTTGCGGAACAGCCCGCGCGGCGGGTACCGGCCGCGGCACGCCGTGCAAACTCGCGCAAACTCCTTGAGGCGGTAACACACAGCACACAAACTCGGTGGCGTAGTCATCCGCTCCCCGATCGGAGGAGAAGCCCCGTGGCGCTACGTTTCCTAGGCAAGGACACCATTGACGGCGGTTCGCCTACGCTGTTCGAGGACGGCGACAGATACGTGCTCCAAGGATGGATCGTTACCGATCCGACCGTGCTCGGCCAGGTCGTCCTCGCTGACCACGAGACCCTCGTCGAGGTGCCGAAGGAGCTGATGGCGTTCCTGCCGGAGGGCGTGGCCGTCCCGACGGAGTCGCCCCTGGTGCTCGATCGCGATGAAACGTATGTGTTCCGAGGGCCGCTCATCACCAATCCGGCTGTGCTCTCACAGCTGGACATGCCCAGCCATGAGACAGTGATCGAGATCCCGAAGACCGCACTGGAGGTGACCAGTGGGCTGGAGCGCCGAAGCGCCGACGTTTGACCAGTGGACCGCGTTGTTCCGCTCGTGCGAGCGGTCGGCGGTCCACCTGGAGATGCGCGACCTGTACGCCGTATCCGCCGAGGACCCGATGTTCTCGGCGTGGAAGGCGGGCCACCGCTACGACCCGACTGATGAGGCGTCGTGGTGGCGGCCGTGGCTGAGCCTGATGCGGGAGACGACCGGTAGAGGCGTGGAGGTCAAGCGGGCCCGGATCGTGTCGGAGCCGGTGACCGAGTACATCCGCTTCGAGTACGACATCTCCTTCACCAACCTCATGGCTGGCGAACAGGGACGGTGGCTTCCTCGCCGCCTGGCGTCCGGGATCGCACTGCCCGGCAACGACTTCTGGCTACTGGACCGAGAGACGGTGCAGTTCAACCACTTCACCGGAGACGGCGCCTGGGCTGGAGTGGAGTGGTGCGAAGATCCCGACGTGGTGAAACTGTGCGCGGGGGCGTTCAACGCGGTGTGGGCAGCAGGAATCAACCACAGCGACTACACGCCCGCCTGATCCCCTGTCGGCACCCCGGTGAGCAGCATCATGCCCTCACCGTCACACGCCGACCTCCAAGCCAAATAGGCCCTGGGCCCACGCGAGAAGCGGGGTGAACCCCTGCGTCCTGAACTGGTGGGACCGCCTGACAGTGGTTCCACCTCAACCCGCCTGCCAGGCTGACCCCCACCCAGACAACACGAAAGGACCCAGACCTTCCGGCCGTGGAACCGGATGCAGCCGCACTACACGCGAAGACTCCCCCCTTACCAGGGGACGAACGGGCATCAACCGGACAAAAAATAGCCACTCACGAACTGAAGAATCGAGGGCAGGCGAGCCACGACCTTGCGCTGACACCCCTCCCACGCCCCCAGACAGCACTTCATTGACAAACGAGTCTCGTGGCACATGCGCCATGCGACCAGAATTGTCAGCAATGCCCGATATCATGATCCTAGGTGTGTCGTTCCATGACATACGTAGGCAGATGAGGGCTCGCGAGGCGAGGCGGTCAGATGGCAGCTTGGTTGGTGATCGCCGTGGACAAGCGCAAGCGCGCTGGCGACGGGTACGACGACGATCCATCTCGCCACTACAGCTGGGATAACAAGGTTCCGAACCACTCAAAAATTGCAGTCGGCGACGTGATCGTGTTGTGGGACAGGGTAGATCTGATCGGGTTGTCGGTCATCGAATACATCGAAACCGGTGAAGGGGACAAGGACGTTAAGTTCTGTCCATTCTGTGGTCGGGCAGATGTCGCCTCACGCAAGACGATGACGCCCGAGTATGTGTGCTGGAAGTGCAACAAGGAGTTCGACCAGCCAGCTACCAAGCGGGTGACGGTCAGGACCTATCGCAGCCGTCACGAAGCCGGATGGATTGACCTGCGCGGCAGCTTGTCGGCCGCTGAGCTACGCCAGTTGTGCGAGAAGCCGAAGTCGCAACTGAGCCTCAGGCCACTGCGGTGGGATGACTTCCGAGTGAGGATCGAAAAGGGTGCGGCGAGAACCCCGCTCGGCCTCGTCGATAGTACGCAAGAGGTCATCGCCGGCGGGCATCGCCGCACCACCGTGCGGGCTCGCGTCGGGCAGCCAGACTTCCGCAGGCACCTGCTGGGCACTTTCGGTGCGACGTGTGCGTTTACCGGCCCAGTACCGGAACAGGCTCTAGAAGCCGCCCACTTATACAGTTACGCCGCCAATGGCCGGCACTACAAGAGCGGAGGCCTGTTGTTGCGTCGTGACCTCCACCGATTGTTCGATTTGGGGCTCATCGCTGTCGACACTGCAACGAAGACGCTAGACGTGTCCACCGAACTCACTGACTACCCAAATTATGCGCGAATGCATGGCAAGCCGCTCTACGTAGCGCTCACCCCTGCCCACCTCAAGTGGCTTAGTGAGCACTGGAGCATGCATCGCACCGCCGCGTAGCCAATCATGCACGCAAACGCCACCCACCGAGACATTTGACTGCGATCTTCATCGTGGCGATCACGTCATCACCACTCTCCTGCCCTAAGCTCAGGTGCGAGGTACTGAGAAGTTTGTTCTTGCGTTGTCCAATTTTAGCAAGCGCATGCATTTTATCACTGATGGATGCCGAGGCTAAGTCTCACAGCTGGCAGGGCCGCCGCCAGCAGGGTCTTGCTCACATGATCCTGCCTTCGCGAAACCACCACCAGTCAAAAGGTGGCGCGGTCGACCTGGTCAGATTTCTCCAGCTAGCACACCGAGGCGGAAAACGGCCCACTCAGAAGAAGTGAACCTTAAGAGCTCGCGGTTGAGGTTCTTCGAGTCGCGTATAGCCTTGGCGCCGTTGGGGAGGTTGGCGATCTCGACGCAGTTGTGCTCTGCGCCGCTGGCGGAGGACTTGCGCCAGGTAGCGGTGGAGAGGTCGTACGCGTAGAGATCGGCGTTGTATCCGTTCATCTCTTGCTGCCTTCTTCCAGTTTCGCGATACGTGCGAGGGAGTCCTCTACTGATAGCGCGGAGGCACGTATGCGTTCAACAGCTTTTGCGAAGGTTGTCGTGTCGTGGCCTTCGACGTAGGTCGCGCCGCTGAGGTTCTCAAATAGCACGAGGTCTGGGATCGGTCCCGGGAAGGTGACGAGGCTGAAGCCGCCCAAGATGCCCGGATGGGCCGTGGAGTCCAACGGCATGATCTGAACGGTCACATTGGGCAGGTCGGCAACATCAAGTAGGCGTCGGAGTTGCTCGCGCATGGTGGCGGGACGTACAGCGAAGCGTTGGTGCAGAGCCGCCTCGTGGATGATCGCCCAGAGTTCCACTGCGTTGCCGGGACGGCTGAGGACGGACTGCCGTGCTTGACGCACCTCGACGAGTGCGGCGATCTCGTCCGGGGTGCGGAAGTGCGTGATGCCCGCGATGTTCTCACGGGCGTACGCCGCGGTCTGTAGCAGGCCGGGGATCAACAGTGGCGACCATTCGCAGATCCGCTCGGCGTCGGATTCAAGGGAGATGTAGTCCGCGTAGGCGGACGAGACTACGCCGGTGTAGGTCTGCCACCATCCCTTCTTGCCAGCGTCCCTGGCCAGACTTTCCAGGGCAGCGAAGACTTCGGGATCGCTCACGCCGTACGCCTTGAGCAAGGCGGCGACCTCCGGCGGGCGGATGGTCGCGGACGCGTTCTCGATCTTGGACATCTTTGGGGCCTTCCAGCCCATAGCGGCGGCCGCTTCGTCCAGGGTCAGGCCGGCCTGGTTGCGGAGGTGTCTCAGCGTCGAGCCGAGGCGACGTCTCCGGACAGTCGGAACCATAGGCGTGTTGGGCATGTGCGCAGTCTGGCACCCCATCACCCAGCGGGATGGGCCCCTTCATCGAATATTGACACCGAGTTAGGTCGAAAGCTTGCGCCCATGACAGGAAAGCCTTCATCATCTACGGAAAGCCAATGTCACACTCAGTAGCAACCTTGCTGCACTAAGTGACACAATCGGATGATTCGCGGAGCCGCGCCCGCGTACAGGAGGGCCACCATGACGGACGAGCAGGCGACAGCGGCGTTGGGGTTCTATCTGGCGGTCAGGCCGGGTGGGTTCGTCGTGCACATGAATGTGTGTGAGGAGAACCTGCGGGCCGTGCGGGAGGTGACGCTCAAGGTCCTGGCCGCTGTCGGGGTCGATACCGAGACCGCCGAATCGGCCCGGCTGATCGCGTCCGAGCTGATCGGCAACGCCGTACGGGCCTGCGGGAACTGGGCGCCGGTCGTCGTCGAGGTCGAGCAGGACGACAAGGGCATCTGGGTCAAGGTCCATGACCCCAACCCGGCCCGCCTGCCCGTCCGCTCGAACACCGCTCCCGACGACGACCAGGCCGAGTCCGGGCGCGGCCTGTGGCTGCTCGACGCGCTCGCCCCCGGCTGGGACGTCGCCCTCACCCCCATCGGCAAGCAGGTCAGATGCCTCCTCCCCGCACCCGAGGCCGTACGGATCAGAATCGCCGGATGAGATCACGCCAACTCCCGCCACACGACGAGCCGTTCGTGACCAGAGCTCGATCATGCGGTTCAGCCGAGCAGACGAATGGGCACTTCAATGGCGACGCGCCAACTGCGTAGGCTGGCGACATGATCGTGTCTGTGGTCTTCGACGTCGGGGAGACGCTGCTGGACGACAGCCGGGAGTTCGGCGCGTGGGCAGACTGGATCGGCGTGCCCAGGCATACCTTCTCCGCGGTCCTGGGAGCGGTCACGGCGGAGGGGCGGAACAACGCGGAGACCTTCGAGTACTTCCGCCCCGGGTTCGACCTGCACCTTGAACGCGCGCTTCGCGAGGAAGCCGGGCAGGGCGAGCAGATTGAGGAGGAGGATCTCTATCCGGACGCGCGCCCCGCGTTGTCCACACTGCGCGAGGCCGGGCTATGGATAGGGATCGCGGGGAACCAGACCGCACGGGCGGCGAAGCTGCTGCGGGACCTTGAACTGCCCGTCGACCAGATCGCTACCTCCGCGGAGTGGGGGGTCGCGAAGCCGGATCCTGGCTTCTTCGCCCGCGTCATCGAGATAGCTCCGGGCGAGCCGGGCGAAATCGTGTACGTGGGTGATCACCGCGACAACGACATCATCCCGGCGAAGGCTGCCGGCCTGCGGACCGCCTTCATCCGCCGAGGCCCCTGGGGACATCTGTGGGCCGAGGACCCCACGGTCCGTGATGCGGCAGACTGGCGGATCGACTCGCTCACCGAGCTCTCCATGCTTCTCGCCCAGCTGGGCTGATTGCTCTTTCCAAGGATGCACCCGCTACGGCGTGAGGGGGATTCACGATCTTCCTCGAAGCTCTCTTGTGGATCGCCGTTCCAGTTGCACCCTTTCGTGACGGCAAATTGCACATTTAGGCATAAATTTCAGAATCATTCTTCTTGGAAAACAACCAGCCGCCGTACGCGCTCATGGCCCGTTATGCTGCCGCCGTGGACGAGCGGGGAGCGAACGGAGGCGGTCTTGGTCGAACTTGCTGACTGGCGCGGCCTGGTACGCGGACGCACCGACGACTACGATGCCCTTCGCTTGGTCGCAGTCGTTACCCCTGGCGGGCAAAGCTGGGCCAGCCCCTTCCGAGCCGTCGCCGACGACGGGAATGACTACTTCGTCAAGACCTTGGAGTCCTGCCGACGAGACTGGGCGCGGGGATCAATCGCCATCGAGTACATCGTGGGCAAAGTAGGCAAGCTGGTCGGGGCACCGGTGTGTGACAGCACCTTGATCCGAATACCCGAGGAGTTCACGGGCGACGAAATCCGTCCCGGCATCCCTCTTATTCCGGGCATCGCCCACGCCAGCAAGGCCCTGGAGCACGCTGACGAGCAGCGCCATCACCTCGCATACCGCGACCAGGATCACAATCACGTCCGGCACGTCGGGCTGTACGCTCTGCACGACTGGTGCTATGGGATGACGCCCAGTGGCTGTATGACCTCGACGATGACCGATCGATCTACTCGCATGATCATGCCCTGTACTTCCCTCCCAGCCACGGCGTCATAGACGACGAGATTCTCAAACTGTCCGCTGACGAACCGAACGTGCTGCCGGATGCGCCGGAGGGGTTGGCTCCAGAGGCGGTTGAGGCTGTTGCCAAGGCCTTTGAGACGATAGATCGTGATGCTCTCGTCAACATCCTGCGTGCCGTGCCAGCATCGTGACCTGTGAGCGACGAAGCTTTGGCGACGCTCGGTTGGTTCCTGGAGATATCGAGCACCTGCTGTGGCACATCGTCTTCGAGCGCTGGTCTGAAGGGAGTGTGAAAAACCAGTGAGCAGATACATCTACTCGATCGTTCGCTGTCTCCCTGATCCGCGCACTGGGGAGTTTGTGAACGTCGGTGCTATTGCCGGTGACCCGAACACGGGCGACTGGGCCGTCCGGCGCCTGAGCAACACTGAACGGATCAAAAGGTTCGCGCTACCTACGGCCATCGACGTTACCGACCGATTCTTGGTCCGGCTGAGCAGTGAAGTGGCTGAGGCGCGCGAGGTGCTGGAAACGGAGGGTAGCCACCCTTTCGCCGATGACTGGCTGCTCCAACTCCATCATGATCATCGAAATATCGTGCAGCTCAGTCCACCGGCCACCATCGTCGCTGGGCACGCGGAAGCAGCCCTGGATGTCATCTTCGACCGAATGATCATCGATCCTGCGACGCAACCACGGCAGGTCACCGTCGGCAAAGATCGAGTCGTGCAGGATCTCCGAAAGGCCTATCAGCAGGCTGATATACCAGCACACCTTCTAAGACCTAAATCTGACGTATTCATCGGCGACAAGCTGCACTCCACCATCGACATAGCCATCGCCAACGGCAAAGCCGTACAACTGGCACAAGGCTGGTCCTTCCGAGTCGCCGGGGTGGAGAGACTCCTCACGCAGGTGAAAGCCTGGGGTTTCGCACTCGAACGCCTGCGTCGCGGCGATCAAGCTCGGATGCTGGACGCTCAAGGCCGATCGAGTGAAGTCGCCCGGGACGTCGACCTGCAAGTGGTGATCGCAACGCCAGAGACGCCTCAACAGGAGGCAACCTACGAAGAGGCAGAGCAGGTCTTCCGTGCTCTGGGCGCCGATGTTCATTCCGTGGAAGACGTTGGCGCTGTAAGCGCCCAGGCGGCGGCCCTCGTCCGGAGGCTGCTCTGAACCGCACGCGTATCGACGTGGATAGCAGCTGACCTGCGGCGGCCTTGGCATCGAGGTCGTCAAGGCGGAGCCTCTTGATCTCCGAAAAGGTGAGCCCGAGCAGGACAACGCGCGGTAGCCATAAGGCCGGCCGCCGGATCGGCGGTCCCCGTTGGCCGAACGCTCCCGAAGCCGCGCCCCCGATGCGTCTTCGGCGCCGACCGTACGTTCTTCGTGGTCAACGGTAACTCCACCGCGAACCGCGTCGTCGGGCACCACGCGAACGCCCGCGACAACACGGTGCTGGTCGACCGCAACTGCCACAAGTCGATCCAGCTCGCGCTCACCATCACCGGCGCCCGTCCGGTCTACCTGGTGCCCGAGCGCAACGGGCTCGGGCTGGCGGGGCCGGTCCCCCCGGCCGCCCTGGGAGCCGGCGCGGTGCGTGAGCGCCTGCGCGGTCATCCCCTCGCCGCAGGGGAGCCGACCTACGCGGTGATCACCAACTCGACGTACGACGGGCTGTGCTACGACGCGGTACGGGTCGGCGCGTTGCTGAGCGGCAGCGTCCCCCGGCTGCACTTCGACGAGGCGTGGTTCGCCTACGGCCGGTTCCACCCGCTTTACGCCCGCCGGTACGGCATGGCGGTCGACGAGGGGACGCTGCCGGGTCCGGACCGTCCGACCGTGTTCGCCACGCAGTCCATCCACAAGCTCCTGGCGGCGCTTTCGCAGGGGGCGATGCTGCACGTCCGCCCCGCCGAGCGGGCCCATCGGGACCCCGCCGGGCGTCACTGGATAGAACGGCCTGATCCACTCGGGACGAAGCCCCTGGAGCCCCGGCCGGTAGAACACGCTCGGCCGTGTCGGTGGTCAGCGCGTCTGGGTCTTCTGGTCGCGGAGCGCCTGCGCGACGGCGTCCCGTACGCGGGCGTCCTCACGCAGCTTGCGCCGTGCGCGCCTGCGGCGCAGGACGAGGAACGCCACGGCGATGACGGCGATCAGCACGACGACCAGCAGCGACCGGCTTGAGCTCGCCGCTGACCCGCAGTTTGACCCGGATGCCGAGGCGCCGGTCCACGGTTCCTGGAGTATCGAGGCACCTGCTGAGCTGATCACGCATAGGGTCGGGACGTCCTCGGTCGGCGGCCTGGCACCAGCACCTCTTGTATAAGTCCAGCTATAGTAGCTGTGATTATTCATAGTTGGAGGGGGGCGTGCGTGGACAAGCCCAGTGGGATGTTCGATCGGGACTTCGAGTGGGCGGAGCTGAGTCGCTTCGCTGCTTACTCGGCCCCCAAGGCGACCCTTGGGGTGGTCTCCGGGCGTCGCCGGCAGGGGAAGACCTTTCTGCTCGACGCGCTCACCACTGCGACCGGCGGCTTCATGTTCACCGGCACCGAGACCACCGAGGCCGACGCGCTGCGGCAGTTCGGGGACGCGCTGGCCGCGCACGTCGGCGAGCCCGGTCCGTTCCGCTTCGCCAACTGGGACGAAGCCGTGGCTCGGCTCCTGCGCATCGCCGCCACCGGGCCCACCGTCGCGGTCATCGACGAGTTCCCGTTCCTCGCCAAGGCCTCCCCAGCCCTGCCCTCCATCATCCAACGCGCTCTGGATCCCACCGCCCAGCGCGACAACACTCCCGTCCGCCTGCTTCTATGCGGGTCCGCCCTGTCCTTCATGGGGCGCATCCTGTCCGGCAACGCGCCGCTGCGCGGCCGCGCCGGACTTGAACTGGTCGTGCCCACCCTCGACTTCCGCCTCGCCGCCCGGTTCTGGGAGATCGCCGACCCGCGCACCGCCGCGCTGACCAACGCCGTCGTGGGCGGCACCCCCGCCTACCGCCGTGAATTCACCCAGGGTGACACCCCCGCCGACGCCGACGACTTCGACTCCTGGGTCGTCCGTGCCGTCCTCAACCCCGGCCGCCCGCTCTTCCGCGAAGGCCGCTACCTGCTCGCCGAAGAACCCGAGCTTCATGACACCGCGCTCTACCACTCCGTGCTGGCGGCGATCGCCGACGGCAACCACAACCGCGGCGGCATCGCCTCCTACCTCGGCCGCAAGTCGACGGATCTGGCCCACCCGCTCGCCGTCCTCCAGGACGTCGGCATGATCACCCACGAGCAGGACGCCTTCCGCCGGAACCGCTCCGCCTACCGGATCGCCGAGCCCCTTCTCGCCTTCTACCACGCCGTCATGCGGCCTGCCTGGGGCGATCTGGAACGTCCAGGCCGTGCACCGGACGTCTGGCGTCGGCTGCAACCGACCTTCCGCAGCAAGGTCGTGGGACCTCACTTCGAGCGCATCTGCCGCGAGTGGACTCGCTGGTACTGCGACTCCGGAACCATAGGCGGCTTCCCGTCGAACGTGGCCAGCGGTACCGTCCCCGACTCGGCCAACCGGACAGCTCACGAGGTCGATGTCGCGGCCTTCGGCCAGGACGAGACCGGCCGCGAGCGACTCCTCGCCATCGGCGAATGCAAGTGGAACGACATCATGGGCCTCGGACACTTGCGCCGGCTCGACCAGATCCGCGGCCTGCTCCGCGCCCGCGAAGGCGTCAACGCCGAGCGCACACGGCTGCTCCTGTTCAGCGGCGCCGGCTTCAGTGACGACCTCCGCGCCGTGGCCCGGCACGACGCCGCCGTTCAACTTGTCGACATGGGCCGGCTTTACACAGGTGCGTGAAGCACAGAGGCGATCAGTGATGCTCTGACCCCTCACCCCCTGAAGCACCGGCCTGCGAGTCTCCTGATCCGCGCAGTCTCCTCGGCGGCGCCGCGGAAGCTCCCCGCCTATCCGACGGCCGCATCAGATAGGGCGTCCGTTGTCGCTGGGGCGCGTTCGGTGTCGGTTTGGTCACCATACAGCTACAGAGGGTGATGGTGAGGCAAGCTGATAGCAGAGCTGCACAGTCCCCCGACCATGGAGTGTCGTATGGAGCGAACTGTCCTTGCCGCTGTCACGGAGCGGTCTGATGCCGATACGGCGCTCGCTGAGCAGTTGCGCCGGGTGTGTGCGTCGATGGATGAGTTCGGGATACAGGTGCGCTGGACGCATCGGGCCGAGGACGCGCTGGCGGTGGTCGGCTCGGACGCGTCGCTGACGGCGGTGCTGGCGGCGTGGGAGGCGCCGGGTGCCGAGGAGCTCCTGGGGGCGGTGGCCAAGCGGTTCCGCGGCCTGCCGGTCTTCCTGATGACCTCGGAACAGGAGCTCCCGCTGTGGGTGTACGAGGTGATCCACGGCTACGTCTTCCCGCTGGAGGACACTCCGCGCTTCATCGCCGGGCGGATCGCCCACGCGGCCGATCGCTACGCCGAGAAGATCCTTCCGCCGTTCTTCGGCGCGCTCCGGCGTCTGGAGGACCACCATCAGTACTCGTGGCACACCCCGGCACACGCTGGAGGAGTGGCGTTCCTGAAGTCGCCGGTGGGACGGGCGTTCTTCGACTTCTATGGTGAGCGGCTGCTGCGCACCGACCTGTCGATCTCCGTCACCGAGCTGGGCTCGCCCCTGGAGCACACGGGCCCGATCGGGGACGCCGAGCGCAACGCCGCCCGTGTTTTCGGCGCCGACCGCACGTTCTTCGTGGTCAACGGTAACTCCACCGCGAACCGCGTCGTCGGGCACCACGCGATCGCCCGCGACGACACGGTGCTGGTCGACCGCAACTGCCACAAGTCGATCCAGCACGCGCTCACCATCACCGGTGCCCGTCCGGTCTACCTGGTGCCCGAACGCAACGGGCTCGGGCTGGCGGGGCCGGTCCCGCCGGCCGCCCTGGAGGCCGGCGCGGTGCGTGAGCGCCTGCGCGGCCATCCCCTCGCCGCTGGGGAGCCCACCTACGCGGTGATCACCAACTCGACGTACGACGGGCTTTGCTACGACGCGGTACGGGTCGGCGAGTTGCTGAGCGGCAGCGTCCCCCGGCTGCACTTCGACGAGGCGTGGTTCGCCTACGGCCGGTTCCATCCGCTTTACGCCCGCCGGTACGGCATGGCGGTCGACGAGGGGACGCTGCCGGGTCCTGACCGGCCGACCGTGTTCGCCACGCAGTCCACCCACAAGCTCCTGGCGGCGCTTTCACAGTCGGCGATGCTGCACGTCCGCCCAGCCGAGCGGGCGCCCGTGGACTACGACCGGCTCAACGAGACGTACCTGATGCACGCCTCCACCTCGCCGCTCTACCCGGTGATCGCCTCGCTGGACGTGGCGGCGGCGATGATGGACGGCCCGTCCGGGCGGTTCCTCACCGGGGAGGCGATCACCGAGGCGGTCCGCTTCCGGCAGGCGATGGTGCGACTGGCCGCCCGCATCCGCGACGACGGGCGGCGGCCGGACTGGTTCTTCGGCGTCTGGCAACCCCCCTCGGTCACCGACCCGCGCACCGGCCTGACCGTCCCGTTCGCCGAGGCGGACCTGGCCCTGCTGTGCGGCGAGCCCGCATGCTGGACGCTGGAGCCCGGCGCCGCCTGGCACGGGTTCGACGGGCTCGCCGAGGGTTACTGCCTGCTGGACCCGGTCAAGGTGACGATCACCTGCCCTGGCGCGGACGCCGCCGCGGGGACCCTCGATTGGGGCATTCCCGCCCGCATCGTGGCCGCCTACCTGGAGCGGCGCGGCATCGTGGTCGAGAAGACCGGCGACCACACCTTGCTGGTGCTGTTCTCGATGGGCGTCACCAAGGGCAAATGGGGCACCCTGATCGACGCGCTCACCGACTTCAAGAACGCCTACGACGACGACCTGCCCCTCGCGGAGGTGCTGCCCGGCTTCGGGCCGTCCGCGACCTCACCTGAGCCGAGCGCCCTGAGGCCGTCCAGCGGCTCTCCCGCGCCCGGCTCCACCTCGCTGCGGCGGTTCTGCGCGCAGGCCCACGACAGGCTGCGCGACTCCGGTGCCGGCACGCTGCTCGACCAGGTCTTCACCAGCCTTCCCGAGCCGGTGATGACCCCGGCCGACTGTTACCAGGCGATGATCCGATCGCGCACCGAACGTGTCCCGCTCGCCGGCCTGCCCGGCCGTATCGCCGCCACCACGGTCGTGGTCACGCCCCCCGGGATCCCGATGCTGATGCCAGGGGAGGCGACCGGGCCCGCTGACGGACCCCTGATGAGGTACCTGCGAGCGCTGGAGGACTTCGACCGGGCGTTCCCCGACCTAGCCACCGACATCCACGGAGCCCATCGGGACCCCGCCGGCCGCTACTGGATAGAAGTCATGTCGGCCTGATCCACTTGGGATGAATACGAACAGGTGCACTCGTCGAGGTGGGCGGGTGATCAGTGCGCCTGCGTCTTCTGGTCGCGGAGCGCCTGCTCGACGGCGTCCCGTACGCGGGCGTCCTCACGCAGCTTGCGCCGTGCGCGCCTGCGGCGCGCGAGAACGAGCGCCACGGAGATGACAGCGATCAGGACGACGACCAGCAGGAACAGCGTCCACGGTACGGCCCAGCCGTCCGTCGTGGCTCGGACCGGATCAAGCGAGGTGGTGGAGCCCGACGCGTCGGTGAGCAGGGGCATGAGGGTCGTGGTCGCGGCCAGCCTGACTCCGGGTGCCACGCCGTGGACGGGCACCGTCACCTTCCAGCTCTCGCCCGGGAGCAGCTCAGGCGGCGAGGCGATCTTGCCCGCTTCGGTCCCCAGCCACCCGAACGGGCCCGAGACCGCCACCGTCTGCTGGGCCGACAGGATGGCGTTGCCGGTGTTGTGGACGCTGTAGCTGACGGTGGCGTCACCCTTGGCGAACGGGTTGCCTGAGCCGGCGTAGTCGACGTGGAGGTTCTCGATCGCGAGGATCGGCTTGAGCTCGCCGCTGACCCGCAGCTTGACCCGGATACCGAGGCGCCGGTCCACGTTGACGCTCTCGGTTCCGCCGGGCTGCGTCAGGGAGGTGAGGATGCCGCCCACGTAGTCGCCGGGTGTGGCGTTGCCCGGAACGGTGACCGTGAAGGGGACCTTGACGGTCTGCCCGGGCGGGATCGTGACGCTGTCGCGGTCGGCGTGGACCCAGGCGCCGATTCCGACGGACTTCTTGTCCTTGAGGAGGAGGTCGAGCTGGCCCGTGTCGGTGGTGAAGCCGTCGGCGGCGTAGACGGCGAGTTTGAGCGGAGCCTTGCCGCGGTTGGCGACGACCATGGCGTCCTTGACCAGTCCACCGGGGTTGACGGCATGGCTGAAGCTGGACCGATCGGCGCCGTAGCTGTTCGAGTCCGTCCTGACCGTCCAGGTGACGTTGCCGTCCTCCGCCAGAGCGGGGCCGGCGGACACGCCGGTGACAGCGAAGGCGGCGAGCAGGGCCAGGGCGGCGGTGCGAACGAGGGCGGCGGCGGTGGTCTTCCTGCGCGTTACGGGCGCGTGCATCTCAGGGTCCTCGGGCGATCTTGGGCGGCTGGAACGAGCGGCGGGCGTGCGGCGAGTGGGCGAGCGGCGGGTGGGGCGGATGGAACGAGTGGCGGGGTGGGCACCAGAAGGCGCCTACCCCGCCAGGGAGAACAGGTCCGGTCAGCTGCTCAGCGCAGTGATCGTGAGGGTGGTGCGGTAAGCACCCTTCTGGACGCTGCCCGGCATCTTCAGGTCCAGGTCGGCGCCCAGCTTGGCCGTGCCCTTGGGGTGGCCCTGGCTGGCCCAGCCGAGGCCGCGCGAGACGGACAGGCCCTGGCCACGGTCGTCGTAGGCGGAGGGCACCGACCCGCTGGCCTGAGCACCGGCGCCGTCCTGGAGGACGCGCGGTGTCCAGCCGAGGTAGGCGCCGGAGAACTTCTTGCCGGCGTCCTGGAAGTCACCCACGCTGGCCGAGATCGACCACGGGGCGAGCGAGCGGCGGCTGTCCGACACGATGAGCGGGTTGATCTGGCCGGTCGCCCCGAAGTAGTCGCCGTTGTTGTCCTTCGCGGTGCCGAGGTCCACCAGGCCGTTCTGGCCGTCGATCGTCCAGCCGAACTCACCCGGAGCGGCGTCGGGCACGTTGACCTGGAGGGTCTGGCCGTCGCCGTGGTACGGGTGCACGGTGACCTTGTCGACGATCGAGCCGACCGGCTGACCGCCGGGGGTGTTGGAGCAGGGGAGGCCCTTCTCCACCGCCGCGTTCGGAGCCGCGCAGGTGCCGCTGCGGACGTTCTCGACGACGAGTTTGTCGTTGCGCACCTGGACCTTGACGTAGGAGCGGACGTGCTCCTGGTTCTGGACCGAGTTGTACCAGTAGCTGGTCGGGTTCAGGGGGTCGGCGCCGTTGCCGGCGCCACTGGTGGCGCTGCTGTCGGGAGCCGTGATGTCGTAGTACTTCGAGCCCGAGGCCGAGTTCGCCGTCACGTAGAGCACGCCGCCGGGACCGGCGTAGACGTCGGCTGTGCCGGGCTTCTCAGCCGGGTCCGCCTTCTGGCTGTTCTTGATCAGGTAGCTGCGGGAGTAGGCGTGGTCGTGGCCCTGCAGCACCAGGTCGACACCGAGCTTGGAGAAGGTGGTCGGGAGGTCGACGCGACGCACCTTGGCGTCGGAGTCCTTGGCGTGGCTGGCCGGCGAGTAGATCGCGTGGTGGAAGACGAGCACCTTCCACTTGGCCTCGCCACCGTGCTGGTTGATGACGTCGGTCACGTAGGCGAGGTGCGCCGCGTCACCGCCACCACCCTGGGAGGTGGCGTAGCTGTTGCTGTTGATGTCGATGTACAGCACATCCTTGTAGATGTACCAGTAGTTACCGCCGGACGTGTTGGACGCCGGGTTTCCGTTGGCGTACAGCGGGCCCGAGTTGTCGGTGTTCGGGGTGAACAGGTGCTGCTCGTAGGCCTTGCCGCCGACGTCGTGGTTACCGATGGTGGCGGCCCACGGGTACTGCCGCAGCTTGTCTGGTGCGAGGAAGGCGTTCCACTGGGACTCGGTGTTGGCGGTCTCGACCTGGTCACCGCCCGACACCAGCAGCTCGGAGTCCGGGTTCGCCGCGAGCGCGACGTCCAGGGTGTCCTGCCAACCGGCCTGGTCCTTCGCCACGTCGCCGGACGAGCCGATCTGCGGGTCGCCGAAGAACAGGAAGTCGTAGTCGCCCTCGAAGTCCTGCGTCTTGAAGGAGTACGCCGGGGACCAGTTGTCCTCGGTGCCGACGCGGTAGGAGTACGTCGTGTGCTCCTTCAGGCTGGTGATCGTCGCGTGGCGGTTGAAGCCGCCGCTGGTGGCGATGTTCGCCTTGCCGATGGCGTCGAAGGTGGCGGCGCCGGCGGGGAACTCGCCGTTGACGAGCGCCGCGGTCGGGGCGAGCTGGACCTTCTGTGCGGTGTCGGCCGAGGAGTACCACGTCACGGTGCGCTGGGACTCGTTGGCGCCCACGCCGAGGATGATGCCGGTGAGTGTGGTGGTGTCGGCAGCGCTGGCGGGGGATGCCAGACCGCCGCCGACGATCGCGGCCAAGCCCAGGAATGCCGCTACGGCCCCCGCGGCCACGCGGCGCCGCACGGGGCCGGGGGACTGCGTCAAGGTGCCCAATGTCATGTTTACGTCCTTTTTCGCACAAGATGCGGAGAAGCGGCCCTCAAGGTTTCGCCACTCGGTGAAGCGACCGTGAATGCGGTCCGGCGGGTTGGTGGAGATTCCCAGAAGATCTGCGCGTTCAGCCCCCGAACACCCGTTGTACGAACCAGACCAGCCCCATGACGGACACGCCCAGAGAAATCACGCCCGTCGCCCAGAGGCCGGCCGTCGGCGCACGGTGACGCAGCACGGCCAGCAGTGGGAAGACGACGGCGATGATCGCCAGCTGCACGACCTCGATGCCGACGTTGAACACCAGCAAGGACCACAGCAGGGTCCACGACCACGCCTCGTCGATCCCCAGCGCGCCCGCGAAGCCCAGGCCGTGTACGAGGCCGAAGCAGAACACGACCCCGAGGCGGGTCCAGCCCGCACGGTCCAGGCTGAAGTGACCGTGTCCCTCGGTCTTGAGGTCGGCGGCGTGGCCCCCGCGCCGCCAGATCCGCCACAGATGCCAGCCGGCGACCGCGGCGATCGACAGCGCGATGACGGGCTCGACCACCCTCGCGGGCACATGGACCAGACCGAGGGCGGCGAGCATGAACGTCACCGAGTGCGCCAGGGTGAAACTCGTGGCCGCGAGCACGATCTCACGCAGGCGCCGTGACCCGGCGATGAGCGCCAGCAGGAACAGGATGTGGTCGATCCCGCTCAGTAGGTGCTCGGCGCCCAGGCGGAAGAACTCCCAGAACCGCTCGTACCACGACTGACCGGTCGAGAAGGATGGGTGATCGGCGTCGAGCGCGGCACTGCCCGAGCGGTCGTCGATCTTGTAGGTGACGATCGTCTTGGTGCCGGTGACGTACTTCTCCGCGTCGGGGAACAGCTCGCTACGCACCTCGTGACCGTCGCCCGGCGCAGGACAGGTCCAGTCGAGCAGCAGATCGGCGTACGGCACGCCCTCCCGCTCGCTCATCGTGAAGTCGCCTGCCCGTGTCGGCGTGCAGGCCTTGCCGTCCGAGGTGACCGAGAATCGCTCGGTGACATACGTGACGGCCGACTCCGCATGGGTGTTGAGCGCCGCGGCCTGTCCGTCGGTGTCACGGGCGTCGAACGCGGCGGTTCCCGCCTTGAAGAGGGGATCGTCGTCCTCGTAGTCGGCGGCGGACACGACGAAGAGGTCGTATTCGAGCTCCAGCATCGTACGTACGTGACCCCCGTCGCCCGCGGTGAGGTGGACGTACACGGTCGACGTGAACCCGTGGGCGAGCGCCGGCCCTGCACCCAGCAAGACGATCACCGCCGCAGTGATCACGGCGACGGTATGGCGGACCCGTTTTGACATGTGACTCCTTCAGTAGCCAGAGCACGTTGCACGCCACGGGTGAACAGGAGCCGACTCACCGGCGAACCCCGGAATAAAAGACCCCAGAACTACCCTCAGAGCTTGAAAGCGGCATGAACTGGGATAGGAGGATGTACGCGCACCATCCGCCACCACTCGGAGGACGATCGTCTTGCGCCCCCCGCTTCGGGCCGTCGCCGCGCTGGCCTTGGCCGCCGCGCTGGTCACCGGATGCAACCTCGGCGACGACTGGTCGCGGCCGCATCCCAAGCCCGCCGCCGTCGGCACTCTCGGCCCGGGGTTCACCGACTCCTCCGCCCCGCCCCACCCGGAGGCGACCCTCACGCCGCGGCCCGGCACCTGGGCCGGGGTCCACCCGTCGAAGGGCTACCGCGTGGTGCTGCTCACCGCGGGTGACGACCGCCCGACCAAGGCCCTCGTGACGGCGGTCGAGGACTGGGCCGAGGAGGAGCGCGTCGACCTCAGAACGGTGGTCGCCGACGACGCGTCCGACCTCGTTCCCAGCATCATCAGGGCCCTTGAGATGGGCCCGGACCTCATCGTCAGCGCGGGCAACGACCTCGTCGACCCCCTCACGCTGGTCACCCCGAGCCACCTGTCACAGCGGTTCCTCGTCGTGGGCGCGGAACTGGCCGAGCCCACCCACAACGTCACCGCGGTCGACTGGGCCGGTGCGTCGTTCCGTGGCGAAGGGCTCGGCATGTCCTCGACGTACGACCCCGACTCGTTCACCACCGTGCGCTGCGCGGCCGCCATCAGGGCGGGCGTCGCGGCCGTGCTCAACGACCTGACCGGCATCGTGATCTGGCTCGACTAGCTCCGGCGGAGCGGGTGCGGTCAGCGCTTGACGGCTCTCAGCACGACGAACCTGGGGTCGCTCGCGGCGACCTCGCAGTTGCCGAAGAGCCGGCGCAGCTTCGCGTGGTAGCCGAGATGCCGGTTGCCGACCACCCACAGCTCGCCGCCTCGGCGGAGTGCGGCGCGTGACCCGTTGAACATGCGCCAGGCCGTCGCGTCGGTCGTCGCGCGGTGCGCGTGGAACGGCGGGTTGTTCAGCACCAGGTCGACCGTCCCCGCCGGTACGTCCGACATGCCGTCCGCCTCCAGGAACGCGGCGGTTGTGCTCGCGTCCACGTTCGCCCGGAACGTGGCCTCGGCCGAAGCCAGCGCCTGATAGGACTCGTCGATGAAGGTCACCTGGGCTTCGCTGTTGGTCAGTGCCGCGGCGAGCCCGGTCACCCCGTTGCCGCAGCCGAGGTCCACGACGTGTTCGCGTCCACGGCGCTGCGGCAGGTTCCGCAGGAAGAAGCGGGTGCCGACGTCGAGGCGGTCGGCGCAGAAGATGCCCGCGTGGTTGGTGACGGTCAGACCCGAGACGGCTCCGATGCCGGTGGGCAGCGCGTAGCTCCGCGGCCATGGGTTGGTGCTCGGGGGGAGCGAAGGGTCCGGTGAGCAGAAGATCAGCCGGGCCTTCCTGACCGCCAGCGATGTCCTGGTCGGCCCGAGGATCCGTTCGAACAGCTTCAGCGTCGAGGTGTGGATCTCGGTGACCATCCCCGCGCCGATGACCACGGTGCCCGGGTGCAGGTGGGGGGCGAGGCGGTGCAACTGGTCCTCAAGGAGCGCGAGGCTCTTGGGCACTCGGATGAGCAGCACGTCGATGCGGTCCGGTGGCGCGTCCCTGGTCGTACGGAGGCGCACCGCGTCCGTGGCGACCCCGTTGCGCTCCAGGTTCGCCAGGGTCGCCTCCTGGCCGAGGAAGGAGTCGCCGACCTGCACGGGGCGGTGATCGGCGAGCGCGGTGACCAGGGCGCCCCACCGGTCGCCCAGCACGACCACGGTGCCCGACAGGTCTGTCGGTCCGCCGTCGATTCCGTCGAGGGCCCGCAGCAGGTATTCGTCGGCGGCGTCCCAGGCGCGAAGCGGGTCACGGGGGTCCTCGGGGAAGCGCGTGAGGTCGAACTCACCTCTCGACGTCGTCAAACGGTTCATCGCACCTCAAGGCTAGCGAGTCGCGCGACGCGCTCGTCACATCCTCACCCGCCAGGCGCCGATCGCGGAGTGGTCCCAACCTGCTTCGCCCGCGAGGGGAGGTCCGTGGAGTGGGCCCCGTCCATTCCACGGACCTCCCCGATGAGGTCACCCGAGGGCCTCGAAGAAGGGGCCTCCTGGCAGAGAACCCGCAGTACGGCCTGCCCGGCGGGCCGCCGGGCAGGCCGTACAGGTCCTCAAGGGGTGGCGAGGGCCTCGGTCGGGGGCATGCGGGCGGCGCGGACCGCCGGGTAGAAGCCGGCGATGCCGCCGATGATCAGCGTCGCGACCACGCCGCCGACCATCGCCCAGGCAGGGATGATCGACGGCCAGCCCTGGGAGGAGGCGTAGGCGATGGTCACGCCGATGCCGAGGACCACTCCCCCGATGCCGCCAAGGGCCGACAGCAGTTGCGACTCGGCCAGGAACTGCAGCCGGATCTGCCCCCGGGTGGCACCCAGGGAGCGGCGGAGGCCGATCTCCGCGCGCCGCTCCAGCACGGAGATGACCATGGTGTTTGCCACGCCGACCCCGCCGACCAGGAGCGCGACGCCACCGAGGCCCAGCAGCAGCGCGTTGAGCGTCGCGTCGGTGGCCTGCTTGGCGGCGAGCACGTCGGAAGGACGGGAGACGTTGACCTCGTCGGGGTGCTCGGGGTTGGCGGAGGCGGCCAGCACGTCCCGCACCTCGACCACGTGCTCCTCCTCGGCACGGGTGTAGACGGTCGTCGGGTAGCCGTCGAAGTCGAGCCGTTCCTCGGCCACCGGCCAGCCGACCAGGGCGGAGGTGTCGAGCTCGGGGGCCAGGGGCACCGGGGCTAGCACACCGACGACGGTGAACCACTGGCCTCCGAGCCAGACCCGCTGCTCGGGTCCCGCCTGGGCGACGCCGAGCCGGTCGGCCGCCCTCGACCCGAGGACCACCGCCGGGTAGCGGTGGGTGGCCCCGTTGAGCCAGGTGCCGCTGACGACCGTCGCCCCGACGTCCGTGAGCAGGTTGAGGCGGGCGGCCTGGACCCCGATGCCACCGGACTGGGACTCCGGTATGTGGTCGTTGCGGTAGACCTTGGCGCTGGTGGTCCCGGTCGCGGTCACCGACGTCACCGGGCCGATCTGGCCGATCATGCTCTCCGACTCGGAGGGCAGGTGGGACCCCTCACCGAACATGGAGTTACCCGGTGAGATGGTGAGCAGGTTGGTGCCGAGCGCGGAGAGCTGCCGGTTGAGGTCCTCCTGGCTGGAGGCGGAGATGCCGACCACGCCCAGCATCGCGGCGATGCCGATCGCGATGCCGAGTGCGGAGAGGAACACCCGCAGCGGCCGTGACCGCAGCCCCGCCCCGCCGACCCTGAGCACGTCGCGCGGGCCGAGGCGGGTGGGCGTCAGCCGCGTACGCTCCTTGGAGATGGTCACCATGCCGTCCCTCGCCTGGTCTGTGAGCTGAGGGGCATCCGCCCGGCCTGGACTGCGACGGTCATCATGCCGGCACCCGGCCGGCCCGGGAGTCGTGGACGACGCGGCCGTCCAGCATCTCGATCTGCCTCGGCAGGGCCGCCGCGATGTCCCGGTCGTGCGTGATGATCACGACGGTGGTGCCGGCCTGGTGGAGGTCGCGGAGCAGGGCCATCACGGCGCCACCCGATCTGGAGTCGAGGTTGCCGGTGGGTTCGTCGGCGAGGAGCAGCTCGGGGTCGCCGACCACGGCGCGGGCGATGGCCACCCGCTGCCGCTCGCCACCGGACAGCTCGTGCGGCCGGTGGTCGAGGCGGTGCCCGAGGCCGACCCTGTGCAGTATCTCCGTCGCCATCCTGCGCCTCCGCTTGAGGGGGACGCCGGAGTAGAGGAGCCCGTCGGCGACGTTGTCCAGCACCGGCACCCCGGCGGTGAGGTGGAACTGCTGGAAGACGAAGCCGATCGTGCTCGCGCGCAGCGCCGACAGCTCACGGTCGGTGAGCGTCGCCACGTCGTGGCCCGCGATGCGCACGGTGCCGCCCGATGGCCGGTCGAGGGTGCCGATCATGTTCAGCATCGTGGACTTGCCGGAGCCGGACGGGCCCACGATGCCGACCAGTTCGCCGTACCCGATCTCCATCGTGGCCCCGCGCAGGGCCGCCACCTCCCCGGCGTAGAGCTTGCTGACCTCGCTGAGGGAGACGATCACTTGGGCACCACCACGGTCGCGCCCTCGTCGACCCCGGTGACCTCCACCTTGCCGTCGGCGAACATGCCCGTCCTCACCGCCGCATAGCGGGTGGCCGGGCCCTCCACGACCTGAACGCCGTACCCGCCCTCGGCCAGCGCGAGCAAGGCGTTGACCGGCACGACGAGCACGTTCTTCCGCCGCGCCGAGACGATCTCGACGTCGACAGGGGCGGTGTCGTAGGTGTCGAGCTTCTTGCCGGCGCGGATGGAGACGACCATCTCGACCGTGGTCGTGGTCTCGTTCTGGGTGGAGTGCTCGGTGGCCACTCTGCCGATCTTCTTGATGGTGCCCGGGACGGTGGAGCCGTCCGGCAGTTCCACGGTCGCCTTCATCCCCTTCTTGACCAGATGCCGGTCGGCGACGTCCAGCGGGACGGTGACCTGACGGGTCGTACCGGTGTAGGTCAGCACGGGGCCGCCGGCGGTGGCGCCGAGCGAGGTCTTGAGCTCGGAGACCCGGAACGCGCCGTCGTGGACGACGACGGCGCCGGGTTCGACCCGGCCGGTGACCGGGACGCCTATGTCCTCCTGCCACCGCTTCACAGCTTCGCGGGTGGTCCAGGTGAACTCGTCGTCCACGGTGAAGCCGTCGTAGCCGAGCTTGGCCAGGTTGGTCTCCAGCAGCCTGACGTCCTTGCCCTCGACCCCGTTCTGCAGGGTGCGGTAGAGGGGCATGCTCCCGTACAGGAGCGGGACCCGGTCGGCGTCCACGCTGTAGGCGGCCCGGCCCCGGGTGACGACGGCGCCGGCGGCCGGCAGCCAGGTGATCGTGCCCTGGCGGGAGGTGGCCGAGACGGTGGCGGTGTCGCCGTAGCCGAGGGTGCCGTCGACCGTCTCGGTCTCGGTCAGAGTGGTACGGGTGACCTGGGCCGTCGCCGGGGGCGTCCGCTGGGCGACGGGCGTGCCGACGTCGCCCCCCACGCCGATCGCGGCCGCCACCGAGGCGGCGAGCACCGCTCCGCACCCCACGGCCACCGCGACCTTCCTGCCCCGCCCGCGCCGCCGCCGCGGGGGCGCCTCCGGTTCGCCCGTCGCGCTCACGGGCCGCTCCGTGCGCGTGTCACTCACCCTCAGGACCCCGTGACACTGACAGACCCGCCTTGGGGGCCCAGCTTGTCGCGGCAGGCCTCCTGGGCCTTCTTGAACGTCGGGTCGTCCGGCTGGACCTTGCTGTCGGGGCCGCCGATCATGATGCCACCGCCGTGGGCGAAGTCCGGGTCGGGCATGTCGACGCCGTTGTCCCGCATGCACTGGGTGAAGGCACGCATCTGTTCCTGCCGCTCGGGCGTCATCTCGGGCCCCTTCTCACCGAACGAGGTCTTGCTGCGGCAGTCCTCCATCGCCTTGTCCGCCTTGGCCTGGTCAGCCTTGGGCACCTCGATCTTGACGCCGCCACCCATGCCCGGCTCGGGGTCGGCCATGTCGATGCCGTGGTCCCGCATGCACTGGGCGAATTGCCTGGCCTGTTCCTGGGGGTCGACCGAGGCGGTCGGGGAGGCGCCGGTCGAGGAGGGGGACTTCGTGCCCTGCACCGAAGCCACCCCACCGGAGGTGGCCGGCTGTCCGCATCCGGCGGCCAGCGCGAGGAACGCCACCGCTACAAGTGTTCTTCTCATGGCCCGAATGCTGCCGAGCGCGGATCGGAGCGACCCCTGAGCTACCTCGGAGGAACCTCGGAATCCACCAGCGGAAGCAGCACCCGGAAAACGGCGCCCTCTCGCTGGGAGGTCGCAACGTCTTCTCGGGAGCTCGCAAGGTCGCCTTGAGAGGTCGCATGGTCTTCTCGGGAGGTCCCAACGTCTTCTCGGGAGGTCGCACCGTCGCCTTGGGATGTCGCACCGTCGCCTTGGGATGTCGCGAGCTCGACGCGCCCGTCGTGCGCCCTGACGATCCCGGCCACGATGGCGAGCCCGAGCCCCGCCCCGCCCTCGGCGCGCGAGCGGCTCTGGCTGACCCTGTAGAGCCGTTCGAAAACGCGCGGGGCGTGGTCCTCGGGTATCCCCGGGCCGGTGTCGCACACCTCCAGCACTCCCATGAGCTGGTGCGTCGCGTCACCGACCGCGGCGGCCGGTGAGGCGGTGGCCCTTCCGGCGCCCACCCGGACGGTGATCTCCGCGTCCGGCGGGGTATGGACGAGCGCGTTGGTCACCAGGTTGGCCGCCACCTGCCGCAGCCGGGCGTCGTCGCCCAGCACCATGACGGGGCTCAGCGCGGAGCCGAGCCCGGTGAGCCGTATCCGCCGCTCGGGGAGCCGGGCACGCGCGTCGCGGACCGTCTCGACCGCGATCTCCAGCAGGTCCACGGGATGGGTGTCGAGGGGACGTTCCTCGTCCAGATGCGCCAGCACGAGCAGGTCGTTGACGAGCAGGCCCATGCGGGTGGCCTCGTCCTCGATCCTGCGCATGGTCTCGTCCATGGGCGGCCCCGGCGGGGTGCCGCCCCTGCGGTAGAGCTCGGCGAAGCCCTGCACCGAGGTCAGCGGGGTCCGCAGTTCGTGCGACGCGTCGGCGAGGAACCGGCGCATCCGCGCCTCGGACTCGATGCGCGCGGCGATCTCCGACTCGACCCGGTCGAGCATCACGTTCATCGCGACCCCGAGACGGCCCGGCTCGGTGTGCGGGGCGGTCTCGGGCACCCGGCGGCTGAAGTCGCCCTCGGTGATCTGCGCGGCCGTCTCCTCCATCCGCGTCAGGGGGCGCATGCCGAGCCGTACGAGGGCGGCGGCGGCCAGGCCGAGCAGGAGCAGCACCACCGCCATGACCGCGGCGTCGATGGCCATCAGCCACCGCTGCGTCGCCTCGATCTCGGCCAGCGACGCCGCCACCACGACGATCTCACCGCCGGGGAGCTCCATCGCCTTCACCCGCCAGGACGGCCCGTCCGTGCCTGGCACGGTGTAGGGCTTGCCCCTCTGAATCTCATCGAAGGAACCGAGCTCCGGCCTGTTGGGGAGGGCACCTCGAATCTCCGCGGCCAGCTTCCCGTCCGAGGTGAAGAGATAGAACCTCCTGTCGCCGATCATCTGTTGGACGATCTCCTTCTCGGACACCTGGATCTGGATCCGCCCCTTCTCCGTCGATCCGGACATCGGGAACGGCAGGCCCTGCTCGGGCAGCATCACGAGCCCGGTCGTGGCCGGCGAGGCGGTGGCGTCGAGCTGATCGTCCAGCCGGGCGACCAGGTAGTTGCGCAGCAGGCTCAGGCCCACCACGTTGGACAGCACCAGCGCGACCGCGGTCAGCGCCACCGCCGCCACCACGAGCCGGGCCCGCAACGTCCAGCGCCCCGGCCGCCGCAACCGCCGCCCGAGCTCTTGTGCGAACGACCTCACGCGTCACCCTTTCGCGGCAGCTTGAGCGTGTAGCCGACGCCTCGTACGGTGTGGATCAGCGGCGGATCCCAGCGGTCGATCTTCTTGCGCAGGTAGTAGACGTAGGACTCGACGATGCTGGAGTCCCCGCCGAAGTCGTAGCGCCAGACGCTGTCGAGGATCTGCGTCTTGCTCACCACCCGTCCGGCGTTGGTGAGCAGGTAAGCCAGCAGGTTGAACTCGGTCGGCGACAGGTCCACCGGGACACCGCCGCGCCGCACCTCGTGCGCGTCCGCGTCCAGCTCCACGTCGGCGTACCTGAGCAGGTGGTCCGTGGACGGCCCGGCCGCCCGGCTCCTGCGCAGGATGGCCTTGATCCGCAGGACCACCTCCTCCAGGCTGAACGGCTTGGTGACGTAGTCGTCCGCGCCGAGGCTCAGCCCCTGGACGCGGTCCTCCACGGTGTCCCGCGCGGTCAGGAAGAGTACGGGCACCTCACCGAGCCGGCGCGCCACCTCGAAACCATCCAGATCGGGCAGCATCACATCGAGGACGACGATGTCCGGATCGAACGCCGCCGCTGCCCTCAACGCGTCGGTCCCGCACTCCGCCGTCTTCACCTCGAACGACACCAGGCGCAGGGTCTGCGACAGCAGAGCGAGGATGTTCGGCTCATCGTCAACGACGAGAACCCTGTCGGGCCGGTCCATAACCTCTACGTCTACCCGAACTACCTCAACGCCAGCTCAAAGCAAGCAGATCCACCCGCCTCGCCCATCCCCCTGAGTCGCGGGAAGGAACGCTCAGCCGGGCACACTCCGCCGTCGCCTCCATAGGCCACGACCAGGAATCCGACGCGCCCTGGGCACCGGAACGAACTCAAAGAGCGGTTACGGCCTGCTATATATGAGCGATGATTCGATAACATTGACGCAAATTACGGCCCGTGTGACGCTATAACTGCAAAGGTGCCCATAATGGGAAGGCGCGACGCATGAACACGCCATGGGAAGCGGAGACCGGAACGAAATTCCTGCGTAGAATCGGCAAGTCGATGCGCGAGCTGGGAAGCACGGCCAACACCGACGGCTGCCCCGACATCTGGGAGATGGAGAACGGAGACATAGCCGTGGTCGGACGTGACGTCACAGCGAGCTATGCGGGCAGGCTTCCCAGTGACGTGACCATTCGCGCGGACGAGCGCCTCGTCATGATTCCACGACACCTTCTCACCAGCGCGAAGCCGGATATCCCAGATGCTTGACCAGCTCAGCCGCCTTCCAGCGCAGGACCTCGATCTCGGCGCCTACAAGAGCGACTTCCAGGACAATTTCTGGAAGGCCGACGTGACGTGGAAGCTGGAGAGGCAGGTCACTTTCAAGGAGCCTTCCTCGCCCAGTTGGGTGGCGATGGCAGAAGGCGAGTGGAAGAAGTCTCTGAGGCTCGCTGAGGAGATGCGTGCCGGAAGGATGGAGCATCAGCGCGAGCTCGACCGCCACGGCATCGTACAACGACGAATCCGATTCATCTGCGAGCCACCGACACCGTACCTCCAGTGGGAGCTACACCTGCTCGCCATCTGGGCAGAGCTGGGTGAGCAGATACGAATCCTCCCCGCCGAGACCATCTCGCACCTGGAGACGCGGAGCGTACTGCCGGAGGTCGTGGTGCTGGGCGACCGCTCGACAAGCCCGGTCATGTACGACATCCAGTACACAGACGGTGTTCTGGTCGGCGCGCGCAAGTTCACCGATCTCGATCTCATCCACACCTGCCGCCGCGAGATCAGCGCCCATTGGGAACGCGGAGAAGACATCCGCCGATACTTCCCGAGGAAGATCAGATACCTTCCCCCACCCGCACGCCAGGGGGTATGAAAGGCGGCATGACCGCCCAGACTCGTCAGCTCCCAGCAAGGCTCAGACCGCTAACAGGTCCACCTTCCATGAGTCGACTCGTTCCCGTCCTGACAGTCCTGCTCGTGCTTCTAGCGGTAGCGCTGGTAGCGCTGTCCCCTCTCGCGCTCGATGTGCTCGACGATGGCGTGTCGCCGGCCAGGCTTATGGGACCACCGAGGGTGGTTTTCTGCCACGAGCATGGGACCACCCGGTTGCCAGTGATGGGACCACCCCGCGTGTCG
>NZ_JBICTU010000034.1:0-74313 GCF_043197795.1 Sphaerisporangium sp. NPDC049003
ATCGACTACCAACCCTGCGTCCTGCCAGGCGACGTCAAAAGCCGCCAACGCGCCCACGGCGACTTCATGTGGCGCCAGTTCTACAACATGGTCCGTACCGGCGCCCAAGGCATCTACATCTCCATGTTCGACGAATACAACGAAGGCAACCAGATCGCCAAAAGCGCCGAAACCCTCGCCATGGTCCCCGCCAACTCCGGCATGCTCGCCCTCGACGAAGACGGCACCTTCTGCTCCTCGGACTACTACCTGCGCCTCACCGGAGACGGCGGACGCATGCTCAAAGGCCAGATCGCCCTCACCCCCACCCGCCCCACCCCACCGTCGGTCAACGGCGGGGGAGGAGACACCAACCTGGCGCGGGGCAAGGCGACGTCCGAGAGCGGTCACGTGCAGAATCTCGGGTCGCCCAACGTGGTCGACGGGGACGCCAACAGCTACTGGGAGAGTGTCAACAACGCGTTCCCGCAGTGGGTGCAGGTGGATCTGGGTGCGGCGGCGGCGGTCGGGCGGGTGGTTCTGAAGCTGCCGCCGTCGTCGGCGTGGCAGGCGCGGACGCAGACGTTGTCGGTGCAGGGGAGTTCGAACGGGTCCTCGTTCACGACGATCGTGGGTTCGGCGGGGTACACGTTCAATCCGTCGTCGGGGAACGCGGTGACGATCTCGTTCGCGCCGACCTCGGTGCGGTATGTGCGGCTCTCGTTCACCGGTAACACCGGCTGGCCCGCGGCGCAGCTCTCGGAGTTCGAGGTCTACGGTACGGCCGGTGACGGCGGCGACAAGCAGGCGCCGAGCGTGCCGGGCAACCTGACGGTGACCGGGAAGACGGCCACCACCGTCTCGCTGTCGTGGACCGCCTCCACCGACAACGTCGGCGTAACCGGCTACCAGGTGCTCCGCGCGGGCACGGTCGTGGCCACCGCCCCCGGCACCCCCTACACGGTGACCGGCCTGACCCCGGCCACGGCCTACACCTTCACCGTCACCGCCCAGGACGCGGCCGGCAACACCTCGGCGGCCTCGAACGCCGTGAGCGTGACCACGGACGCGGCGCCGAACACCAACCTGGCGCGGGGCAAGGCGACGTCCGAGAGCGGTCACGTGCAGAATCTCGGGTCGCCCAACGTGGTCGACGGGGACGCCAACAGCTACTGGGAGAGTGTCAACAACGCGTTCCCGCAGTGGGTGCAGGTGGATCTGGGTGCGGCGGCGGCGTTCGGGCGGGTGGTTCTGAAGCTGCCGCCGTCGTCGGCGTGGCAGGCGCGGACGCAGACGTTGTCGGTGCAGGGGAGTTCGAACGGGTCGTCGTTCACGACGATCGTGGGTTCGGCGGGGTACACGTTCGATCCGTCGTCGGGGAACGCGGTGACGATCTCGTTCGCCCCCACCTCGGCCCGGTATGTGCGGCTCTCCTTCACCGCCAACACCGGCTGGCCCGCGGCGCAGCTCTCGGAGTTCGAGGTCTACGGGGCATGACGCCCCCACCGGCTCCGGCCGTACGGACCGTACGACCTCGGGTGGCCGGAGCCGGCCAGATGCGGCTCGGCGGCGGCGTCAGGTGACACCGCCGCCGGTTTCCGCGTCCGGCTCGGCGTCCGGTTCGGCGTCCGGGCCGCCGCTCACTGGTGAAGGCTGGTCCAGACGGCGAGCGCCGTCCGCCACGCGACCAGCGTGATCTCAAGGCCCAGCCGCAGCCATTCCCGTCGTTCACGGTCGGAGTGCCTGCGGTCGTGTCGATTCCGCCTCTCGCCCATCTGGTCCCCCTCTGTCGTTCAGGGCCTGTTCAGAAGGCGGATGATCCGGGCCGGGCTCCGCCTGGTGTGCCGCTCCTCGTCGAGCGTCCCGCGCGGGGATGGGCGAATCCCTGGCCGAGGACCGGGGGGTTGGTCCGCGAGCCGTTTTCGAGGTGCGGCCATGCCGGGCGCGGCGGTAGGTGTCATCTCAGGTGCTCGCGCCGGCGGCAGGAGTTGCGCTTCGGCCGCGGTGCGAAATGTCGCACCTCACGCGCGCGAGTGTTGTCGCCATGATCGTACCCATGAGTAACAGGCCTATAACCTGCGAAGATCCTCCGGCTCGCCGCCGACCGCCCTGCCCGCGCCCGGCTCGCTCTCGTGGTGCGCCCGGTTCAGGGCCGTCACGTAGTAGGTGTACGCACCGGTGGGTGAGGCGGTGGTGTCGGTGAAGGAGGTCCCGCGCGTCGTGCCGAGCAGGTTACGCGCGTCGGCGAGCCGGCACGGGTCCGTCGTGGGTGTGCCGTCGACCCGGTAGACCGCGTACGAGGCCGCGCCGTGCGAGCCCCGCCGCCACGACAGCGCCACCCCGCCGGGGACGCGGGCCGCCGACCTGATCGAGGGCGCGCGCGGCGCGGTCGCGGTGCCGTACGCCGGTACCAGCGCGGGCCTCGCGTAGTGGTCGGCCGCCATCTGGCCGATGGCGCCGATCCGGTCGGCGCGGACGTCCTTGGCGCTGAAGAAGACGTCGCCGAGCACCTCGGGACGGCTCCGGTTGTAGTACAGGTGGTCGCTGAGCTCGCCGGGCCGCTGCCACGCCGGGTCCTGGCCCGCCACTCCGGCGCGGTAGGCGGCCTGCCCGACGAACAGTTGAACGCCGGTGTCCCTCACCACGTCGGCCCACCAGGCGGTGAGCACCTTGTAGTCGGCGACGGCGAATCCGATGTGCCAGTAGATCTGCGGCGTGAGGTAGTCGACCCAGCCCCGCTTCACCCACAGGCGGCTGTCGGCGTAGATCGCGTCGTAGGACTGCAGCCCGTTGGTGCCCGAGCCGAGCGGGTCGGTCGCGGCGTTGCGCCAGATGCCGAAGGGGCTGATGCCGAACCTGACCCAGGGCCTGGCCGCGTGGATGCGCCGGTCCAGCTCGCTCACCAGCAGGTTCACGTTGTTCCGCCGCCAGTCGCCGATATCGGAGAAGCCGCCACCGTACTCGGCGAAGGTCGCGTCGTCGGGTATCGTCTGGCCGCTGACGGGATACGGATAGAAGTAGTCGTCCAGGTGCACACCGTCGATGTCGTAACGGGTGACCGCGTCCATGATGGCGTCTTCGATGAAGGCGCGGACCGAGGGGATTCCCGGGTTGTAGTAGAGCTTGCCGCCGTAGGCGAAACGCCAGCCGGGGTTGCGCCGGGCGGGGTGGTCCGGCGTCAGCAGGCCGGGGTCGGCGTTGTTGGCGACGCGGTACGGGTTGAACCACGCGTGCAGCTCGATGTCGCGCGCGTGCGCCTCCTTGACCATGAACGCCAGCGGGTCGTATCCCGGGTTCACGCCTTGGGTGCCCGTGAGCCACTGCGACCACGGCTCGTGGCGTGACGGCCAGAACGCGTCGGCGGTCGGCCTGACCTGCACGACGACGGCGTTCATGTTCCGCTGCTCCGCGAGGTCGAGCCAGGAGCGGAACTCGGCCTGCTGCTCCGCCACGCTCAGGCCCGTCCGGCTCGGCCAGTCGATGTTGGCCACGCTGGAGATCCACATGGCGCGGAACTGCCGCTTCGGCGTCGCCGGGTCGGTCGGGCAGCCGGTGGGGACGCCGCTGGCGGGGGGCGCGGGATCCGCCCGCTGTGCCGCGGGACCGTCGTCCGCCCTCGCGAAGGGCGCCAGGGCGCCGGCGAGGACCAGGGCGAGGGCCATCGCCGTGCCGGCGGCGAGCCGCCTGGCGACGCCGCGATCGGGGGCTGCCGGGGTGAACCGCTCACGGCTCGCTCGATACGTGGTCACAGAAGGAAATCTTCAGTGCCTTCTTAGCGAAGTGCAATAGTCTTCAGCGGGTTTCCCTCCGGCGAATGTGGGCCCAGCGCCCGGTCCCGATGCCTGGAACGTGCCACCACGGGCGAGGGCGAGAATTTTCGGATACCACCCCAGTAATGTCAATTATCGACATTTGTCAGAAGTGCTCTTACTGTGACGGCACCCCCCACGCAAGGAGCACCCCCATGGCAGCCCCTCGATCCCGATTAGCCGCATTCGTCACCTGTGTCCTGGCCGCCTTCCTGGTCCTCGCCGGCGGCCCGGCGCTCGCCGCGCCGGAAGGCACCCTTGCCGCCGCCTTCGCCCAGGCCTCGACCGCCCAGGACGTGCCCCGTGACCTGCTCGTCGCGCTCGCCTACTCCGAGACCCACCTGGACGCCCACGGCGGCGAGCCGAGTGCGAGCGGCGGCTACGGCGTGATGCACCTGGTGGCCAACCGCACCACGCACACCCTCGAACGGGCGGCCGAGCTGGTCCGCCTGCCGGTGGCGACGCTGCGCACCGACACCGCCGCCAACATCCTCGGCGGCGCGGCGCTCCTGCGGTCGTACGCCGACGAGGCGGGGCTGGACGCCGGGGCCAGGAAGGACGCGGGCCGGTGGTACGCCGCCGTGGCCAGGTACGGCAATGCCTCCACGCCCGAGGTCGCCCGGCTCTACGCCGACACCGTCTATGAGCTCCTCGGCCTCGGAGTCCGGGCGGCCGGGGTGACGGTCGCCCCGAGGGAGGTCACGGCCGACCGAGGAGCCTACGCCCAGACGCTCGACCTCAACGCGCAGGCCGCGAGCCCCGACTACCCCGCCGCGAGCTGGGTGGCGGCGAGCTCCTCCAACTACACCGCCTCCAGCCGCCCGACGAGCTACGCGATCGACCGGGTCGTCGTCCACGTGACCCAGGGCTCCTACGCGGGCACGATCTCGTGGTTCCAGAACCCCAGCGCGCAGGTCTCGGCGCACTACGTCGTCCGGTCGTCCGACGGCGCCGTCACACAGATGGTCCGCGACAAGGACATCGCCTGGCACGCCGGGAACTGGGACTACAACACCAGGTCCATCGGGATCGAGCACGAGGGCTACGTCAGCGACGCCTCGTGGTTCACCGACGCGATGTACCGCTCCTCGGCCGCGCTGACCCGCGCCATCTGCGACAAGTACGGCATCCCGAAGGACCGCTCGCACATCATCGGGCACAGCCAGGTGCCCGGCGCGACGCACACCGACCCCGGCGCGTACTGGGACTGGACCAAGTACATGCAGTACGTCACCGGAGGCGGCGGCACCGCGTGGTCGGTCACCGTCGACAACGCCACCGCCGGGAAGTTCACCGCGGGCGCGAACTGGGGGACCTCCACCTACTCCGCACAGCGTTACGGCGCCGACTACCGTTACGCCACGCCCGTCGCCGCCAGCGATCCGGCCTGGTACCGGGCGGCCCTCCCCGCCTCGGGCGCCTACCGGGTGGAGGTCTGGTATCCGGCCGACGCCGGCTACAACAGCTCCGCGCCGTACATCGTCGCCGCCTCCGGCGGCAACCAGACGGTGTACGTCGACCAGCGCGCCGGTGGCGGCGGCTGGCGGAGCCTCGGCACCTTCACGCTCAACGCGGGGGACTACGACGTCGTCGCGGTGAGCAGGTGGACCTCCGGAACCGGCTACGTGGTCGCCGACGCCGTGCGGATCGTCCGGGTCTGAGGCCTCACGAGGGGCAAGGCTGGAGCGCGCCGCGGCCGAGCCGTGGCGCCTGCGGTCGCGATTTCTCCTCCCGGCTCGCCTGCGGCGCCTGCGCGGAGCCTCTGCGGCGACCAGGTCGGGGTGGACCGGGGGGAGGGCCGGTAGACAGGGACGAGGGTCCTTCGCTCAAGGGGACTTCGACTCTGTGATCGCGGGTCGCGCCGGAGGACCCTTGGAAGCGTAAGGCGATCTCGCCCTGAGTGTCAGCGGCGCGCGGCCGCCTTGCCGGCCAGGTGCGACGCTCCGAGAAAGAGGATCCTCATGAACAACCGCATCGCCCCTCCCGTACTGGAAGAGCTCGACGCCGACGAGTGCCTGAGGCTCATCTCCCCGGGCGGTGTCGGCCGGGTCGGCTTCAACACCCCCGCGGGTCCCGCCGTGCTCCCGGTCAACTACACGATGCACGGCAAGGCGGTGCTCTTCCGCACCGCGTTCGGCGGGCCGATGGACGAGGACCTGAGCACCGGGGTCAAGGGCGTCGAGTTCAAGATCGCGTTCGAGGTGGACCGAATCGACACCGAGACCCGCGAGGGCTGGAGCGTGCTCATCCAGGGGGCCGCGCACCGCATCTCCTCGGAGGAGGAGCTGGCCGCGCTGAGCGACTCCGCCGTGGAGCCCTGGGCCGGCGGCGAGCGGCGGCTGTACATCCGCGTCGACCCCGTGCAGCTCACCGGCCGCCGCATCCATCACTGACGAGTGGCGTCCCGGCTCGCCGGTCCCCGCCGGACCGGCTCGCCGGCGCTCCGCCCTGATGGAGCGTTCCCACCTGAGCCATGACAGGGACGGGCCCACTATCGCCGGAGGACCCGGGGGGAATAGCGTCCAAGGCATGATTCGGGTGTTCCTGGTGGATGACCATGAGGTCGTGCGGCGTGGCGTCGCGGCCCTGCTGGAGACGGAGGACGACATCGAGGTCGTCGGGGAGGCCGGGACGGCGGAGTCCGCCGTGGCGCGCATCCCGGCGCTCAGGCCGGACGTCGCGGTGCTCGACGTCCGGCTTCCCGACGGCAGCGGCGTGGACGTCTGCCGGGAGGTCCGCTCCCGCGTGCCCGGACTGGCCTGCCTGATGCTCACGTCGTTCGCCGACGAGGAGGCGCTGTTCAACGCTGTGATGGCGGGCGCGGCCGGGTGCGTGCTCAAGCAGATCCACGGATCGGACCTGGTCGGCGCGGTACGGACGGTGGCGGCGGGCCAGTCGCTGCTGGATCCGCAGACCACCGCGACCATGCTGCGGCGGCTGCGCGACCAGGCGGCACAGCAGGACCCGCTCGCCGCCCTCACCGGCCAGGAGCGGCACATCCTTGAGCTCATCGGCGAGGGGATGACCAACCGCCAGATCGGCGACCGGCTCCACCTGGCCGAGAAGACCATCAAGAACTACGTGTCGAACCTGCTGGCCAAGCTGAACATGCAGCGCCGTACCCAGGTCGCGGCCCTGGCGGCCCGCCTGAGGGCCGGCCACCCGGAAGGCGGCGGCCAGGGCGGCTGAGCGCCGCCCGTCCTCACCGCCGCGACCGCTCAGTATCAGGGGCCGCACGGGAGCGCAGCGGCCGGAGGGAGCCGCGGAGTGGTCGGGTGGGAGCGGAACGCACCGCGGGCCGGGGCCGTACACATGTGCCGGCGCCCGCCCTTCTCGGTGAAGGACGGGCGCCGCCGGTGCCATGAGAGGCCTACTTGAGGATGGGGTAGCGGCGCACGATCTCGGTGCCGCCCCACCACTCGCCGATGCCGAGGGTGTTGCCGGCGCCCACCAGGGCCAGGCCCGCCAGCACGACGGCGTAGATGAGGTGCTCGTCCATGAACGGGTTGGTCGCCAGCGGGAGTTCGGCGGCCCACATGAACACCAGGAGCACGCCGCCCGTCGTCGCGGCGATCCTCATTCCGGCCCCCAGGATGAGGGCGACGCCGATGCCGAGCAGGCCGGCCATGAACAGCCAGTCGAGCCACGCCTGGCCGGCCAGGCCGCTGAAGAACCCGCCGAGGGCATGGTCTGCGGTGCCCTTGAGGAACCCGGTGGTCGGGCTGCCGCCGTGGATCCAGGCGCGGTCGGCGGCGGTCGAGAAGCCCCAGCCGAAGGCCTTGTCGAGGAAGGCCCACAGGAAGATCCATCCGAGGGCGATACGGGCGACGGCCCAGACGTAGCCGGCGGCGCGGCTGTCCGCCTGCGCGGCGGCGGCCTTCACGACGGGGGTGCGGGGAGCGGCGTCACTGGTGTGGCGGCCTTCGGTGAGTGCCATGGCTGGCCCTTTCAGTGCGGGGGTCACTGTCTTTCTTCCACCTCGATCTCACCGTTTCCGCGCCCTGACGAGCAGCGCCATACGGCTGGGCCGCTCCCACCGGACTTCCCGGCTCACAGGGACCTTCGGCCCTGTCCCATCCCACCGGCCCGTGATCCGCCAGCCCAGGAGACGAGCCACCGGCCTTGGCAGGAGATGCCGCCTGGGCCCGGGCTTGGTGACTGGCCTTGGTAGGACGTGCCGCCTGGGCCCGCGCTTGGTGACTGGCCTTGGTAGGACGTGCCGTCTAGACCTGCGCGTGGTGCCTGGCCTTAACCTATGTTGAGGAAAGGTGTTAGGCTCGGGCCATGCCTCGCGCCCGTACCACGTTCCACGAACTGACCGTCGGCCAGCTGTCCGGCCGCAGCGGCGTGGCGGTGTCCGCCCTGCACTTCTACGAGCGCCACGGTCTCATCACCAGCACCAGGACGGCGAGCAACCAGCGCCGCTACGCCCGCGACGCCCTGCGCCGGGTCGCCTTCATCCGGGCCTCCCAGCGCGTCGGGATCCCCCTGGCCAAGATCCGCGAGGCCCTCGACGAGCTCCCGCACGAGCGAACCCCCACGCGTGACGACTGGGCGCGGCTGTCCACCGTCTGGCGGGCCGAGCTCGACACCCGCATCGCACGCCTGCTGGCCCTGCGTGACAACCTCACCGACTGTATCGGCTGCGGCTGCCTGTCCCTGCGCACCTGCCACCTCGCCAACCCGCGTGACGTCCTCGCCAGCGAGGGCCCAGGCGCCCGGCGCCTCCTCGACTGCTCGGCCGGCTCATCGGCGGACGGCGTCTGCCAGCCATCGGCGGACGACGGCGCCCGCGAGCGGCAGCGGCACGGTTCCCGCACCGAGGCCCACATCGACGAGCAGGTCGAAGACCTCCTTGCGCCGGGCGGCGGTGCCGATCGCCGCGTCGATGAAGCCGGGTGACTGGGCGGCACGGGCGAGCACGTCGGTGGTGCGCAGGTGGCGTCCGAGGGCCATCCGCACCCCGCGCCGGTACGCGGGCAAAGGGTCCCGGTCCGCCAGCACGGCCGCCTCGCCCGCGAGCCGGCCCGACAGCAGGGCGTAGTAGATGCCTTCTCCCGTGAGCGGGTTGATGAGGCTGGCGGCGTCCCCGGCGAGCATCACCCGGCCCGCGCCGAGCCTCGGCCGGCCGGGGGACAGCGGCAGGTGGTGGGCGCGCAGGTCGCGGGCGGGCAGGTGGGGCAGCAGTTCGGCGAGCCGTCCGTGGAGCACCTCGCGGCCGGGCAGCCCGGTGGCGCGCAGCCGGGGCAGGAGCATCCCGAAGCCCACGTTCGCGGTGCCGTCGCCGATCGGGAACGACCACGCGTACGCGGGCCATCCCTCCTTCTGCATGGCGATGAGCTGCACGTCGTCCTCGCCGGGCACGTCGGCGTAGCCGCGGACGGCGATCGCGACGTGCTTGTCCGGAGTTGCGGCGACGCCGATGAGGCGCCGTACGGCCGAGTTGGCCCCGTCGGCGGCGACGACGGCACGGGCGGCGATGACCCCGTCGAGGACGACGTGGCCGTCCTCCGCGGCCAGCGCGCGAACGCGGTGGCGGCGTACGTCGACGCCGAGGGCCCGTGCGGCGTCGACGAGGCGTGCGTCGAAGACCATGCGGGGGACGACGTGGTTGGGCCGGGCGACCGTGGCGGAGACCCGCGCGCCACCGGGGGAGACCACCGTCAGCCGCCGCGTCGGCCGGTAGTCGGCTATCAGGTCGGGGATCCCGAGCAGGGCCAGCTCGTCGCGACAGTGGGCGGCGATGCCGTCGCCGCAGGCCTTGTCGCGGGGGAAGTCCGCCTTGTCGAGCAGCAGCACCCGCGCCTCCGGCCTGAGCCGTTTGGCGCGGAGGGCGGCCGCGCTCCCGGCCGGGCCGCCGCCGACCACCACCAGATCCCACATGTCGTCCACCTTGGACAGCCTGCCACTCCGCGCGCGGGCGAAACCGCTCCGCCGCGTCAGCGCGCGGTGCGGAGGGCGTCGCGTGCGTCCATGAGCGCGAAGCCGAGCAGGTTGAGGCCCTGCCAGGTGGCGGCGGGCCCGCCATGACGATCAGACACGCGCCCCGCGGGCGCGGTTCGCGGCCAGTCGGAAGCGCCGGAGTCGCGGGTCCGGTTCGCGGTCAGGCGGGAGCGCCGAAGTCCTTGGCGTGGTCGGTGGCCCACTGGCGGAACGGGGTCGCCGGTGCCCCGGTCACCTCCTCCACGGTGGAGGTGACCGGCTCGGTCGCCGTCACCATCTGGGCGTGCGCGCCGAGGACGCCTTCCGCCAGCGCGGCCGGCCACCCCTGGGCGATCATCTCCTGGAGCGCCGACTCCGGTGCGAGCTCCTCCCACCGCACCGGGCGGCCGATCGCCTCGCCGATCGCGTGCACCTGCTCGACCTGGGTCAGCGTCTCGGGGCCCGTCAGCACGTATCTGGCTCCGCCGTGCCCCTCGCCGGTGAGAGCGCTCACCCCCACGGCCGCGATGTCCCGCTCGTGGATCAGCGGCCTGGAGGCCGCTCCGTGGGCCCAGCGGACGACGCCCGTGTCGCGGATCTGCGACGCCCACATCAGGGTGTTGGTCGCGAACCCCCCTGGACGCAGGAACGTCCACTCCGGTCCTGACCGCTCGATCAGGCGCTCAAGGAGTGCGTGCGACCCGAGGATGGTCTCCGGCCCCGCGTCGCCGGACGCGCCGTTCGAAGAAAGGTAGACGATGCGCCCGGCGTGTCCGACGCGCTTGGCGATCGCCTCGATGGTCACGGGCGCGGCCTGGTCGGCCGAAAGGGTGGGCCAGACCAGGAACACCGACGCGACCCCCTCCAGCGCGGCATCCAGGGTGGTGGGATCGGCCAGGTCGCCGCCCGCCACCTCCGCGCCTTCCGGCACGACGGCCGAGGCGGGGCTCCGGGTCAGCACACGCACCCCGGCGCCCCTCTCCAGCAACTGGGCTACAACGTGCCGGCCCACATTGCCGGTGCCCCCGGTAACCAGGATCATCAAAATGCCTCTCTCGTCGTCGGCCACGCGCGATGTCCCGCTCAGCATGTGCCCTCAACTTTGGTTGAGGTCAAGCGCGACGGCGACGGCCACCGCGACACCGCGGACGCCTGGACGGCCGGCGTCGTCTAAGAACGCGGTCACGTCAGGGGCGTCGAAGGTAGCGTGGGGCACGTCGAGATCTTCGGTCGGACGGCGAACGTAGGAACTCCATCCTGGAAGGCCTCGACCCCCGCCCCGCGACCGCCGCGCACACCCCGGCTCCACCCTCAACTGCGGAGAGCCGCTTCCCTGCCCCCACTTCAGGAGCCGACGATGGATAACGAGATTCAGCTGATCAGTGACGGCGATGGACTGGCGGTCATCGGGAATCCGACCGAAGTCGAACGCTGACCGTCAGCCTCGTGGACTCTCCGGTTGGACTGCGGGCCTCACCTACACCCTCGAATGGCGATGAGCCCGTTTGCCGATCGTCGGCGCAGTGGCGGCACATGTTGATATGAATCCAAAGGAGATTCGGCTTTCATGGTTCGACGTAGAACGTGGTTGTGGACCGGATCGATCCTGGGGGTGATCGGCTCACTTGGCGCCGTGACTCTCGTCGCGTCATCTACCGCCGAGACAAATGAGCGAGAAGCACCTGCCTTAGAGGTAGGTGGACGGCTCCCCGGCCACGACCCAAAGATCATTCATGCGGTCGAAGGCCTCTTTGCCGGAGACAGTGGACGTTATGCCGCGACGGAGGAGCTGATATATCGTTGTATGACCGGCAAAGGGCTTCCTTACGTCAAGCGCAAGGGCCCAGACCGGGACGCTAACCCCACGCTGGTAGCCGATACATACGGCACTCCTCTGAGCGAGGCTCGTAGTACTGGATATCGTTCCAAGGAGCACCTTCAGACTTCCGAAGACGGTGACTCGTCCGGACTCGGCCAACTCTCCGAAAAAGACAAGCAGAGGTGGGGGGATGCCTTCTTCGGACGCGATGACGCTCCAGTGGTGAGCGTCACTCTGCCGCAGGGGGGAACCACCGAGACTTCGAGCGACGGGTGTCTGTCAGAGGCGCGTTCGAGGCTGTTCGGATCGCTGGAGGATTGGTTGAAGTGGGGTACCTTCGCGGGCTCGTTCGCGATGGAAGTACAACAGCAGGTGAAATCCGACAGCCGAATCACCGATTTGAACAGGCGGTGGTCGGACTGCATGGCTGAAGCTGGTCACATGGGTCTCAAAGATCCGGAAGCCGCCCGAGAGGTGGCCGCGAGCGGGCATGCGCTCCAAAGGGTCGACTCCGAGGAGGCGCAGAACAGGGAAGTGGAGCTTGCTACAGCCGATGCCAAGTGTGATTCGGCGATCAGCTATTCGGAGAATCGTCGCAAGATCGAAGATCAATTCTATGCGACCGGGTTGGCCAAGCATGAGTCGGACATCGCCGGTCTTCGTAAAATGAACGACCGGGCTTCGGCTGAAGCTCGGAAGATCCAGGAAACCCCTTATTGATGTCCCGGCGCCGTTCTCTCGAATCAGAATCAGCACTGGGGCGCTGATGTTGCGGCGATGAATTCGCTCTCGTCCGCCGCGACCACCCCAACGCTGACCAGTACACCGCCCGGCGGCGACGTCGAGACGGACGAGGACCTTCTCGCACCCGTGGCCGGGAACCCGTCGTGCCGAGCCGCGCCGGGGGTGGTCAGGGGCGTAGTGCTGCGAGGTGCTGCTCGAACGGGACGACGGTGTCGGCGTCCGCCCGCTCCGGGGTGGCCGGTCGGCGTAGGACGAGGTCGGCCAGCTCATCCGCCGCGCGGCCGATCCGGCCGGCGAGGTCGTCGCCGGCGCCCGCGCTCCCGGCCGTCCCCCAGTCCTCGGAGGCGGCGTACACAGCGGTGGGCACGACGATCGCGCGCAGGTAGGCGAACAGGGGACGCAGCGCGTGTTCGAGCGCGAGCGAGTGCCGGGCCGTGCCACCGGACGCCGCGATGAGCACGGGTTTTCCGGTGAGCGCGGCGTTGTCGATCACGTCGAAGAACGACTTGAACAGCCCGCTGTAGGAGGCGGTGAAGATCGGGGTGACGGCGATGAGGCCGTCGGCCTCAGCGATCGCGTCCAGCGCCTCACGCAGGCGGGCGCCGGGGAACCCCGTCACCAGGTTGTTGGCGATGTCGGTCGCCAGGTCGCGCAGCTCGACCACGCGGACCTCGACCGTACGCTCCTCGGCCAGGCGCCGCCTGGCCGCCTCCAGCAGCCGGTCGGCCAGCAGGCGTGTCGACGAGGGCCGGCTGAGTCCCGCCGACACGGCTACGAGCTTCAGGGGCTTCATCTGCTCCTCCATGGGGTGCGGGGGTCGGTCAGGAGGGGGAGCCGGCGGCGACCGCGCGCTCCTCGTCCGCCTCGGCGTCGCGGCGGGCGACGAGGGCTTCGTGGGTGGGGCCGTCCGGCACCTGGGCCGGCCTGCCGGAGGCGAACTCCCTGCGCAGCACGGGCACGACCTCCTCGCCGAGGATGTCGAGCTGCTCCAGCACGGTCTTCAGCGGCAGGCCCGCGTGGTCCATCAGGAACAGCTGCCGCTGGTAGTCGCCGAAGGACTCCCTGAAGGTCAGCGTCTTGTCGATGACCTCCTGAGGGCTTCCCACCGTGAGCGGCGTCTGGTCGGTGAACTCCTCCAGCGAGGGGCCGTGGCCGTACACGGGCGCGTTGTCGAAGTACGGGCGGAACTCGCGCACGGCGTCCTGGGAGTTCTTGCGCATGAACACCTGGCCGCCGAGCCCCACGTAGGCCTGCTCGGGCGTGCCGTGGCCGTAGTGGGCGAACCGCTCCCTGTACAGCCGGATCAGGCGGATGAAGTGCTCCTTGGGCCAGAAGATGTTGTTGGCGAAGAACCCGTCACCGTAGTACGCCGCCTGCTCGGCGATCTCGGGGCTGCGGATCGACCCGTGCCACACGAACGGAGCGACCCCGTCGAGCGGCCGGGGGGTTGAGGTGAAGCCCTGCAGGGGCGTGCGGAAGTTTCCCTGCCAGTCCACGACGTCCTCGCGCCACAGCCGGTGCAGCAGCGCGTAGTTCTCGACGGCCAGCGGGATGCCCTGGCGGATGTCCTGGCCGAACCACGGGTACACCGGCCCGGTGTTGCCCCGTCCGAGCATCAGGTCGACGCGCCCGCCGGCCAGATGCTGGAGCATCGCGAAGTCCTCGGCGATCTTCACCGGGTCGTTGGTGGTGATGAGGGTCGTGGCCGTGGAGAGGATGATCCGCTCGGTCCGCGCGGCGATGTAGCCGAGCATGGTCGTGGGCGAGGACGGCACGAACGGCGGGTTGTGGTGCTCGCCGGTCGCGAAGACGTCGAGGCCGACCTCTTCGGCCTTCAGCGCGATGGCGACCATCGACGTGATCCGCTCGTGCTCACTCGGTGTCCTGCCCGTGGTGGGATCCGTGGTGACGTCGCCTACGGTGAAGATCCCGAACTGCATCGCGCTCATCCGTCCCTCATGTCGTTGAAGTTTCAACCGTCCTCAGCGTAGCGGCGGGGCGACTTATTCCGGTCAGGACGGCCTGACGGGCCGTACGGCGGGGATCATCGGGGGGAGCGGGCGGGGGCCGGGCTCATTCGTCCTCTCCGATGTCCTCGTTCCACAGGGCCGGGTTGGCGGCGATGAAGGCGGTCATCAGGTCGGAGCACTCCTCGGAGTCCAGGACGAGCACGTTCACGCCGTTGGCGGCGAGCCACTCGTGCTGGCCCGTGAAGGTACGGCTCTCGCCGACGACGAGCCCGGTGATGCCGAACTGGCGGATCAGGCCGCTGCAGTACCAGCAGGGCGACAACGTCGTCACCATGGTGGTTCCCCGGTAGGTCCGCTGGCGGCCCGCGTCGCGGAAGGCGGCCGTCTCGCCGTGCACCGACGGGTCGCCGTCCTGGACGCGGCGGTTGCGGCCCCGGCCGAGCAATCGGCCGTCCGCCGCGAACAGCGCGGCGCCGATCGGGATGCCGCCCTCGGCGTACCCCAACCTGGCCTCCTCCAGCGCTACCCGAAGCATGGCGGCCGGACTGACAACGTTGCTGGTCATGAGCCAACTATCGCCCATCCCGCACGCCCTCGCGCGGGGCCCGGGCGCGCGTGCCGGCGTGCCCGGGCCCCGCGTGCCCGTCAGGTGCGGGTCCACTTCTGGTTGGCGCCTCCGGTGCAAGTCCACAGCTCCACCAGCGTGCCGTTGGCGGTCGCCTCGCCGGTGACGTCCAGGCACAGGCCCGACTGCACGCCGGTGACCGTGCCGTCGGTGTTGAGGTTCCACTGCTGGTTCGCGCCGGTGTTGCAGTCCCAGATGATCACCTTGGTGCCGGGCGCGGTGCCGCCCGCCTCGGCGTCCAGGCACTTGCTTCCGTACACCTGGAACTGCTTGCCGGAGGTGAGGTTCCACTGCTGGTTCGCGCCGCCGTTGCAGTCCCAGATCGCCACCTGAGTGCCGTTCGCCTGGGACTGGGCGGGGACGTCGAGACAGCGGCTCGACGCGGCGCCGCGAAGTACGCCGGACGAGCCGTTGCCCGGTCCGGGCGTGATCGACAGGTTGTCGAACTGCGCCGTCTCGGTCGCGCCCGTGCCGATGCCGACCTGGCCGGCACCCCAGGTCGCGTCGGTGACCGTGCCCACCGTCGTACCGTCGATCTTGGCGGTGATCGTCGAGCCCGAGAAGCCGAGGGAGAGGGTGTGCCACCGGTTGGTGCCGAGGGCGGCCACGGTGCCGCCGCGCAGCGTCGTGACGGCGTTGGCGGTGGTGTTGCGCTGGATCGACCAGGCGCCGGAGTCGCTGACCTGCAGGTAGTACGCGTTCTGCCCGGCCGGGTCGTAGCGCTGCGTGCCCCCGCGGCCGATGAGCTTGACGTAGCCCGCCTGCTCCAGCAGGACGTCGGAGGTCACGGTGTAGTTGCTCCAGTTCACGTCGCCGAGCAGCGCGTACGGGTCGTAGTCCCCGTCCCACGTGATCGGCATGCGCGGGGCCATCTGCCGTACGCACCGGCCCGGGCGGCCCGCGCCGCAGGCGGTCACCTCGAAGGCCCCCTGCTGGTCCATCAGGTACTTGGCCTCCTTGCCCACCGCGTAGCCGTCGTAGGTGTCGGAGTACGGCAGCGCCATCGACCCGGACGCGGGGCTCGTGGCGGTGCCCTTGCCCTGGCCCGTGGTCGTCGTGATGGTGTACACGCGGCCGGGCTGGACGGTCAGCGAGTAGGCGCCGCCCGAGGGAGTGATGTCGGCGCCGCGCACCAGGTGGTCGGCGGGGTTGGTGGAGTTGAGGTCGGTCGACCAGACGTGAACGGTGCCGGTGGACAGGCCCCCGGTGACGGTGAGGTTCAGCGTCTGGGCCGCGGTCGCGTCCACGGTCTCGATGATCGTGCTGTAGCCGGAGTTGTCGGGCGACTTCAGCGAGACGTAGCTGCCGTTGGTGCGGACCCCGCCGATGTAGCCGCTGGAGGAGTCCAGATAGCGCCAGCCGGGCGCGGTGAACTGGGTGGTCTGCGCCATCGTCCAGGCGTTCCTGCCGACCGCGTAGTAGCCCGACCACGGCTGGGGCGCGATGGCGACGCCCATCGTGGGCCACGGGATGTTCGGGGTGATGGCGGCGACGATCGGCCAGTTGAGATAGGCGGTCATCTTGCCGTCGATGTAGTCGCGGTTGATGCCACGCGCGAGGGCCTTGGCTCCGTCGTTGTAGTCGTCGGAGCCGTTCTCGCTGGCCCACAGCGCCTTGCCGGAGTTGACGGCGTTCGTGGAGCTGGGGCAGTTGGTCTGGGCGCTCCGGTAGCCGCACACGTAGTGCGATCCGAAGATGTCCACGGCGTTGCGGAAGGCCGTGTTGTTCACCGCGTCGTCGGCCGCCCCCCAGCTGGTGTCGTCAGCCACGATCTTGACGTTGCCGAAGCCGTTGGCGTCCAGGGCGGCGTTCAGGTTGATGTACCAGTTGAGGTCACGGCCCCGCTCGTTCCAGCCGCCCAGGTAGTCGATGGTCAGCCCGTGGCCGTTCTTGGCGCACTTCAGCCAGTCGACCAGGTAGTTCACCATGTCCTGCGACCAGAAGGCGCGGTTGCCGATCCATCCCGGGGCGCCCCAGGACAGGCCCGCCAGCTTGATGTTCGGGTTGCGCGCCTTGGCCTGCTCCATCAGCCACCACTCGTACCCCCGGTCGCAGTCGAGGTCCGCGGCGGTGTGCCTGTGGCTAGGCTCGGCGCCGCTGGTCGAGTTGGTGTCGCCGCCGATCTCCACCTTCAGGATCTGCACGGCCGCTCCGTAGCCGGGCTTGAACATGTAGTCCAGGATCTGCCCGCGCTGGGGCTCGGGGTAGTCGATCAGCAGGCGGCTGTTGCCTCCGCCGCCGCTGATCGCGCCCACGCCGTCGAGCGTACGGCCGCCCGAGCCGCCGTTGATCGTGATGGACGCGGCCGCCAGGGCGGGCGTCTGGACGGCGAGTACGGTCACGACGGACATGACGGTGAGCAGGGCCAGCGCCATGGAGCGGAGCCTGCCTGCTCGGCGGTTTCTGAGGGCCGGTCTGTGGTTCCTGAAGGCCGGTCGAGGAACGGATCCTTGAGCCATGGGGGGTCCCTTCAGAAGGGTCTGGTTCAGCGCGGTGACACCGTCGACCAGGTGTCACATAAAGCACCAGATTCGCACTTGATTGAACACTGGCGCCCCCCACTGAATAGCGGCCGACCGGTCGAGTCAAGGGCGCGTCCACCATGCAACTCCACGTGGTCGACGCCCACATCGGCGGCACCGTGATGGCCGGTGTATGGACTCGCCGGCCCATGCCACGCCGGCATGCCAACTTTTCCTCCGAAAGGCGCGTCTCACCCTTATGGGAATATTGTTTCGCGGTACCGCCGCAGCCGTCGCCTTTCTCGTCTCTACGGGGCCGGCAGCCGCCCACGCCATGGCGCCGGCCGGTCCGTGGAGTGTCGTCCATAATGACCGCCGCGACTCCTACGACGCGGTGACGGTGACGCCGGGCGGGGCGGTCTGGGTCGCCGGGACGAGGCGTCCGGATCGCGGATCGACCGGTGCCGAGTCGCTCCTGTTGAAGGGCGGCCGGTCCACCTTCAAGCGTGTCACCGGGCCGGGCTTCCGGGTGAAGCGGCTGACGTCGGCGTCCGACACCAGGGTCTGGGCGTTCGGCGCGTCGCGATACGCCCGGTGGGACGGCAAGCACTGGCAGGTCAAGCGATGGCCCTACGGCCGGGTGGATCGGGCGTACGACATCGGCAGGAACCTGTGGGTCATCGAGGACTCTAGCGCGTTCCCGTCGGCCGGTAACGCTGGGTGGAAGGCGCGGTCCACGCTGCGGCGCCTGGCCGGGTCGGTGTGGCGCGGGGTCCACACGCCGATCGTGGTCAAAGGACTCGACGGCGCGTGGGCGGCGGGCTCGGTGCGGGGCACGGCGGCTCTGGCCCGCTGGACCGGCACGGCTTGGCGTGCGGTCGCACTCCCAGCGATTCCGTCCGCACACTCGGGCCAGATCTCGGAGCTGACGGATGTCGCGGTCGACGGTGAGACCGGCCGGGTGATGGCCGTCGGCTGGGTCGCCTGGCCGTGCGGCGGTGCGAAGCACTCCTTCTGCGGTGAGACTTTGCTGCTGTCCGGCTATCCGGGCGGCTGGAACTTCGAGGTCCGTGGTGAACCGGGCATCCAGCCGCGCGCCCAGGCGGAGCCCGACGGCAGAGGCGGGGCCTGGATCGTCTACGACGCCAAGGGCGGAGGCAGCGGGTTTCTGCACATCGGCGTCGATAGTGTCGAGTCGGGCACCTTTCCGGCTCCGCCGAACCAGAACGCGTCCGTCCGTGACCTCGCCATCCAGCCGGAGAGCGGTTCCGTCTGGGCGGTCGGCGCGGCACCTTCTGGCGGCAGCGGTTTGATCTGGGCCCACGGCCGCTGAGTGGGTGAACGTCTTGGGGGTCATGCCTCCCCGTGGTGTCCGCGGCCCGCCGTTCCGTCCGTCCGGGCGGCGGAGGTCGCGGGCGGGGGCGTGGTTCGCCGCACCCAGGGTGTTCCCGGGTCCGGCAGCTCCGGCCATGGCGGTACGGCCTCGAACAGGTGCCGCCACGGAAGCACCGGGCCCGCGTGCCTGATGTAGTGGCGCAGGAGCCCGGCCGCTGCGCGCGCGTCGACGAGGGCGTCGTGCTGGCCGTCGAGCGGGACGCCGGCCACGGCGCAGCAGCTCGCGAGGGTACGGGGATCGCCGGGCAGGAAATGGGCCGCCCAGGTCATAGTGCAGACTCCGAGCCTGTGGTCCAGCGGCACGCCGATTCCCAGGCGGCCGAACTCGTAGGCGAGGAACCGGGCGTCGAACGGGAGATTGTGCGCGGCCACGACGCGCCCGCGCAGCAGCGCGGCGACCGTGCCGGCGATTTCCTTGAACGTCGGTGCCCTTTCTGCCTCGGCGAGGGTTATGCCGTGAACATGCTCAGGGCCGAGGTCGCGCTCCGGATTGACCAGGGTGGCCCAATCGCCGGTGACCTCGCCCGCAGGGTCGAGATGTACGAGACCGATTTCCACTATTCGGTCATTCTCTGAGGTCCGAAATCCAGTTGTCTCCACATCGACAACCGCATAACCAGGCGACTGCGATACCGGCCCCATGAGCGGACTTTACGATGAATAACGTCTCGGTTAAACCGGTATTCCGCCCCTGTGAATTCTCGTGAGCCGTCATCGTCTTCCCCGGCCGCCGTCACCGATCCGAGCGCCCCCTTAACCACCCCATCTTTCCAGGTGAGACCTCCCACCGACAACTTGAGTAGTCTTGACAACTCGCATTGTCGGTGAGAACGTTGGAGCATGTTCGAAGTGGCGGTGATCGAAGATCCGGCGGCGGCGGAGGCCTCGCTCGATCCGGTGCGGTCCCGGTTGCTGGCCGAGCTGGCCCGGCCGGCGTCGGCCACGATGCTGGCCGCCAAGCTGGGCATGCCGCGGCAGAAGGTGAACTACCACCTGAAGGCCCTGGAGCGGCACGGCCTGGTCGAGCTGGTGGAGGAGCGCCGCAAGGGCAACACCATCGAACGGGTGATGGCCGCCACCGCGGCGTCGTACGTCATCTCGCCGGTCGCGCTGGCCGCGGTGGCCCCCGACCCCGCCCGTTCCCCCGACCAGTTATCGGCGCGCTGGCTGCTGGCCGTCGCCTCCCGGCTGGTACGCGACGTGGGCGAGCTGGTCACCGGCGCCTCCAAGGCCCGCAAGAAGGTGGCCACGTTCGCGATCGACGGGCACGTGCGGTTCGCCTCGGCCGCCGACCGCGCCGCCTTCGCCGAGAAGCTGGCGGAGGTCGTCACCGCGCTGGCCGGCGAATACCACGACGAGACCGCCGAGGGCGGCCGTGTCCACCGTGTGATCGTCGCCCTTCACCCGCAGCTGCGAACCGAGATATCCGACATTTCAGAGGTCTCTGACATAAAGGAGTCGTAAGATGACCCACCCATTCGAGTTGCGCAAGGAAATCGTGCTGCGGGCGACTGCGGAACAGGTATGGGAAGCGGTCGCCACCGGGCCGGGTCTGGACTCCTGGTTCATGGGGCGTAACGAGATCGAGCCCGGCGAGGGCAAGACCAGGCATTTCTTCGGTGACATCCCGGCGGAGAGCACCATCACCGCCTGGGAGCCGGGCAAGCGTTTCGCCTTTCGCAGCGGAGAGGGCGAGGACGGCACGTTCATGGCGTTTGAGTATGTGGTCGAGGGGCGTGACAAGGGCAGCACGGTGCTGCGCCTGGTGCAGAGTGGCGTCCTCGGCGACGGCTGGGAGGCCGAGTTGGACGCGTTGAACAAGGGCTGGGACATGTACCTTCACACCCTTGACCAATACCTCACCCACTTCCCCGGCCAGTTCGCGCTCGTGGTCTTCGGCGCCCGTCCGAGCGAGGCGGGAGAACCCGCGTGGAAGGTGCTCCAGCGCGGCCTCGGCATCGAGAGCGAGGTCGTCCAGGGCGACCGGGTACGGCTGACCCCCGAAGGGTTCGAGCCGATCGAAGGCATCGCCGACTACGTGGCCCCGGGCTTTCTCGGGGTGCGCACCGGCGACGGGCTCTACAGGTTCATCAAGGGGATGCACGAAACGGTGGTGATCGGCCACCACATCTTCACCGACGAAGCCGACCCCAAGGAGACCGAGCAGGCCTGGCAGAGCTGGCTCGCCAAGCTCTTCGCCTAGTACGACCCGCTCTCCACCGACCAGGGCGGCGGCCAGCCGGCCCACCAGAGTCACCGCGATACGCGCCACCGAAGGTCACATGGCAATGGATGAGAGCACCAACCCACAGAGCGTCGACGAGGGTCAGCCCTCCGGCGAGGACTCCCAGGCGGCCGAGCCGCGCGGCCGCCTGGGCGGTCCCGGAGACGAGAACACCTCTGGAGGCTACGAAGGTTCCGCCAGGGACGACGGAGCCGCCGACAGCCGGGCCGCGGCCGGCGACGCCGGAACCTCCGAAGAGCACGACAGCGGCGACGCCGCGGCCTCGCAGAACCACGAGAACGGCGGGGTCGTGACGTCTGAGGGCCACGGAGCCGTCGAAAGCCACGGCGCCGGCGAGCACCTGGCCGACGAGCGGGGCGGTCCCGCCGTCCGGGGCCGGCGCGATGAAGGCGACCCGAATGACCTGCGGACTCCGGGCGAGGAGGGCATCGGCGGGGACTCTCACGGTTCCAACCGGTCGTTCCTCCTGGGCCTGGCCTGGTGGCCCTGAGCCGCCCCCACGTCCGGTATCCGTGCCGCGAGGCGGCTGCCCGCACGACCGCTCTTTTGAACCACCGCACGTCTGAGCTCCCGGCCCGACGCGTCGTCGCTTGACGGCCACGCTCGACCGGCGGTCCGGCATCGCCGGCCGCGGCCGGAGTAGGACCCCGACGTGCCGGTGCCCACCGCATGGTGCGGTGTCGGTGGGCACCGGCCGTCGGCCCGCGCTCACGCGGCCGCTTCCGGCCGCGCGCAGGATGATCGGAAGCCCCGAAATCCCGTCGTAAAGCGGCCTTGGCGGGCGAGAAGCGTATCGATAACGACTGGATAGCGACCCCAAATACCTTCGTCATTGCGAGCAGGAAAACGGCACGGACGTGAGCCGCCGCCACTGACGAGGGGTCAGCTGAAATGAGCAAGTTCGTAAAGACCATCGCCGCCCGGGTCATCATTTGCACGATCATCAGCGTTGGCGGCGCAGCGGCTGTCAGCACCATGGCCATGGCCGAGACCGCGTCCGTCACCACGGATGACACCCCCACGCCCACCCCGACGCCCACCCCCACCCCCACCCCCACGGGCGGCCACAACACGCCTTGGGGCTGACGGTCCTTTCTTTGAATGGTTCGAGTGCGGCCGGAGCATTTGGCTCCGGCCGTTTTCAGTGTTTCAGGAACAGATGCCGATGAGAAATGACCACCGCACACGCAGGGGCCCGGAATTGAGTCGTGTCTTCTTCGTTCCCACCAGCGAACAGAGGGGAATCCCATGAATAGCCGGGCTATTGCCACCCTTATCGCCGTCCTCCGGCTGACGACGGTTCATGCTGAGCCGGTACGGCTGATCACCACGCCATGAGCCCGTACGACCGAGCGGTGCGCTCCGGGTCCGTACGGCCGAGCGTGCGCGCCGGGTCCGTATGGTCAGGCGGTGAGCGCCGGGGCGGAGTCCCAGGTCGTGCCGGTGGTGCCGGCGGGCGGGGAGTCCCAGGTGGTGCCCGTGGCCGAGACGCGGGACGCGGTGTCCCAGGTGGTGCCGGAGGCGAGGGCGGTGAGGCCGCCGATGGCGACGCTGCAAGCGAGGGCCGCGGCGGCGGCGGACGCTTTCGCGGTGAAAAGGGAATTCACCAGGGATGCGGCGGGGTTCGTCATACTTTCTCTCATTCCTGAGGGCTGTGCACTTCGTCCTCGCGCAATGTGCCGCCAGGGGCGGTGTCGCCGCGCGTCACACCCTCGGATCACTCCGCCGCCACCTCACCCGGCGGACACCAACTTCCCCTGGCCGGCGCGGTGAATCCCTTTCGCCGCACCCCCGGTGCGCACGGCCATCTGGAAGAAACGTGCGGCGCCCGTCACACCACCGCCGCGCGGACGCACAGCACGTCGGGAAGATGGGCGGCCACCAGCGCCCAGGAGTCCCCCTCGTCGCGGCTGGCGTACACCTCGCCCGACCGGGTGCCGAAGTAGACCCCGGCCGGGTCGGCGTCGTCGGCGCACATGGCGTCGCGGAGCACGACCGGATAGAACGGCCCGGAGGGCAGCCCTTCGGACAGGGGCTCCCAGGTCTTGCCGGCGTCCTGCGAGCGGTAGACGCGGCAGCGCAGGTCCGAGGGGAACCGCATCGAGTCGGCCACGAGCGGGTAGGTGTAGATCACGTCGGGGCGCCGGGGATGGGCCACGATGGTGAAGCCGAAGTCGCTCGGCAGGCCGTCCGCGATCGACTCCCAGTGGGCTCCGCCGTCGTCGGAGCGGTAGACCCCGTGGTGGTTCTGCGCGTAGAGCCGCTCGGGGTTCACGGCGTCACGGCTCACCTTGTGCACGCACTGCCCGAACTCCGGGAACCGCTCCGGCATGAACGTGGCCTGGATGCCGGCGTTGCCGGCCGCCCAGGAGGCGCCGCCGTCGGCGCTGCGATAGACGCCGCCCGTGGACATGGCGACCAGCAGCGCCTCCGGGTCGAGGGGGTGGGGCAGGACGGTGTGCACGGCCTGGCCGCCGAACCCCGCCTCCCACCGGGGGCGGTGTGGGTGATCCCAGAGAGCCCGTACCAGCTCGAACGTGGCGCCGCCGTCGTCGGAGACGAACAGGGCGGAGGGCTGGGTGCCCGCGTAGACGCGCTCGGGGTGCCCCGCCGGGTCGGGCGTGAGCTGCCAGACCCGCTCCAGCGCCGTGCCGGTGTCCTCGGGGAACGCGATCGGCCGCAGCGCGGGCTCGTGCCAGGAGGCGCCGAGGTCGTCGCTGAAGGCGACGCTCGGCCCGAAGTGCGAGCTGGTCACGCCCGCCAGCAGGCGGGGTGTGGCACGCCGCTTGTCGACGCACAGGCCGTAGACCCCCGTCATCGGGAAGTGCGGGCCGCTGACGTCCCACGACGCGCGGTCGTCGTCGCTTCGGGCCAGGAACAGCCCCTTCGCGGTTCCCAGGGCCAGCAGGACGGTCATCGCGATCTCTTCTCGTTCCGACGACATGGTGACTGCGCGTAAGTATCCATCCGGTGGGACCGTTATCGGAAGGGCCGACGCGCCACTTTTTCTGGAACATGTGTTTGGATCTCGATGTTGATCAGGCTGGCTCAGGCGGGAAGATCCGATTTTCGGGGATTTCAGGGCCGGATTCCGCACTCGCAGAGCGGTGACTGGGAGGGGCCGGTCCGCGGGCGGTGGGCGCGGGCGCCTCAGCTCGCCGGCATGGCCTCCCGTTCGAGGTCGGCGTCGGTCCTCGGCCGGACGCGCCGCCTGATGGCGAGGCCGAAGGCGACGACCAGCAGGCCGCACACGCCGGACACCACGAACGGCCCCGCGGGCCGCCACGCGTCGTAGAGCGCGCCTCCGGCGGCGGAGACGATCATGATGCCGGCGGCGCCGCAGAGCGTGTGCACGCCGAACGCCGCGCCCCGCACGTCGGCGGGTACCTGCTGCGCCAGCAGCGGGCCCGCTGTCGTGATCCCGGCGATCTCCCCCACGCCGACGAGCACCGCGACGATCATCATGCCGCCTCCGAGCGGATCGGAGATGAGCAGCGTCGACAGATAGGCCGCGGCCGCGAGCGACTGGGCGAGGATGACGAGGTTCTCGCGCCGCACCCGGTCGCCCAGCCAGCCGAACAGCGGCGCGCACACCAGGGCGACGGTTTGCGAGACGCCCACCACGGCTCCCGCCCTGGCCAGCGCCTCCGCGCTCGACATCCCGCGCTCGTTGGTCGCGAAGTCGACGATCCACAGGGTCATGAACCCCACGACGACGGCGAGGTCCGCGCGGGCGACGAAGGACGCGGCGTAGGACAGTGCGACGCCCGGGTCGCGTACGAGCACGAGGCCCTCGCGCGCCAGACGGGACAGCGAGGTGCGCTCGGCGGTGGCGCTGACCTTGGCCGTGGAGAGCGTCAGCCACAGCAGCACGGCGACGACCAGGATGCCGGCCGCGATCAGCAGGAAGGCCAGCCGGGTCGCCGCCACCGGTTCGAGTCCCCGGCCCTCCAGGATCTGCGGCAGCCTGACCAGCACCAGCACGGCGACCACCGCGCCGAGCCCGCCGCAGACGCCGATGAGGCCGTACGACTTGCCGCGCGACCGGGTGCGCACGTAGTCGATCGCGATGGTCGACATCATGGCGTTGAGCGCGGCCACCCCCAGCCCGAACACCACGCGAAGGGCCACGAGGACGGCGGTGTCGCCCGCGAACGGGAACAGCGCGGTGCCGATCGCGCACAGCAGCATCCCGAGGATCACTATCAGCCGCCGGCCGAACCGGTCGGCGAGCGCGCCGTACCACGTGAGGCTGAGGATCATCGCGAGCTCCGCGGCGAAGCCCAGGAGCCCGACGGTCGTGCCCTGGGCGGACTCGGGGACGCCGAGGATCGTGGTGAGAATGTGCGGCTGGGCGGACGGGAGAAAGGAGATCACCGCCGTGCCCGCCGTCGCCATCGACAGCAGGGCCCACATGTTGCCTTTGGTGATGCCGTCGGCTAGCTGAGTGCCCAGCACGCGGCGTGTCGGGGGAGTGGACATGCGAAGATCATGACATTCTGCATTAAGTTCTTCCTCCAAAAGCTGAAATTTCAGTACTTGTTGTTAAGATCGTCATGTGGTGCCGACCAGTAGAGGACAGCGATGAATCCGGCCTCGATAGGGGGAGGTTTCGACCCAAATACCCCCAATGCGGCACGAATGTATGACTATTTCCTGGGTGGCAAGGACAACCTTCCCGCTGACCGGGAAGCGGCCGAGAAGGTCCTGCGGTTCGTCCCGGAGATCCCCATCGGCATCAGGGAGAACCGCGCCTTCCTCGCGAGGGCCGTACGCTTCCTCGCCGAGCAGGGCATCCGCCAGTTCCTCGACATCGGTGCCGGCCTGCCGACGCAGCGCAACGTGCACCAGGTGGCCGCCGAGGTCGCCCCCGACGCCCGCACGGCGTACGTCGACAACGACCCGCAGGTGCTCGCCCACGCGCGCGCCCTGTTGCAGGACAGCCCGCAGGTGCTCGTCGTGGAGGGGGACGTGCGGCGGCCGGCGGAGATCCTGGGCCGGCCCGAACTGCGCGCCCACCTCGACTTCGACCAGCCGATCGCGGTGCTGCTGCTGGCGATCATCCACTTCATCCCCGACGGCGACGACCCGGTCGGCATCATCGCGGCGATCCGCGACGCGCTGGCCCCCGGCAGCTACGTGGCGATCTCGCACGTCGCCGTCGACGAGCGCCCGCAGGCCGCGCCCGGGGTGGAGGGCGTCTACAACAACGCCTCCGCGCAGTTCGTCGCGAGGATGAGCGGGGAGATCGCGCCGTTCTTCAAGGGACTCGACCTGGTCGATCCGGGAATGGTCAACCTGCACGAATGGCGGCCGGACATTCCCGTTGTCGCGCCAGTCCTGGAAAAGGTGAAATCCTACTTCCTCTGCGGAGTCGGACGCGTTTCCTAGCCCCGCCGTACGGCCCCGCGCGGTTGGGCCGGGTGGGGCCGTACGGGAGGGGCCGGGGTTAGCTGACCTGGAGGTCGACGCAGGAGTAGAAGGCGTTCGCGGTGTCGGCGATGTTCCAGACGGCGAGGACCTTCTGGCGGCCGGTCCTGTTTCCGAGGTTCACGGTGTGGGACACCGTGGCGCCGGGCTGCCGTCCCTGGTCGTTGAACTGCGCGATCCGGGTGCTGCCGATGAAGTAGTCCCACGTGCTGGTGGCGTGGCGGGCGGTCAGCACCCAGTTGAAGGTGACGGTCTTGCCGACGCTCGTGGCGGGCCAGTTCTTGCTCTCGTCGGCGAGCTGGGCGAAGCGGGCGACGCCGCCGTTGCAGCTCTTCAGGCCCTTCGGTCCTTCCACGCTCTGCGGCTCGTAGATGATCTCACCGCAGTTGGGGACGCGGCCCTGGGCGCACATGGCCTGCCGGCTCGCCGGCGAGGAGATGTAGCCGTGGGCGAGGGCGGGGGAGGCGACGAACACCGTGGCCCCGATGGCGAGCACCGCGGTGGCGAGGAAAGTGATCGTTCTTCGCATGTCCTGCTCCTTCTGTGGGGGGTGAGGACAATTGTGTAAGAAACTTTCCTAAGAGTAAATCCTGGCCTGACAAGATTTTCTCAGGTCAGTCATGGTGTGCTGCCTGCCGGGGAAGGGGTCAGTGCGACTCCCTTGCCACCTCGTCGCCGCTCGACCCGAGCAGGAAGTCCAAGTCCGCCCCGGTGTCGGCCTGCATGACATGGTCGACGTACAGCCGCTCCCACCCCCGCGACGGGTTCGCGAAGGCCTGGGCGGCGGCGGGCGAGGGGCTCCGCGCGGCGAACTCCATGGCGGGCAGGTCGACGTCCAGCCGCCGGGCCTCCACGTCGAGCACGATGGGGTCGCCCGTGCGGACCAGCCCGAGAGGCCCGCCGGCGGCCGCCTCGGGAGCGACGTGCAGGACGACGGTCCCGTACGCCGTGCCGCTCATCCGCCCGTCGCAGACCCGGACCATGTCCCTGACGCCGCGCGCGAGCAGCTTGGGAGGCAGGGGGAGGTTGGCCACCTCCGGCATCCCGGGATAGCCGCGCGGCCCGCACCCGCGCAGGACCAGCACCGAGGTCTCGTCGACGTCGAGCGAGGGGTCGTTGAGCCGGGCGCGGGCGTCCTCGACGCTGTCGAAGACCAGGGCGCGCCCGCGGTGCCGCAGTAGTTCGGGCGAGGCCGCGGCCGGCTTGATCACCGCTCCGTGGGGCGCGAGGTCGCCGCGGAGCACGGCGATGCCCGCGTCTTCGAGCAGCGGCCTCTCACGGGGCCGGATGACGTCCTCATCGAAGATGCTCGCGTCGCCGAGGTGCTCGGTCAGGGGAGTGCCGTCGACCGTCATCGCCTCCGGGTCGAGCAGGTCCCTGACCTCGCGGAGCACAGCGAGCAGGCCCCCCGCCCGGTACAGGTCGTCCATCAGGTGACGCCCGGCGGGCAGCAGGTCCACCAGCAGCGGCACCCCGGCCCCGGTCCGGTCGAAGTCGTCGAGGCTGAGGTCGACGCCGAGGCGGCCGGCGATCGCGAGCAGGTGCACGACGGCGTTGGTCGAGCCCCCGATCGCGGCCAGGGTGACGACGGCGTTGAGGAACGAGCCGCGCGTGATCACATCGCTGGGACGGCGGCCCTCGGCGATCATGCCGACGACCAGGCGTCCGGTCGCGTGTGAGAGTTCGAGCAGCCTGCTGTCGGGGGCCGGGGTCCCGGCGATTCCGGGAAGCGACATGCCGAGGGCCTCGGTCACCAGGGCCATGGTCGAGGCCGTGCCCATGGTGTTGCAGTGCCCCCTGCTCCTGATCATCGACGACTCCGACGCCGTGAACTCCCTCTGCGTGAGCGTGCCCGCCCGTACCTCCTCGCTGAGCCGCCACACGTCGGTGCCGCATCCGAGGGGGTGGCCCCTGAAGGTCCCGGTGAGCATGGGGCCGCCGGGGACGACGACGGCGGGCAGGTTCACCGACGCGGCGGCCATCAGCAGCGCCGGGATCGTCTTGTCGCACCCGCCGAGCAGCACGACGCCGTCGATCGGGTTGGCCCGGAGCATCTCCTCGGTGGCCATGGCGGCCATGTTGCGCCACAGCATCGCGGTCGGGCGGACCTGGGTCTCGCCGAGGGAGACCACGGGCAGGTTCAGCGGCACGCCGCCCGCTTCCCATATGCCGTTCTCCACGGCGCGCGCGACCTCGTCGAGGTGGGCGTTGCACGGGGTCAGCGCGGAGGCGGTGTTGGCGATGGCTACGTGCGGGCGGCCGTCGAAGGCGTGGCCGGGAAGCCCCCGGCGCATCCAGGCGCGATGGATGTAGGCGTTGCGGTCGTCGCCGGCGTACCACTGCTGACTTCGCTGTCCAGTCATGGGGTGATCTTCCCCGAATTGGAGCGTATGTCTACATTGTGAAATACATCGGCCTGAGCCATCGCCCGACGGCTGTGGCCCAGGCCAGGCGGAGAGGTTCCCATGCGCGTTGTCCCGGCCCGTGCCGGCGGACCCGACCGGTCCGCGGTTCCCGTCATGCCCGAGACGAGCCGGCGATGAGGGCCCTCGTACTGCGCGGGCCCCGCGTGGCTGGGGTCGAGGAGGTGGAGGCCCCCGCGCCCGGCGCCGGGCAGGTCGTCGTGGACGTACACCGTGTCGGGGTGTGCGGCACCGACGTCGAGCTGTTCACCGGGAAGATGGCCTACTACGCCCAGGGCAAGGCGGCATTCCCCCTGCGCCCCGGCCACGAGTGGTCCGGCGTCGTGTCCGCCGTGGGCTCAGGCGTCGAGGAGGGCTGGCTCGGAGCCCGCGTCATCGGCGACACCATGCTCGGGTGCGGCGACTGCCCGCGCTGCCGTACCGGGCACGGGTACGTGTGCGCCGCCCGGCACGAGGTCGGCATCCTCGGCGGCTGGCCGGGCGCGCTGGCGGAGAAGGTACGCGTTCCCGCCACGAGCCTGCACCGCCTCCCTGACTCGGTGGACGACCAGACCGGCGCCCTCGTGGAGCCCGGAGGCAACGCCTGGCGCGCCGCGACGGCCGCGAACGCCGGCCCGGGGGCCCGCGTCCTGGTCTGGGGGCCGGGGACCATCGGCCTGCTGACGGCCGCGTTCGCGCTGGCGGCGGGCGCCGAGGTCCACGTGCTCGGGCTCGACCGCCGCAACCAGGACCTGGCGCTCAAGCTCGGCGTCGAGAGCTTCTGGACGCGCGACGAGCCGCCCGGGGTGACGTTCGACGCGATCGTGGACTGCACCGACGACCCCCGCACCCCGCCCGCCGCCCTGGAACTCGTGCGGCCGTCCGGACGCGTCGTCCATATCGGGCTGTCCAGCACGCCCAGCCTGATCGACACCCGCGAACTGGTGCTGAAGGACGTCACCGCCATCGGCGTTCTCGGCGGCTCTCCCGGCCTGGCGCCCGCCATCGAGCACTACGCCGACGGACGGGTGACGCCCGGCGTCCTGGTCGCGGACACCGTCGGGCTCGACCGGGCGGCCGACGTGCTCGCGGGCGCGTACGAGGGGGGCCACGGGACCAAGATCCACATCGATCCCCGGCTCTGACGCGCCGTGCGATAGTTGTCCGGCCGATCACGACGGAACCAGGGGAGCCATGCCGCGTCCGAGTGTCGAGGTGGAGCGCCGGGAGCAGATCCTGCTGGCGGCGTGCCGGGTGATGGCCGAAGTGGGCCTGCGGTCCCTGCGCATCGGCGACGTCGCCAAACGGGCGGGCACCAGCCACGGCACGGTGCACTACTACTTCGACACCAAGCGCGACCTCGTCCACGAGGCCTTCGCCTTCAACTTCCGGCGCTCGCTCGACCGGCGCCGTCCGATCCTGGAAGCGGCGGGCGATCCGCTCTCGCGGCTGCGCGCGTTCGTCGACTCCTACCTTCCCGGCGACGACCCCGAGACCGTGCTCGCGTGGCGGGTCTGGATCGAGCTGTGGAACGAGGCCCTGCGCGAGCCCGACCTGCGCGAGCTCAACGAGCGGGTGTACGGCGAGTGGCGGCGGGTCGTCGCGGACATCCTGCGCGACGGCCAGGACCGAGGGCAGTTCCGCGACGGCGACGCGGTCGGCACGGCGAACGTGCTCATCGGCATGATCGACGGCCTGGCCATCCAGGTGCTGCTCGGATCGCGAGACATGACCGGCGACCGGATGCGCGCGACCTGCGACACCTTCCTGCGCGGCCTGGAGACCTAGGCGGCGCCGGGGCCGATCGCGGCTGGAAACCTGGCTTGGGTCCCGGCGGGAAACGGCTGGTGCCCGGATGAGAACACGGCCAGCGCGTCCACGGCGAGTACCCCGTCCAGGGCGGCCCGAAGCGGGTTCACCTCGCACTCGGTGACGTCCGGGCGCTCCGCCACCAGCCGTGACACCCCCGCGATCGCCTCGGCGACCGCCTCCACCGCGACCGGGGGACGGCCGCGCCAGCCCGCGAGCAGAGCGTGGCCGCGCAGCCCGCGCAGCATCTCCAGAGCCTGGGCCGGCGTGACGGGGGCGAGCTCTATCGCGACGTCGCGATAGAGCTCCGCCTGGACGCCGCCGAGCCCGGCGAGCACGACCGGACCGAACGACGGGTCTCGCCGCCCGCCGACGATCAGCTCGACGACGCCGGGCCGCGCGTCCATCTCCTCCAGCACGTAATCGCCCTCGCCCAGCCGCGCGACCATGGCTCCGAGTGCCTCCACCGCCGCCCCGGCGTCCACCAGCCCGAGCGCCACGCCGCCGAGGTCGCTCTTGTGCTCCAGCCAGGCCGCCTTGAGGGCGTACGGCGCGCGCAGCCTCCCGGCGGCGGCCATCACCGACGCCGCGTCGCGTACGGGCAGCGCGCCCGCGAACGGCACCCCGTAGGCGGCGAGCGCGTCGCGCGCCGCCAGATAGGCCGGGCCCCGCACGGGGGGCGCGACCCGGTCGTCAGCGGGCGGGCGCGGCGCCGGCCGGTCCGGCTGGACATGGTCATCGGCGGGCCGAGGCGCCGCCGGCGGAGTCGGCAGAGCACGCTGAAGGGCGAGCCGTGCAGGGTAGAGGGCGAGCCGTGCCGCGTACGCCAGGGCACGCGCCGCGGCGTCGATCGTGTGATAGGCCGGGAGTCCCTGCTCGCGCAGCGCGTCGACCGCCGCGCAGTCGCGGGTCATGCTGTGGACGACGACGGGCCGCCCGCCGGCACGTACGGCCGCGCCCAGCCGGGCGATGACCTCGTGCTCGGCGCCGGCCAGCGACGGCTCGTCCGCGCCGTACGAGCCGAAGTAGCCGGTGAGCACGACCGCGTCCACCTCACCGCTGTCCACGAGGCCCCGGGTGAGGCGCGCGTAGACGCCGAGGTCGCGCTCGCCCGCGCCCGCGAGGTCCACCGGGTTGCGCACCGCCGCCCCGTCGGGCAGTTCCCCGGCCATCGCGCGCGCGGCCCCGGCCAGCTCGGGCACGGCGAGCCCGGCACGCGTGATCACGTCGGCGGCGACGGCGCCCTGGCCGCCGCTGTCGCCGATGACCGCGACCCGCCGCCCCGCGAGGCGAGGCGCCCTGATCAGCAGCTGCGCCAGGTCGACGGCCTGGGCGGGCGTCTCGACCAGGACGGCTCCGGCCGCGCGGCACGCCGCCTCGACGACGTCGAGCCCGGCGGTCAGCGCGCCGGTGTGGGAGCGGGCGGCGGCCTGGGAGGCCTCGCTCGCCCCCACGGTCAGCACGATGACGGGCCTGCCCTGCTCGCGGAGGTGCCGGAGCGTCCCGATCAGCTCGCGGCCGTCGCGGAAGTCCTCCAGGTACAGCACGACGGCGGCCGTGCGCTCGTGGCCGGACAGGTCGGCGAGGATCTCGCGCGCCGACACGTCGGCCTGGTTGCCCACCGACACGAACCGGGAGACCCCGATGCCCGCCTCGCGCGCGAGCCCGGCCAGCTCCAGCCCGAGCTGCCCGGACTGCGACACGATCCCGAGCGAGCCGGGGACGAAGTTGCCCCAGGCCAGCTCCAGTTCGGTCGCCGCGTCGTAGATGCCGAGGCAGTTCGGCCCGATCATCCGGGCTCCGGCCGCGCGCACGCGTTCTGCCAGCCCGGTCTCCTCGATTCCCGCGGTGATCGCGAGGAAGCCGCGCACCCCGAGGTCGAGCGCCTCTGTGACGATCCGCACCGCCGACGCCGGCGGCACGCTCAGCACCACCAGCTCGGGCGGCTCCGCGAGGTCGGCCAGCCCGTGGACGGCGGGCACCCCCTCGATGGCGGCTCCCGAGCGGCTCACCAGGTGGACCTGACGCCGGTGAGCGCCGCGCAGCGCCCCCCGCGCCAGCCAGTACCCCCACTTGGCGCGATCGGCCGACGCGCCCACCACTGCCACGGACCGGGGGTCGGAGAAGACCCGGAGCGTCATGCGTTCACCTCTGCTTCTCAAACGCGCCCGGCGCCATCCGGCACCTGGTGATCCTCATCGCCCACTGGCCGGGCACGTAAATTAACTGATGGGTCAGTTATTCATCGGACTCTGGCGGCCCGCCGCGCGGCTGTCAATGGCTCTGCGGAGCCAAGTCTTGCTCTCCCCGGGCCTTGGCCGTCTTCTTGATCGGACCGGGGGAACGAACGGTGGCCGCCGGTTCGGGAACCGGCGGCCACCTGGTCATGCTGGGGTGCCTCTACAGGGCCGCGCGGTTCACGCGCGGCCGTACGCCGTGGTCACGGCCCGGTGCTAGCGGACCTTGCGTACCTCGACCTTTTCCTTCCTGTAGTTGTTGCCGTGCCCGTCCGGGCGGTAGTTGTTCTCGACGTTTCCTGCGATGTCCACCGAGAACCAGTGCACCTCGGTGGTCTTGTCGACCGTGATCTGCTGGGTTCCCTCGCGCATGCCGGAGGACGTGAGCTTCTGGGAGCTCAGCGTCGGGCGGCTGCCGTCCAGCGTGTAGTACACGTTCGCCGGCTCGTCGATCTTGAAGCTGAACGTCGTCGAGGTGCTGGTACGTCCGGTCACCTGGATCTTCGAGTCGGGGTTCTTCTTGTCGTCGGCGTAGGCCCGGGCGACCTCCAGGATGGCGATCTGACCGTTGGCGAACTCCATCGCCTCCTCGTGTCCCTCGGTGAACGCCGGCTGGAAGCCCACCGCGTCGAACTGCTTGGTCGTGGCGTTGTAGACGTCCGCGCCGACCTCGAAGTCCCAGCCGATGATGCCGCGGTTGAACCAGTGCTCGTCGGCGCTGTTGCCGGCCGCCGAGTACAGCACATCCGGGACCGGGCCCGTGCGACCGGGCCAGATCGCCGTGCCGCGCCAGGCCTGCACCGAGGACAGGATGTGGCTGGAGGCGTCCCAGAAGTAGTTCTCCGTGCCGAAGTCGACGCGCGGCAGCAGCTCGCGGCCCTGCGTCTTGTACGCGCCCGGAGGCCACATGAAGTAGCCGCCGTAGGAGTGGGTGTTCATCGCGAACTTGATGTTCGGGAACTGGTTGGTGAGCCAGACCTCGTTGCGCGCCTCAGGCTCCGACAACTCGGACGGACCGGCGTACGTGGCGCTGGTGCAACTCGACGAGGCCCCGCTGTACCCGTCGAAGAGCGAACCGACCGAGAAGTTCCTGTTCAGGTCCACGCCCCAGGAGTTGCGGTTCGCGGGGTCGGCCGCGTTGGCGGCGCAGTGGTTGGTCATGTTCTTGCGCTGCATGTTGTAGTCGTACATCGAGTAGTGCGCGCCGTCGGGGTTGATCGTCGGCACCACGAAGATGTCGAGGTTGTCGACCAGCTTCTTGGTCCGCTCGTCGCGCGAGTAGTTGCGCAGGAGGCGCTCGGCGGACTCCACGCAGACCAGCGGGGTGACCCACTCGCGTGCGTGCTCCTGGCAGTAGAGGAACACGCCCACCTTGGAGCCGTCCCGCTTCTTGCCGATGCGCAGCGCCTTCATCTGGAACGGCTCGCGCTTGACCGTCGCCGGGGCCTTGAGATTGTCGGTCAGCTTGGTCGCCGGGGCGGCGGCGACGAGGCCGGCGCCCGCGTTGCCCCGGTACGTGCTCGCGCTGAGCAGGGCCGAGGCCGCCGCGTGGGCGTTCAGCGCGGCCACCACCTGGGCGGCGGAGCTGCTGATCGCGTTGGACCCGTCCGTGGCGAGGCTGACCACCACGTCCTTGCCGCTGACCGACACGCCGAGCGCGCTGGAGGCGGCGTCCGGCTTCACCAGGGCCACGCTGATGTCGTTGCCGCCCTCGGACCCGAAGGCCTTGGAGGTCACGTACAGCGTGCTCGCCGTGACGGTGCCGAACTGCGCCTGCGCGGCGCGGCGGTAGCCGTTCGTCTTGTACGGCAGGTCGATGATCTGCGAGATCTTCGGGAACTGCGACGCCAGGGAGGTGAACCGGCCGGTGATCTCGGTCGGGTCCATGTAGTGGTCGACGAAGTCCTGCACGTAGTGCTTGTTCGGGGCCTTGCGCTTGTCACCCAGCCACTTGGTCACCGGCACCGTGATGGTGCCGCCGCGGTTGCTGGTGATGGTGACCTTCGTGGGCGCCTGCGTGATGGGCAGGGGCGAGTTGAACCGGTGGTACATGTACTGCCCGGCGTCGGTGAACCGCGACATCGTCGCAGTGCCGCCGGAGTCGGGGGCGGTCTTCGGGCCGCTGTCCCAGGTGGCGGTGAGCACCGTCTCCGCGTCGGTGGCGCTCGACTTGACCTCGACGGAGATGAACCGCTGGTCGTCGGTGCTGGTGAACCACTCGGCGCGCAGCGCGGTCAGTTTGTCGGTCGTCGCCTCCGCCGCGTCGGCGGACTTCATCGCGGACCGCCTCTCGGCCTGGTTCGCGACGGCGTCGGCTTGGTCGGAGATGGAGCCGCGCACGTCGAAACCCTTGGCGCGGAGGTCGTCGGCCTCCTGCGGGCTGAGTACGGCGTGCACCTCGATGCCGTTGTCGAGGGGCTTCTTGTACTCGGCCAGGTCGACGCCCAGGTCGTTGAGCTCCTCCACGCCGGCCTCGTCGGGGACGACGATGCGCAGCAGGGCGACGCCGTCCTGGACGGTGCTGGACTGCCGGTCGGGTGTGACCGGGGAGGGGGTGGGGGCCGCGAGAACGGGGAGCGCGGTGAAGGTGAGAACGACAGGTAGTGCGAGGCCGGCCGCGAGGCGACCGGCTCTCCTGCTGGTGAAAGAACTCCTCAAGAGATTCCTCCTGTTGGCATGCGGTCCCGGGTAGGGGGTCATACCGGGTCGAAGCACGCAGGTGGTGAGGAGTCTCGGTCAATTAAAGATCTACCGTCAAGACCTAAAGGTGACATTTATATCGATCGACCATGGTTATAGGGCTTAACGTGGAATTTCGGGACATATCGCCCAGTGTTAGGTTCGCGGGTCATTGATCATGTCAAGCGCGGTTGGCGCGGGATCGGTGGCCGGCCGGCGCGGCCCCGGCTCATGGGGCGCCCCGTCCTCGTCATGCGCGCATCCGGCCTCCTCGGCGGCGGCGGCCGGGAATTGTCGGTCGGGGACGCTATCAATGGGCGGCGAGGTGCGACGAAGGCCGATCACGAGCAAGATTGTGCGCGGCCTGTGGAGCACTCCGCGTTCGTCCACAGGCACGGTCCGCGCCGGTCCCGGGGGTGAGATCTTCGTGTATCCATGAGTGTGATCGGCTCTGTGCTCGCACAGGGGGCTCGCCGCGAGGTGAGGGTTTGCCGGGGGAGAGGGCCGTCCTCTCGTCCCGGCGGGGTGCTGACAGCCGCACGAGGTCGTTTCTCCGAGCGACCTCACGGCCGGCCGGGGGAGTGGGGATGACGGAGAGAGCTGTCACGGGCGCGTCGCGCGCGTTCGACCTGGGCGCGTTCGCCGTGAGCGACCGCTTCCGCCTGTTCAACTTCACCAGGCGCGACGACCACCTGGTCTACCTCTGGGTGCTCCGCTCCATGGACCGCCTCCGGGCCGTCCACCAGCTCCAGGCTCATCCCGACGACGTCGCGCGCGTGCTCGCCGAGCTGGGCGCCGCCTATGACGACGCGCCCTCGGCCGACGAGAACCTCCGGTCCCGGCTCGACGCGCTCGCCGACGACGGCGTCGTCCACCGGCTCGAAGACGCCTCCCGGGCCGGCAGCCTCGTGCGCTACCGCAACCGCCAGTCGGTCTACCAGTTCAGCGAGCTGGGCTACCAGGCGTTCGTGGCCGTCGAGGAGGTGATCGCCGCCCGCCCGCAGGACGTCAACCTGTCGCGGCTGGTCTTCTCCGACATCCTTGAGGACCTCAAGGCGCTGGCCGGGGCCAACCGGTCCGGCCATGGCGAGCAGGTCTGGCGCAGGCTCTCCCGTCTGGACACGGTCATGGAGGACATGGCACGCCGCTCCGCCCGGTTCCACCTCACCCTCGCGGAGATCACCCGGTCCACCGACGCGTCCCCCGAGGCCTTCCTCCGCTACAAGAACACCCTGCTGACGCACATGACCGATTTCATGGCCGAGCTCGACCGCTACCTGCCCCGCCTCGACAAGGCGGTCCGCGACGTCGAGCGGACGGGCGTCGAGACCCTGCTGGGCCGGGCGGCCGCGGCCGACGAGCGGCTCTTCATGGACTACGCCGACAGGCTCGAAGACTGGCGCCGCCGCTGGGCGGTGCTGCGCGCCTGGTTCGCCGCCGACGGGTCCGAGTCCTCGCGCGCGGCCGAGTTGCGCGCCGCCACCCGCACCGGCGTGTCGAGCGTCATCGCTCTGCTCCGGCAGATCGCCGAGGCCCAGCGGGGTGGCGTCAACCGGTCCACCCAGCTCCGGCACCTGGCCGAGTGGGTCTTCAACGTGCCCGACGAGGGCGCCGCCCACGCCCTGATGACGGCCGCGTTCAACGCCCGCACGGCGCGGCACCTCGGAGGCGCCCACGACGACGCCGAGGTCATCTCCATCCGCTCCACCTGGTGGGACGCGCCCGGTGTGGAGATCTCCGTGCCCCTGTTCCGCCGGGGCAAGGCGCCCACTCCCGGCGTCCCGCAGCCGGTCCGGGGGCGGGCCGGCATCCGTGGCGAGTTGCGCCGGCGGCAGGCGTCCGGCCGCGCCTCCGAGCGAGAGGCCGCCGAGGGCCTGGTGAAGGCGGGAGTCCACGGGCGCGTCCTCGACGAGGTGGAGACCCGCGTGGTCCTCCGGCTCCTGACACGGGCCCTGGAGGCCCGCACGGTCGTCGCCGGCCGGCTGCGCTCCGCCTCCGGGGGGAACGAGTCGATGACGGTCCGCCTGGTCCCCGAGCCGGGTGGAAGCACGGTGCGCACGGTCCATGGGGTCCTCCACCTGCCGGGCCTCCGGCTCGACCTCGAACCGGCCGCGCACACCGCAGGATCCCTCCGCGCCCGGGCACGAGCCGCCGCCACCACAACCCCGGCACCGCCCGCGGGCAGGCACGACAAGCCTTCGCCGGCAGGCGGGTCCGACGAGCACCGGCCCGTCGGCGGGGATGACGGGCGTCCGCCCCCTGGTGAGCTTGAGAAGCACTCGCGGGCCGAGGGAGCACTCCAATGAGGGTGTGCGGGGCGACCGTCGCCTCCCGGCCGCCCGTCCGGAGGCCGCAGGGGCCCCTGCCCGGCGCTGAGGTGACCCGATGAGGGCGCGTGGCGCGGCGGCCGGGGTGCTGCCGAGCGAGCTGGGTTCCTACCAGCAGGCCGTGCGCCTGGCCCTGACCAACGACCTGATCACCGCGTCCCGTCCGCGTCCAGGCGCCCTTGAGCAGGTGCTCCAGTGGGCCGACCAGCTCACCCGCGACCTCCGCGAGCTGTTCGGGTACACCGTGATCGCGACGACCACGCAGGTCCGGGTCGTGCGCAGGCTCGACGCGTTCGACGAGACGCAGCGGCTGCTGTTCGCCAAGAAGGGCAAGCCGTTCGACCGGCGCCGCCTGGCCTACCTGTGCCTGGTGCTGGCGCTGTTCCAGCGGTCCCGCGTGGAGATCAGCCTCGCCGACCTCGTACGGGCCTTCGCCCCGGCGGCCAACACGATCGAGGGGCTCGGGTTCGATCCCACCGTCGGCGCGCACAAGGCCGCGGTGGTCGACTGCCTCGACTGGCTGGTCGAGCGCGGCGCCCTGCGGCTCTCCGACGGGTCGCTGGACGACTGGGCGCACGACACCGAGCGCGGCGACGCCCTGTTCGACATCGACCACGACATCTGCGCGATCCTGTTCAAGCCCGCGCGCCCGGTGCAGCATCTGACCAGCGCGGCGGGCCTGCTGGAGGGTTCCGGCGGCCACGGCCGCGTGCGTCCTGAAGACGCGGCGCGCCGTGCCCGCCGGCTCCTCGTCGAGCACCCGGTCGTCTACTTCGCCCAGGTTGAGCCCGAAGTCGCCGGCTTCCTGCGGCAGCCCGGCCTTGCCGCCGACCTGGCGCGGCTGACCGGGCTCGCCGTGGAGTGCCGGGCCGAGGGCGCCATGCTCGCGGACGCGGGGGGACGCTTCACCGACAAGCCTTTCCCCGGGCGGGGAGGCGCGGTCAACCGGGCGGCGGGTCTTCTCCTCGCGAAGATGGCCGACCTGCTCGAAGACCCTTGCGAGCGTGCCTCGGTGACGTTCCTCGACCTGCCGAGCGAGGCCGGCGACCAGCGCGACCTCCTCGCGCGCATCGACTCCGCCCTTCCCCGGGCGGGGGTCGTCCGCGAGCTCGCGTGGGCACCGACTCCCGGAGCGGAGCCGGGCGCCGGAGTCCCGGCCTCCGCCGAGGTGGCGCTGGTGGAGCGGGCACGGCTCACGGCGATGGTCGGCGAGCTGTACGAGGAGCTGGGCGCGGCCTCGTTCTCCAGCATGTGGCAGCACGATCCCGAGGGCCTGCTCGACGCCGCGGTGACGCTCCTGACCGAGCTCCGGCTGGTCCGGCGGCATCCCGGAGGCGTGCTGCTGCTCCCGGCCTTCGCCCGCTACCGCAACATCACCCTGGCGCTGCCCGACAGGCGCCACAACCAGGGCCAGCTCGGCCTGCACCTCTCGCCGTCTCTTCCGGAGGGATCCCCTTCATGACACCCGCATCCGGCCGATTCAAACCGTCCCGCGCAGGTGTGATCAATATCTGGGACTACATCGACGAGGAGTTCGTCTTCGCCGACGGGCGACTGGTGCTGCGCGGGCACAACGGTTCGGGCAAGACCAAGGCCCTGGAAGTGCTGTTCCCGTTCGTGCTCGACGGCGTGAGCGACGCCAGGCGCCTCGACCCCTTCAGCGGCGAGAACCGCACCATGAAGTCCAACCTGCTCTACCGGGGCCAGGAAGCCGAGTACGGCTACGTGTGGATGGAGTTCACCCGAGATCCAGCCGACGGTAACACAGATGAAACCGGCAAGGGTGTGAGCGCTGCCTGGGACGCCGACCACACCGACGGACGTGGTGGGGAGGCGGTCACGCTCATCATCGGGCTGCGGGCTCACCGGCACCGCGACGGCGTCACGCCGTCGTTCTTCGTGACCGGCAGGCGCGTCGGCGTGGACTTCGGGCTGCTGTCCGCCGACTCGCGGCCCCTCACCGAGAAGCAGCTCAAAGCGGTCCTGGAGCCCGGAGCAAGGCACAGGACCGCGACCGAATACCGGGCCGCGGTGGACGCCCGCCTTTTCGGCCTCGGCAAGGAGCGCTACGCCCAGCTCCTCGACCTGCTCCTGGCACTGCGCCGCCCGCTGCTCGCCAAGGATCTCGACCCGGTCAAGGTGTCCGACACCCTCAGCGCCGGGCTCAGCCCTGTCGACCCCGTGCTGGTCGAGCAGGCCGCGCGTGACTTCGAGAACCTCGCCGCCGTGCAGCGCCTCTTCGAAGACCTCACCCTCGCCGACGGGGCCGTCAAGGAGTTCCTCGGCCACTACACCGCGTACCTGCGGGCCCACGTCCGGCACCACCTCGACCGCATCCACGAGCGGCTCGACGGGGCGGCGAGCTGCGCCGCCCGCATCGCCCGTTCGGCGTCCGAGCTTCGCCGCGCCCGTACGGCGCACGCCGCCGCCACGGCCGGGCGCGAGGCCGCCGAGGCCGAGCTCGCGAGGTACGACGGCAGGCTCGCCGTGCTGAAGCAGCACGAGGCGTACAAGGCCAGGGGAGAGCTCGACGGGCTGCGCCGCCAGATCGCCGACGACAGCGCGGGCATCGCGAGGGAACGGCAGCGCCTCGACCAGGTGCGAGGCCACATCGCCAAGCTGGGCACCGAGGCCGGGAAGGTCGCCGAGCGGCTGAGAGACGCTCGCGACAAGGCCGGCCGCCACCTCAACGAGCTGGCCGACGCCGCCGGCCATGCCGGCGTGACGGACATCGCCGACCTCACGCCCGCGGACGGGCCCTCCGATGCCGGTGCGGCCTCCGAGGGTGGTCATATCGCCGGTGGCTTCGGTGGCTCCGGTGCCTCTCCGCGGGAGAGCCCCGCTTCTCCGCGGGAGAGCCTCGCGCTGGCCAGGGCGAGGGTCACGGCCCGGCGCGGCGACGTCGAGACGGTACGTGGTCATCTGGCCCTGCTCGCTGGGGCCGAAGCGAAGCGGAAGCGTGCCGAGACGGCGGCGGAAGAGGCCGACCGGGCGGTGACCGCGGGCGAGGAAGAACTGTCCGCCGCCCAGGACAGGCTCGACCGATCCCGCCACGCAGCCAAGGACGCCCTGACGCGATGGACCCAGCGCTGGGTCGTGGCCGCGAATCCAGCGGCCGCCACGGCCGATGGTCCGTGCGTGGCCGCGGTCGGTGGTGCTGGGGGAGCGCCGGTCGGCGAGGCGGCGGGCGGTGGTGCTGGGGGAGCGCCGGTCGGCGAGGCGGCGGGCGGTGGTGCTGGGGGAGCGCCGGTCGGTGAAGCGGCGGGTGGTGGTGCTGCGGGAGCGTTGGTCGGTGGGGTCGCGTTCGGTGGTGCTGCCGGACCTTCGGCCGGCGAGGTCGCGGTGGTCAGTGCTGGTGATCTTGCGGCCTTGGAGGAGACGCTCGGGGCGATCGGCGAGGCCGGGGCGCGCAGGTTGCCGGAGGTCTTCGGCGAGCTGACGGAGGAACGTCGTGCCGCGGTGATCGAGGCCAGAGCCCACGTGGCCGCCGAGGAGGCGCGTGTCGCGACGCTCCTGCGGGAGCTGCGCGCCGAACGGGAGGCGGTTGCGGCCGAGCGCGACGACGCGCCTCCCGCCAACGACCTGCGCACGGCCGTCCGCGACGGGCGGCCAGGCGCGCCGCTGTGGCGGCTGGTCCGGTTCGCCGACGGGGTCGACGAGCGTGACGCCGCCGGCATCGAGGGCGCGCTGTACGGGGCGGGGCTGCTGACGGCCTGGATCCATCCCGATCCGGAGCTCACCGTCGCGGCGCTGTCCGAGGGCGAGGCCGATGGATACCTGGTGCCGCTGCCCGAGGAGCGGCGGCCACAGGGGCAGACCCTCGCCGGCATCCTCGTCGCCGAGCGGCAGGGCATGGTGCCCGCCGAGGTGATCGAAGCCATCCTGCGCTCGATCGCCCTCGACGACGCCCATGCGCGAGTACCTGCGAGAGTTCCCGTCGGGCGTCCGGGCGACGACGCGGGAGCCGATGCCGGGAGCGGGGAACGCTCGGACCTGGCATCCGGTCCGCACCCGGGGGTCGGTTCGGACCTGGCGGTTGGGTCGCCAGCGGGGGGTTTGGAGGGCGGGGTCGGTTCAGATGCGGCGGAGGGTTCCGGCGCGGGGGTCGGTTCGGGCGGGGCGGTTGGGTCGCCAGCGGGGGGTTTGGAGGGCGGGGTCGGTTCGGACGCGGCGGAGGGTTCCGGCGCGGGGGGCGGTTCGGGCCTGGCGGGGGGTTTGGATTTGGGGGTTGGCAGGGGGGGTTGGTTTGGGGTTGGTCCCTACGTGGGTGGGCGGCCCAAGGCGGCGGTGGAGTACATCGGAGCCACCAATCGCGCGGCTCGACGGCTGGTGCGCATCGCCGAGTACGACCGGCTCATCACGGCGCACGTCGAGACCCAGAAGGGCTTGGGCGAGGAGTCCCAGCGTCTCAACGGGCTCGTAGCCGATTTCGGCCGTGCCAGGAAGGAATTGCCCGAGACCGGGCCGATCGTCACGGCGGCGGGCGGGGTCGCCGATCGGGCCACCCGCCTGGCGGTGGCGCGAGCGCGGCTCGCCGAGACCGCGAAGCACGTCGACAGCGCGGTGGCCGAGGTGGGCGCGGCGGCCAGACGGCTCCGGCAGGCCGCCGCCGAGCTGGCGATGCCGCGAGACCCCCGCGAGGTGGACGCCGTCGCCCAGGCGCTGGACGACCTGACGCGCGCGGCGGAGGGACTGTGCGCCGAGCGCGAGAAGATCGCCACGGCGCAGGGTGACCTCGCGGAGCGCGAGGAGACCATCGAGCGGCTGAGCCAGGAGCAGGCCGAGGGGGAGATGGCTCTCGGCACGCGCGAGGCGGCGCACGCCGTCCTGGCCGAGCGGCTCGAAACCCTGGAACGCACCTTCGACGCCGACCTGAAGGAAGTGCTCAGGCAGATCACGGAGACCGAGGGCCTGCTCGCCCGGGCGCGTACGACCCGAGGCGAGCAGGAGCTGGTGGCGACCCGCGAGCGGGAGGCCGAGGTCCTCGCAGGGGCCGAGCTCGAACACGGGCGTGAGGCCCTCGCCGGTGCCTTCTTGAGCATGGCCGGGCAGATCGCCGAGTTCGTCCCCTACACCCAGGCCGACCTCCGCCCGCTGGCCGGGGTCGCCGATCCCACACCCTGGCCCCTGGAGGATCGCCCTCGGGGGCCGGAGCGGGCGGGTGAGGACGTCGCAGAGCTGATGCTGGCCGACCCGTCCCCCGATCCGCTGGAGGCGGTCCGCGCGACCCTGCCGGGCGACGCCCTGGCGATCATCGACGCCTACGACGCGGCGACGCAGGGAGGGCGGGCGGTCACCGACGCCACGCTGAAGAACACGCTCGACCGCATCTCCAACGCCCTGCGCGACTTCCAGGCGGCCCTGGAGAAGTGCCAGGAGGACTACCGCCTCGACTGGGAGCCGGGCGCGGTGCTCACCGTCCACGTCATCGACGCCGACGGGCGGGGCCCGGTGTCGGCGTTCGCCCGCGGCGTCGCGGAACGTGCCGAGGAGCAGGGGGTGCTCCTTGAGGACCGCGAGCGCACCGTCCTTGAGGACGAGCTGCTGACGGGCCTGGCACAGCAGATCCACTCCCGCGTCGTCGCCGCCAAGGACCTGGTCCGGGGCATGAACGCCGACACCCGTTCCAAGCCCATGTCGTCCGGGACGACGATCGGCATCCGCTGGGTCCAGTCCGACAAGATCGACGACAGGCAGCGTGCCGTGGCGGCCCTGCTGGTGCGCGACACGGCGGCGCTCGGGAACCAAGGGCTCGTCACGCTTCGCGGGCACCTCAGGCAGATGATCAGGGACCACCGGGCCAGGAACTCCCGCGCCACCTACAAGGAGGCGCTCGCGGCCGTCCTCGACTACCGCTCCTGGTACACCTTCGAGCTGCTGATGGCGCGGCGCGGGGAGCCCGAGGTCAGGCTGACGCGGGCGAAGCACTCGCAGATGTCGGGTGGCGAGAAGTCCGCCTCGATCCACCTGCCGCTGTTCGCCGCCGCCAACGCGCTCTACTCGTCGGGACGGGCGTCGTGCCCCCGGGTGATCGCCCTCGACGAGGCGTTCGCCGGGATCGACGACAACTACAAACCCGAGCTTCTCGGGCTGACCGTGCAGTTCGGGCTCGACCTCTTCATGACCGGTCATGACCTGTGGTGCACGTACTCCACGGTGCCGATGATCGCGCACTACGACCTGCTGCACGACAGCGAGCTCCGTACGGTGTCGACCATCCTCGCGCTCTGGGACGGGGCCCAGGTCTTCGACGCCGACGCCGGATACGCCGGCAACGACGAGCTGGTCAAGGAGCTCCTCGGGTTCACCCCCCGGCGGCACGCCCCGCCCGGCTCGCGGGAGGACACCCTCTACACCGACGACGAGGACGACCTTGAGGAGCAGGAGGCCATGGTGTGACAGGCGAGGCGCGTACGGGTGACAGGAACGCGCGAATACGTTAGGACCGAAACGGCCGAATTGAGTTGGTGCATTTATCCCTAAAAAGAGGTGTCAACGCGACCAGAGCGGGCACGCGACTTCTCGGGCTGGGCCGGCAGTCGTTACGTTCACTCACTTGTATGGGATAGCTATGGTCATCCAGGACACCGTCATACCTGCAGTTTCGTGGCTGCGTCGTGCCGCCTGTCGCGGAGAGGATCCGGAGCTGTTCTTCCCGATCTCCGCGAAGGGCCCCGGCCACGTTCAGCACGAGCGGGCCAAGGCGGTCTGCCGCCGCTGTCCCGTACGGACACCCTGCCTGAACTACGCGGTGACGAGCCGCGAGGAGCACGGCATCTGGGGAGGCACCGATCCCGACGAACGCAGGGCCAACGCCCCCCGGAGCCAGGATTGGCGCGTCCACGCGGGGTAGTGATCACCTCATGAACGACGACCTCCCAGATCCGGACCACCGGCGGCCCGCCGGGCTGGACGACGCCACCGTCGAGGCGCTCGGCAAGCTTTCGGAGGCCCTGGAGACCGCCGAGCGGGCACGAGGTCACCTGTACGCCTTCCACCAGCTCACCGGACGGGCCCACCGGATGCTGGAGGACGCGGTGGCCCTGCTCCGCGAGGCCGGGCACGGCGACCATGCCGACACGGTGTGCTCCGACCTGCTCGGCCGCGACGTGCTCGCCGGAAAGTGGACCTTCCAGATCGTCGAGGAGTACGACGACGGTTACCGCCGCTGTTTCGTCGACCTGGAGGAGCGCATGAGGAACCAGCTGGCGGGGGGCCGGCGGCACATCTACGAGGCGGAGATGAAGCAACGCCTCCACGGCTGACCGCCCTCCCCGACCAGCCGCGGGTCCGGCCTCGGAAAGCCCTGCGCGACCTCGGGAAGGCTCCCGCCCGGCCTCGGGAGGCCCAGGCTGCTTCGCGGAAACCGGGGCCCGGGTGCCCTCATGGAGACGGGACGGGCTACTTGAGGGCTCCGGCGGTGAGGCCGGCCTGGATCTGGCGTTGGAAGATCGTGTACACGATCAGCATGGGCAGGATGGCCATGCTCAGCGCGGCGAACAGCGCGGACCAGTCGGCGTCGTATCCTGCCGCCGTGGAGATGTCCGCGATGCCCTGGGTGATCACCCACTTGTCCTTCGACTGGCCGCTGAGCAGGACGAGCGGTATCTGGTACTGGTTCCACTGGCCCAGGATGTTGAAGATCGTGATGCTGACGATGCCCGGCCGGGCCATGGGCAGCATGATCTGGAAGAACACCCGGCTGTGGGACGCGCCGTCCACGAACGCCGCCTCCGCCACCGCGTGGGGAAGCGTGCGGAAGAACGCCGACAGGAAGAACACCGTGAACGGCAGCGAGTAGGCGATGTACACGAGCACCAGCCCGCCCCGCGTGTCCAGCCCGATGAACTGGCCGATCAGCGGGATGCTGCCCATGTTCCGCACCACGAAGAACAGCGGCGTCAGCGCAAGGTACACCGGGAAGGCCAGCCCCGAGACGAACAGCAGATAGATCGCCCGGTTGCCCCGGAACCGGTAGCGCGCGAGCACGTACGCCGCCATCGAGCCGAACAGCATGGTGCCGAACGTCCCGAACGCCACGATGACGACGCTGTTGATCATGTACTGGCCGACATGGGCGTGCTCCCAGGCCCGTGCCCAGTTGTCCCAGCGCAGGGTGGCGGGGACCGACCAGGCGCTGCCGAAGATCTCGTCCTCGCTCTTCACCGAGGCGAGGAACGTCCACACGATCGGCACCACCACCAGCACGGTCCACACGATCAGCGCGAGGTGGGACAACCCCGACAGCGGGCCGAGGCGGATCCTGCGCCGCTCGCGCGCCGCGCTCCGGCTGAGCGTCACCTTCTCCGCCCGCGAAACCATTGTCAGGCCCCCTCAGAACTCGATCCGCTCGCGACGCGACAGGCGCATCGCCAGCACCGCGAAGGCGACCGTGAAGAAGAACAGCACCACGCCCATGGCCGAGGCGTAGCCGAACTTGAAGTACTGGAACGCGTTGCGGTAGATCTCGGCCGCCATCACCGTCGTGGAGTGGTCGGGCCCGCCGTGCTCGGCCGTCATCACCCACACGATGGCGAAGACGTCCAGCGCGGCGATGCCGAGATAGATCAACCCGACCTGCACGGTGTCCCAGAGCAGCGGCAGCGTGACCCGGGCGAACAACTGGACGCGTCCCGCCCCGTCGATCTGGGCGGCCTCGTACATCTCGCGCGGGATGGACGCCATGCCGGCCGAGAAGAGCACCACGTAGAACCCGACGGCCTGCCAGACAAGTACCCCCAGGATCGACCAGAACGCCACATCCGGGTTGGACAGGAACCCGACCGGCTCCAGCCCGAGGGCCACCAGCGGCCCGTTCAGCATGCCGCTCCGGTCGGGCCGGAACACCTGCTGGAACAGGACGGCGACGATCGCCACGGCCAGCACCTGGGGGAAGAAGAACACCACGCGGTAGAACCGGGAGCCCCAGATGCCGGACACGCCCCCTCCCGTCCCCCCGGCGTTGAGAAGGAAGGCGAAGAACAGGGCGATCGCGATGGTGAGCAGCGGCAGCAGGACCAGCAGCAGGCCGTTGTGGCCGACCGCCGTCCAGAAGGTGCCGTCGCCCAGAAGCCTCTGGAAGTTCTCCAGCCCGACGAACCGGGGGCCGGCGCTCACGCCCCGCCAGTTGGTCATCGCGATGTAGAAGGCCTGCGCGTAGGGGGAGATCACGTAGATGAGGTAGAGCAGCACCGGAACCGCGAGAAAGCCCGTTATGAACCGCGCCCTGGTGAAGCCGGCCCCTCTCATGACGCGCGTCCTGCCGTTCGTCATCCCGCTCGCCGCCTTTCCTGCCGCTACCGGGCGACCGTTTCGGTCAGCGGGTGAACTTCTTGACCGAGGAGTCGTTCTTGATCTCGTCGGACTTCTTCTGGATCCGGTCGGCCCACTCCGCGACCTTCAGCCGGCCCGACATGAGCTGGCCGGTGGCCGCGGCCACCTCGTCGTGCAGTTCCTTGTACCACTGGCGGAACCGGAAGTAGGTGACGTTGGTCCCCGCGTCCTTCAGGGCCGAGGCGGCGCTCTCCAGGCCGGGCTTGAGCGTGCGCCCGTCCGCCGCGCCGTTCACCACGGTCAGCGTGCTGACCAGCTCGGTGAACTTCCCCGCGCCGTCCTTGGAGAGCATGGCGCGCATGTACTCCACGCCGGCGAGCGGGTTGGCCGACTTGGCCGCCACGAAGTACTCCTCACCGGGCCGGGAGTGCAGCGTGCCGTACGGCAGGGCGTCGGACCCGGTGAACGAGGGGAGCGGGAACATGGCGTAGCCGAAGTCGGCCGGCGTGGTGTCCTTCTGCTCGTTCTCCAGCCACGACCCGCAGGGCAGCATGGCCACCTCGTACTTGTTCTGCGCCGTCTGGGTCTGGATGTGGTCAAGCCCCTCGGTGCCCTGGAGCAGGTACTTGGCCCCGATCTCGGCGAAGGCGCCGGCGGCCTTCGCGACCGGCTCGGCCTTCCACGCGCCGTCCGCCAGGTTGTCGATGTTCTTCAGGACATCGGCGCCCCCGATCTTGGCGGAGAGCGTGAGGATCGTCTCGTAGATGTAGAACGGGTGCTTTCCGGCGTAGGTGAACGGCGCGGCCCTGCCGGACTTCTTGATCTTCTCGCACAGCGCCGTGAACTCGTCCCAGGTCTTGGGCACCTCCCAGTCGTTGTCGCCGAAGAGCTTCTTGGAGTACCAGATGCCCCACACCGTGCTGGCGTAGTTGAGCACGGAGAAGGTGCCGTCGTAGGTGCCGAGCTCGATGGCGGAGGGCAGGATCGTGTCGCGCACCTTCACGCCGGGGTCGTCCCAGCTGGGCGCGTCCAGCAGTGCGCCGAGGTCCTGGAGCTGGCCGTCCTGGGCCAGCGCGCCGAAGTCCATCGCGTTGTCGCCGGAGTTGTTGATGAACTCGGGAGGGTCGCCCCCGGCGAACCGGGGCTGCAGGGTCTTGGCGATCTCCTTGGTGGCCGTGTGCTTGATCTCGACCTTGGCGTGCTTGCCCTTGAACAGCGGCTCGTGGATGTCCCGGGCGTAGGCGTCGCCGAAGCCTCCGTCGAAGATCACCACTTCGAACGGTCTGTCCTCGGCGATGCCGAGCGGGTTGGTCGCCGTCTTGGCCCCGGTGGCCGGGGCCTGCGACCCGCCGGGGTTGCCGCCGCCGGCCGGGGACGCGCACGCCGACAGCGCGGCCGCCGCGGGAAGGAGCAGGCCGGCGAGGGCGGCGCTTCGCAGTAGTTCGCGCCGGGAAAAGGAGCTTTCCGCCATGAAGTCCTCCTGGGGGTGGAGCGTCCGCCGCGGCCTCTGCTGCGAAGGGCCTCGTACGGGAGCGGGGGTTCTCTGGTCAAACCTGGTGTCAATACATTGGATCAAGAACTGCGGCCCTGCCACGAGATTCGACCGATCAGCCGCCGCGGCGGATGCGCCCGGCGTAGCGGCTTTCGAGCGCCCGGTTGTGCTCGTCACCCCCGACGACGTTGGCCGAACGGTAGATCGGTGGCACCTCGCCCGCCTCCAGCAGCTCCCGCACCACCTCGGCGACGACCATCTGCGCGAGCAGGGCCGAGGTGATCGTCGACACCGCTCCGAAGGCGCCGCCCTCCGGAAGCGGCATCACCGCGTCCCCGTACGGGGCACCGTTGTCGAGCACGACGTCGGCGAGGTCGAGCAGCTTGAGCCCGGAGGCGTGGCGGGACCTCATCTCGGTGCTGTGCCGCACCGAGGTCAGCGCGACCAGCCCGTGGCCGCGCTCCTTGACGATCGACGCCAGCTCGATCACCGAGCCGTTGACCCCGGAGCTGGAGATCATGACGAAGGCGTCCTGCGGCTGGATGGGCGCGAGGTCGTAGATGCGGTGGGCGATCGACGGGTCGCGTTCCAGCTCCGTGGACCGGAGCGCGCTTGGAGACTCCCCGCCGTAAAGTACGAGGTCACGCAGGGCCAGCCGGTTCGTGGGGACGAGCCCGCCGGCACGTCCAGCGATCTCCATCGCGATCGCCTCGGAGTGCCCGGAGCCGAACGCCTGGATCACTCCGCCACCGCGCAGGGCGGCGCAGAGCAGCCTCGCGGCCTCGCCCACGGCCCGCGCCTGGCTCGCGGCGACGTCGTGCACCAGCCTCTCGACCTTCTGTACGTAGTCGGCGGCACTGATGTCCACTCGTCTCAGCTCCTCTCCACGGGGCGGCCCTCGAAGGCCCTGATCGCGAGCTCGGCCGCCTGGCGGGCACGCTCGTACGCGAGCCGCGCACCCCAGGCCACAATCATTCCTTTCACTCACAGGCGATTGGATGAAAATAATTGCCCACGGCACGCTTAGCAAGAGCGTTCCCGCCAGATTCCGGACGGCACGCGGGCGCGGTCAGGACATCGCGGTATTCGGGCCCGCGCACGCGTGTGGGCCGCCCGGCTCCTCTGACGGCCGGGCGGCCCCGTACGGGCGCCGGCGGTTACCGGACGACGCTGTGCTTGCTCTTGGGGAGCGCCTCCACCATCGAACGCGGGATGTCGAGTGTGTCGGCGCTGACCTGCGGCGGGGTGTTGGCCATCCACTGGGTCAGCGAGATGTCCTCGAAGCGCGGGTTGCGGAACATCTCCAGGAACACCAGGGGCTCCGTGCCGAGGTTCTCGACGTAGTGCCCGTAGGCGAACGGCACGTACCCGACATCGCCCGCCTGGAAGTTGAACGTCCGGTTTAGCCCCGAGCTGGCGAACACCCCCATGCGGCCGAATCCGGAAATGTAGTACTGCCACTCGTCGTCGGTGGGATGCCAGTGCAGCTCCCGCAGCCCGCCCGGCTCGATCTCCACCAGGGCGGCGGAGATGGTGGTCGCCGCCGCGAAGTTCGTGGAGTCGGTGACGCGCACCGATCCGCCGTCGAACCGCTGGGGCGCCTGGGCGAGCATCCGGTGCTTGAACGTGCGCGGCACGTCGCCCGTCGGGCTCACCACCCGGTCGGACTCCAGCGGCGGCGGCACCTCGCCGCGGAAGATGTACTTCTCCTTCTCCGGCAGGTTCTCCATCTGCTCGGGCGTCCACCCGAAGTTCTTCGCCAGCACGCTCTTCGGCGTGTGGGCGAAGAAGTCGCTCATCATGAAGGTGGAGTTCTCCGAGAAACCGCCGTCATCGAACACCAGGAGGAATTCCACGCCCTCCTCCAGTGCCTGGATATAGTGCGGCACGCCCTTGGGGAAGAACCACAGGTCGCCTTTCTCGACGTCGTCGAGGAAATTACGTCCCTCCTGGTCGACGGCGCCGATCCGGCAGCTTCCCTCCAGCACGTAGGCCCATTCGGCCTCCTTGTGCCAGTGCAACTCGCGGTAGACGCCCGGGTCGAGCTTCATGTCGACGCCGGCCAGCGTGGTGGCGATCGGGAGTTCCCGCTGGGTCACCTCCCGGGTCCAGCCGCCTTCCTCGATCCTGGTGTGGGCCATGGAGAAGGAGAACTTCATGTTGGGCACGGTGCCGTAGTCGGTCGCCGGCGGGGTGAGCAGGTCGGGATTCTGCCGGTCCAGCTCGATGTTCCGGGGGCCGGTGTCCAGGGCGCCCTGGCTGCCGCGCTGTGGTTGCGGGATGCCGTCGGTCGAATAGGTCATGCGGGCTCATCTCCTCGAATCGCTGGGGCCGGTTTCCGGCGGGGCTCGGTGTTCAGAACAGGAGGGTCAACGGGAGGCAACATCCAAGGACGGCCACCGCGGCCCCCGCGCACGCCGCGATCCGCGTGGTGAGCGGAGCGTTGACCAGCGGGCCCATGACGGAGCGGTCGCGGCAGAAGTAGACGAGAAGGAACAGCGCCACGGGCACGCCGAGGGAGATGACCACCTGGCTGAGGATCAGCAGGCTGGTCATGGGCACGCCGAGCATCAGCGCGACGACGGCCGGGGTCATCGTGACCAGGCGCCGCAGGTAGACGGGTACGCGGCGGCCGAGGAAGCCCTCCATCACCACGTCGCCCGCCAGCGTCCCGACCCCGCAGGACGAGATCCCCGACGACAGCAGCGTGACGGCGAACGCCAGAGCGGCGGCGCCGCCGGCCCGGCTCAGCAGCTCCGCGTGGGCCGCCGGCAGATCACCGGTCCAGGTTCCGCCCGTCCAGGCGCCGAGCCCGGCGCCCAGGGCGAGCATCGCCACGTTGACGATCGTGGCGGTGCCGAGGCCGAGCAGGCAGTCCGTACGCAGCGCCCGCCGTACGAGAGCGGGTCGCCGCCAGGCCGCGCCGGCCGGCCACCCCCGTCCCTGCACGAGCGCGGAGTGCAGGTAGATGGCGTGCGGCATGACGGTGGCTCCGACGATCCCCATGGCCAGGATCACCGAGCCCCCGCCGTCCAGGCGCGGTACGAGCCCGCCCGCCAGCCCGGCCGCGGACTGATGACCCACGAGCAGGATGTCGTAGACCACGCCCGCCCCGACGAGCACCAGGCTCGCGGCGCTCATGAGCTCGAACCGCCGCGTCCGGCCGCGCCGCCGCATGCGGAGCATGAGCAGCGCCACCACGGCGGTGATCAGCGCCGACATCCCGGGCGGCATCCCGAAGAGCAGGTGCATGCCGATGGCCGCGCCGACGAACTCGGCCAGGTCCGTGGCGAGCACCACCACCTCGGCCTGCGCCCACAGCAGCAGGCCGCCGCGCCGGGAGAACCGCTCGCGGCACAGCCGGGGCAGGCTCTTGCCGGTCACCATGCCGAGCTTGGCGGCCTGGAACTGCACGAGGATCGCCACCAGGCTCGCCAGCACGACCACCCATACGAGCGTGTAGCCCGAGGTCGCGCCGGCCATGAGGTTCGTGGCGACGTTGCCGGGGTCCACGTAGGCGATCGAGGCGACGAAGGCCGGTCCGAGCACCGGTGCCATACGCGAACCGCCGGGTCTCAGGGAGCCCCGTGGCGCCGCGGGGAACCGAGCGGGGGACCGCCCGAGCACCAGCGTGCCGTCGTCGTTCATCCTGCCTCCCGATGTGTTTCCTGACCGCGGCGTGCGGTGACGGCGAGCGTCCACCGGCCGGCGGGCATGGAACCCCGCCTCGACATCGCAGACTTCCCACTACCAATGAGTTCCAGAAAAGTCTGAATTAGAGGGATGTCGCAGTCGTGGCACCGTGAATCATGAATTACCCATTCAAGGGATGAAGACGCAGGCATGACGCCTCGATGAAGCAAATAAACAGCACGCTCTAGTAATTCACCCCTCTGCCTTTAAAGAACATGAAGTCGTATAAATAGCGACTTTCCGGTAAAGGGTCGTGGGGAAATATCCGCTTTCTTCGCCACGAAACCCCTGACACCCCTGGCACACACCACCCGCTTGCGGATCCGGGACCTGTGCCGCCTTGGAGGGGCCACAATGATGGGGGAGAGGATCGGCGAGCCCGCTGGGGTCAATATGTGTGGGGGTCTGATCGCGTCCGGCAGGTCCGGGCCGTACGGCACATCATCGTCTGAGTCGATTGGCTGGAGATCATGAGCGAGGAAGAGATCAGGCGCGTCCTCGGACTGCTCTATCAGGACGACACGCTGCGGGTCCTCTCCGCTCTGGTCCTGAACGGCGGCACGGACGCCTCCGGGCTCGACCAGGAGGCCGTACGACGGGCCCTCGACCGGCTCGAACGCGGCGGGCTGGCCGAGAGGTCCGAGGACGGCTGGCACGTGCGGCGCGAGAGGTTCCGCGAGCTGCTGCACGCCACGGCCAAACCCGCCGCCCCGGTCTCCGCCGAGGACAGGATGATCCAGAAGTTCCTGGTCGAAGGCCGGTTACGGGCGATCCCCACGCGGCGCGAGAAGCGGCTGGTCGTGCTCGACTACATCGCCCGCGTCTTCGAGCCCGGCATACGCTACGCGGAGAAGGACGTGAACGTCGCCCTGCGCGGCTTCCACGACGACTTCGCGGCACTGCGCCGCTACCTCGTCGACGAGGGCATGCTGACCAGGGAGAGCAACATCTACTGGCGCAGCGGCGGCTCAGTGGACACCTGACCCGCCCTCGCCTCGTCCGGCGCGCCGGAGGTGATCGGCACCGACCCTCCTCGCACGAGATCGAGCTGCACGGTCTGGCGGGGCAGCACGGCGGCCAGGAGCCAGCTGCCCGCGATGCGCGTACGCCCCCCGGGAATCGCCAGCAGATGGTAGCCGCGCGTCACCGCCTTGGCGACCAGGCCCGACAGCGGGACGCCGAGCGGGTTGGCGGCGGCCTTCACGCCCCCGAGGTCGACCACGAAGCCCAGATCGTGGTGCCGGTACGGGCGGCGCTCCGCGCGGCCGTACGACGCGGCGAGGTTGTAGGCCACGCGCTTGCCCTGCCGGCCGGCGTGCTGCGCGGTCATGGCCGTGTACTCGCCCGGGCGGGTCAGGTCCGGCACCGCCGCCGCGTCGCCGCAGGCGAAGATCTCCGGATGCCCCGGCACGTTCAGGTACTCGTCGACGAGGAGGCGCCCCTTCTTCGTCGGCAGTCCCAGCGTCTCCACGAGCGGGTCGGGGCCGACCCCGACGCACCAGACCAGGGAACGGGTCGCCACGAACTCCCCGTCGGAGAGCTTGACCCCTTCGTCGGTGGCCTCGGCGACGGTCGTACCGGTGCGGATCTCCATGCCCCGGTCGGCCAGGGTCCGGTGGGCCGTGCGGGAGAGGCGTTCGTCCAGCTCGGGCAGGATGTGGGGGGCCTTGTCGACCAGGATCCAGCGGAGCTCCTGCTCGCGCAGGCCGGGCCTGTGCCGCTTGGCGTCCACGGTGAGCAACTGCCCCTGGGCCGCCACCTCGGTGCCCGTGTAGCCCGCGCCCACGACGACGAACGTACAGCGCGCGTTCCTCTCCTTGGCGTCGGTGGCCGTGTCGGCCAGCTCGATCTGCCGGATGAGATGGTCGCGCAGGTACAGCGCCTCGGCGATGCTGCGGAAACCGTGCGCGTGCTCCGACACGCCGGGGACGGGCAGCAGCTTGTTGACGCTGCCGACCGCGATGACCAGCCTGTCGTAGCCCAGCTCGCGGGGCCTGCCCTCGGCGTCGGTGCACTCCACCCGGCGTCCCTCGATGTCCACCTTGTCGACGCTCGCCAGGAGGTTTCGTACACCGGGGCAGCTGCCCGCCAGCGGTACCGCCACCTTGCGCGGGTCCAGGATCCCCGCCGCCACCTCGGGCAGCAGAGGCAGGTAGAGGAAGTAGTCGGCCGGGTTGATCAGGACGATCTCGATCGCGCCCCTGGCCAGGCGGGAGAGCCGCCGCGCCGCGGTGAAGCCCGCGAATCCTCCGCCTACGATGACGACGCGCTGCCGATTGGGCATGGACACGTTCCTTTCAGCTCGGCTGCGGGCGCTTCACGTGCTCAGTCCTCTCGCGTACCCGTCTGGGTCCCCAGGAATCCATCTCGCCGGCACGACCCGCTCCCGCGGCCGGGAGACGGGCGCCGCCGGTCCGCGCCGACGACGCCGGTGAGACGATCAATATTTACCTACCGAGTGACTGGGTTGTAGTGTGCCCGGCAAAGGGCAGTCCGGCGGGATGACGGTTCTCGGTCAGGCGCACTCCGTGTGCCACGGGGGCAGGGAGTTGCGGGACACATGAAGATCAGGAAGAGGGGCGCCGCCGGCGCGATCGCGCTCGGCCTCGTCCTCGCCCTCGCCGCGTGCGGCGGTTCGAGTGATCCGGGCGCTTCCGGCGGCGGTTCCGGCGCCGCGGGCGGCACGTTCACGTACTGGACGAGCGGCTGGCAGCCCGACCAGATCGCCGAGATCGACGCGGCCTTCGACAAGGCCCACCCCGGGATGCACGCCAAGGGGCAGTACATCGCCAGCTCCGACCAGTTCCTGCCCAAGGTGATCGCGGCGCTGAAGAACGGCACCCAGCCCACGGTGCTGCTCACCCAGAACCCCTCTGATCTCCCGGTGATCGAGCAGAGCGGGAAGCTCGTCCCGCTCGACGGCAAGCTGACCGCCGAGACCGACGCGCTGTACCCCGGCATCAAGGAATCGCTGTTCTACAAGGGCCACCAGCTGGGCATCGCCCTGGCCGGCGTGGGCGACATCGTGCTGTTCTACAACAAGAAGGCCTTCGCCGACGCGGGCATCAAGAGCCCGCCCGCGACCTGGACCGAGCTCGCCGAGGACGCCAGGAAGCTGTCCGACCCCGCCAAGAACAAGTACGGCTTCTACGTGCCGCTCGGCGAGGCCGAGTGGATCACCTTCGCGTGGACGCCGATGCTGCACGCCGAGGGCGGGTCGTTCCTCAACGCCGAAGGCACGGCCACCGCCTTCAACAGCCCCGCCGGGGTCAGGGCGCTCACCACCTGGGTCGACCTGGTCAAGGGCAAGGCGGCGCCGAGCACCAGCTACGCCCAGGCGGGCAGTTTCGACGGGGCGCCCGCGTTCGCCAGCGGCACCGTCGCCATGATCGTGAACGGCCAGTGGGCGGTGCCGACCTTCGGCAAGGCCGGGGTCGACTTCGGCGTGGCCCCCATGCCGAAGGGCGCCGCCGGCACCTCGACGAGCATGGGCATCGGGGTGGCCGCGCTGCTGAAGACGGGCGCGGACGCCGAGAAGGCGGGCCTCGCGTTCCTGAAGTTCCTGACCACCCCCCAGCGCGGCGCCTACCTCGCGGCCAAGAACGGCGGCCTGCCGTCGGACCCGGCCCAGCTGGAGCAGCAGGCGCTGAAGGACCACATCGCCCAGGACCCGACGTACACCGTCTTCGCCGAGGCGGAGAAGACCGGCAAGGTCCGCCCGATCACCCCCGCCTACAACGCGATCTCCCAAAGCCTCTGGACGGAGATCAACGCGGCTCTGAAGGGGCAGAAGACCCCGGCCGAGGCACTGGCCAAGGCGGCGCGAGAGGGAGACGCGGCGCTGAAGAAACTCGGCTGATGCGGCGACGGCACCGCACCTGGACCCTCGCCTACGCGTTCGTGGCGCCCACGGTGGTGCTCACCGTGGTCTTCTCCCTCGTCCCGCTGGCGATGCTCCTGTGGCGCAGCCTGTACAGCGGAGGGGTGTTCGACGCCTCGCCCGAGTTCGTCGGGCTCGGGAACTACGGGCAGATGCTGCGCGAGGGCGGCGGCCACGCGCTCGGCGTGACCGGCGTCTACACGGCAGGCTTCATCCTGCTGACGATGGGGGTGGGCCTCGGGCTCGCGCTGCTGCTCAACTCCGGCGCGCCCGGCGTGGCCCGGGTGCGGGCACCGTTCGTCATCCCGCTCGTCGTGCCCGTCGTCGCCACCGCGCTGATCTGGGCCAACATGTTCGCGCCGCAGTTCGGGCTGATCAACAGGCTGCTCCGCGCCCTCCGTCTTCCCCAGGCGGACTTCCTGTCCTCGCCGGGGCCGGCCCTGGTCGCGGTGCTGACCTTCGGCGCCTGGCAGTTCTTCGGGCAGAACGTCATCCTCTACGTGGCGGCCCTGAAGTCCGTCCCGGGTGACGTCCTCGACGCGGCCAGCGTCGACGGGGCGGGGGCGTGGCGCAGGTTCGCCCATGTCCAGTGGCCGATGATGCGCCGCCACACCCTGCTGATCTGGGTTGTCACCACGCTGACCGGCCTGCAGACGTTCACCCAGATCTACGTGCTGACGCAGGGCGGCCCGGACGGCGCGACCCAGACCGCTCTCTACTACGTCTACAACGAGGGGTTCGTCCAGTTCGACACCGGGCGCGCCAACGCCATGGGCGTCGCGCTGTTCCTGCTGTCCCTGCTGATCACGATCACGCAGATCTGGCTGCTCGGGAGGGCCGGCCGTGCCCGCTAGCCTGATCGCCCGCCGCTCGGTGGTCTACCTGCTGCTCGGCCTGGCCGTCGTCATCGTGGCGTTCCCGCTCGTCTGGATGGCGGTGAGCGCGCTGAAGACCGACGCCGAGATCATCAACCCGGCGGCACCGCTGCTGCCGGCGCACCCCGAGTGGTCGAACATCGGGCGCGCCCTGTCGCAGGCGCCGTTCGGCCGCTGGTACCTCAACACCGCGATCTTCGGCGTGGCGGCCACCGCGGGGCAGCTCGCGAGCGGGCTGCTGGCGGGCTACGCGTTCGCCATGCTCGACTTCCCGGGCAAACGGCTGCTCTTCGTCGTCGCGCTGAGCGGGCTGATGGTGCCGTTCAGCGCGATCATCGTCCCCATGTCGCAGCTTCTCGGCGAGCTGCGCTGGCTGAACACCTACCAGGGCCTGATCGTGCCGAACATCGCCTCCGGGCTGGGCGCCTTCCTGTTCCGGCAGTTCTTCCTCGGGACGCCGCGGGAGCTGGGGGAGGCGGCCCGCATCGACGGGGCGTCGGAGTCGCGGGTGTTCTTCGACGTGTACGCCCCGCTTGCGCGGCCGGTGGTCGCCGCGCTGGCCATCATCCTGTTCCTGCAGAACTGGAACAACTTCCTGTTCCCGCTGATCGTGGTGAACACCACCGAGATGTCGGTCCTGTCGCAGGGGCTGTCCGTGTTCCAGAGTCAGTTCACCACCCAGTACAACCTGATCATGGCGGCGTCGCTCATCACGATCGTCCCGGTGCTCCTCGTCGCGGTCGCGGCGCAGCGCCACATCATCGAGGGCATCACGCTCGGCGCCCTCGACTGACCGGCCCGCCCCGGCCGGTGGCACGGCCCGTCCCGGCCACCGGCCGCGACGGGTCAGGTCCGCGCCAGGACCTCGGCCACCGTGTCCCGCAGGGGAGTGGTCGGACGGCCGATGAGCCTGGCGAGGTCGCCCGTGGTGTCGGCGAGGGCCCCCTGGGCGATGTCGATCTCGATGGCGGCGAACATGGCCGCGACCGGCTCGGGCAGGCCCGCGCCGATCAGGACCCGCTCGTACTCCTCGCGGGGAAGGTCTTGGTAGGTGACCGGCTTGCCGGTGACCGCGGCGATCTCGGCCGCCAGCTCGGCCTTGGTCCACGCGACGTCGCCGGCCAGCTCGTACACCGTGTTCTCGTGGCTCTTGCCGCTCTCGTGGCCCTCGCCGGTGAGGACGGCCACCGCGGCGGCGGCGTACTCGGCCCGGGTGGCGGTGGAGACGCGGCCCTCGCCGGAGGCGCCCGCGATCGTGCCCTGCTCGGCGGCCTGGGTGATCGTGCTGTCGTAGTTCTCGAAGTACCAGCCGTTGCGCAGGAAGGAGAACGGGATCCCCGAGGCGCGGATGTACTCCTCGGTGCCCTTGTGCTCCGCGGCGAGCGCCAGAGTGCTCGTGTCGCCGCGCAGCACGCTGGTGTAGGCGAGCAGCGCCACACCGGCCTCGGCGGCGGCGTCGACGACGGCCTTGTGCTGGGGGAGGCGGACTCCCACGGTGTCGGAGGAGATGAGCAGGACCCGGTCTCCGGCGGCGAAGGCCGACTTCAGCGTCTCGGGCCTGTCGTAGTCGGCCTCCCTCACCTGCACCCCGCGTTCGGCCAGGTCGGCCGCCTTCTCCGGGTTCCGTACGGCCGCCACGATCTGGCCGGGGGGCGTCGTCTTCAGCAGTCCTTCGACGACGAGGCGGCCGAGCTGTCCGGTGGCACCGGTGACAACGATCATCTTCACTTCTCCTCGCTCAGGGGATTCGCCGTTAGGTTAGTACTAACTTCTAGAAAGTGCCAATGCTGTGGTTAGTACCAACCGATTGCACAGTGCAGCGAGAACGTAAGGTTAGGGGTATGGAAGACCAGGCCACCCTCGCCCGCGACGAGCACGGGCAGGTCATCTTCGACGTGTTCGCACGCGGATGTCCCTCCCGCGAGACGATGGAGCACCTCACCAGCCGGTGGGGCATCCTCGCCCTGGCCGCCCTCGGCGAGGGCGCCTACCGCTTCAACGCCCTGCGCCGCCGCGTCGACGGCGTCAGCGAGAAGATGCTCGCCCAGACCCTGCAGGCGCTGGAGCGCGACGGCATGGTCCACCGCGAGGCCCAGGCGACCATCCCGCCCAAGGTCGAGTACAGCCTGACCCCGCTCGGCCGCGAGGCGGCCCGCCGCCTGCTCGGCCTCATCGAATGGCTTGAGGGAGAGATGCCCCGCGTCCTGGAGGCACGCGACCGCCACGCGGGTACCTGAGCCGCCCTGAGCCGCCCCTGAAAGATCCCATGAGAGACCAGCGGGGCTGTGGAGTAGCGGGCCGGACCTGGAGTGATGGGCCGAACCTGGAGTGACGGGCTGCACCTGGAGTAGTGGGCCGAATCTGGAGTGCGGGCTGGACCTGGGGTGACGGGTTGGCCGAACGCTGGGAACGCCCCTGATCGTGCGAGACAGTGAACCCGTGATACGACGAGTGATCTCCCTATCGCTCCTCGTGCTCCTGTCGGGCTGCGCGGCCGGCGTGACGCTCAGCGGGGCGCGGCTCGACGACCTCAGGTCCGAGGGGGTGGCGCCCGACATGGTCTACCTGGTCGACCTGCCGGGGTACGAGCTGGCCGAGCAGTCCATGAGCGTCTACAACGAAGACGGCTTCCAGGCGTACTACTTCTCGGCCGAGGGCAGGCAGGTGTGGTTCGGGGTCGATCGAGGCACCTTCAGCGACGCCATATGCGCGGCCAAGCCCCTCCACGACGCCGAGCCCCTGATCCCTCCGGACTCCTGCGCGTACGACGAGGCGGGCTGGTACCGCACGAGCGGGCGTCAGCACGAATACGTGTCCGTCGAGGAGGGCCACGTCATCCGGATCAGCGGCCTCAAGGCCGACGTGGACCGCGCGTCCCTCAAGGAGGCCATATCGGGGGCCCGGCACGCTAGCGAAGCGGGCTGAGCCGGACGCTCGGGTGGCTCGTCTCTGCGTCAGTTCAGATGCTGTGTCAGCGCTTCGGCGGACTCACGGGCGCTGGCCGTTTCCACTCGGGCGAGCGCGTCACGCACTTCGACCACACGGTGTCGTACCTGCCCCGATGAGACCTCGCGGAGCTGGTCAAGGGCGGCCAGGGCGATCGCGGCGCCTTCGTCCACCTCGTTGGCGCGAACGAGGCTGTGGGCGAGGACGAATTGCCTGCCAGCGCGGTTCCGTCCAAACGACGCGCCGGTATGGGTCAGGGAAGCCCGGAAGTACGGCACTGCCGCCTTGTGCTGTCCGCACTCGGTGTAGAGCTTTGCCTGGACGACTTCGAACTCAGAGTGATCATAGAATGCCGTCCAGTCGGGAGCTGGTCGGCTCCGCTCGGGACGCTCCATCAGTCGCATCGCTCGTGCCAGTTCGGCGCGAGCGGCAGAGTGGTCGCCCATAAGGGAGAGCGCCCGTGCCTCGCGGCTTGCGATGATCGACAGTAGAACGGGGGAGCCCATGGTTTCGGCGTATTGCCGCGCTGCCGCTAGCAGGTCGCGGGCTTGCCGGGGCTGCTTCTCGTAGTTCGCCTGGAAGCCGAGCATCGCCAGAGCCTGTGTCTTCAGCTCGTCGTTTCCCAGCGTGATGCCGATGGTGAGCGCCTCGTTCCAATAATGCCGTGCGGTTTCCTGGTCGCTGGCATCGAAGTGAATATACGCGCAGCGACTCGCGGTCTCCCCGGCGAGCAGGCGAAGCCGGCGGCCGATCGAGTCCGGATAGCTGCTGGTCTCGATGACGCGGCGGACCCGGTTCAGATGCCGGATGGCCAGCGGCCGTACATCGCTACCGCCATGCGCGTCACCCATGGTACGGAGAGCGCGAAGTCCGGCGCGCAACTCCTGGACATGCTGCATGCCGACGGCTTCCGGAGCGGTGAAGGAACCCAGGGCTACACCGGCCGTTGCTCCAACAGCGCCAGTAACGAATGTACGTCGGTTCACATCCGTTTCCTCTGTTTGGTCCGTAATTAGAAACGTACATGGATTTGTTTCACCGTATGGAGCGGGCGGGAAACCCAGATCGGCTGGATTGATGCCGAACATGGCGTGAAGCACCCGCCAGGCCTTGGGGCGTGGCCGTGGTGGGTTCGGAAGACACCAGCGGCGGAACTGGCGGTCGGTCAGCGTTACCGGCTCGCCCAGCATGTGCGCTGCCTGCGCGAACACCGAGAGAAAGACCGAAGGCCGCTCCCAGCCGCGCTCGACGCACGCCCGCTCGAACTCCGTCCCCCGCCAGACCATGGCTACCTCCCGTGAACAGTGGCATACCGAAGGTAGTCGAAGGCCGAAAAGGCGGAAGGCTGTTCCCGGTGAAAAGTCAGGCCATATGTCCGGCTGAACGCGCGCCGCAAATCCCACGCAGGCGGTTCTCTGGGGGCGACAAGAATCCCCCGCAGAAGGACACGCGGCCAGATGAGCATCCATTCCTACGACCGTCGGCAGGAAAGCAGCACTTTTCCCGGTATGGAGGCATCCGTCGGAGAGGCTCGGCGATGGCTGGGCAAGATCCTCGGTGATCATCCGTGCCGTGACGACGCGGTTCTGCTGCTCTCCGAGATCTTCACCAACGCGGTGCGACACGCCGCTTCGCTGGAGGTCCGCGTCGCCCTCCTCGTCGGCTGGGACGGCAGCGTTCAGGTCACCGTTGCCGACGAGGGCTCGGCCACGGTGCCGTGCGTGTGCCGAGTCCCGGGTGACGAGCTGACGGAACGCGGACGAGGGATCCACTTGATCCGGGCGGTGTCCGGCCGTTGGGGGTTCACCCGGGACAGGAACGGATGCTCTGTGTGGTTCGTCCTCGATCCCCGCGAACGCCCACGCGAAGTCGTGGTGGCCATGTCATCCGCCGACCGGCGGGCGATCTACCAGGAGGTACGGCATGGGTAAGCACGAGGATGACGCGGAGGTGCCGGCGACCGGTATAGACCCCCGATCGATCGCGTGGGAGTCTCCCGGCGCCGACCTCGCCATCGGCGCTCTCGTCCCCCAGCATGTATGGCTCGATCATCCCTACAAGATCATCTCAAGCGGGCAGTCATAGAGGTCCGCGGATGGAAGCATCCGTGCCACTTCGTCCAGTGTGACCAGGTCGAGCTATGCACCGTCGTTGCCATCGCGCAGGGAATGGATCATGCTCTGCAGGATCCGGAACGCGCCTGACTGCTCGGTCTCTGTCATGCCGGCCAGCATTCTGACCTCGACGGACCGGACCGCTACGGTTGCTTTCTCGAGGCTCCGTCGGCCGCGAGGCGTGAGCCGCGTGGGAAGAACCTTTCCGACAGGCGCCTCCGCGGGCCTGGTCACGTAGCCCTCTCGTTCCAGGGCCTGGAGCAGCACGTTCATCGACTGCCGTGTCACGAACGCGCGCCGCGCGAGCTCGGAGTTCGACAAGCCCGGTCGTTGAGCCAGCAGTTCGAGGCAGGAGTAGCGCGTCACGCTCATCCCGAGCGGCCGCAGCACCTCCTCCATGGCTGCGCGGAGGACGCTCGACGCCTCTTTCAGCAGGTAGCCCAGTGACGTCTCCAGGTCGACGCCGACATCGTCTTGACTCATGTCAGCATTCTGACATAGATTGACCTGTGTCAGAAAGCTGACACGCAAAGAAGGAGCATGATCATGCCCGCCACCGGCCCCGACTTCATCTCGCTCCAAGCGCGCGACCTCGACGCTTCGCAGGCGTTCTACGAGCAGTACCTAGGCCTCGTCCGCTCGCAGGCCGGACCTCCGCACGCGGTCGTCTTCGAGACGAAGCCGATCGCGTTCGCACTCCGCGACGTCGTTCCCGGCACCGATCTCGCATCCGTTGCTCAGCCCGGCATCGGTGCCGCGATCTGGTTCCACGCCACAGACGTCCAGGCCATTCACGATGCTCTCGTCGCCGACGGTCACGCCATCGTCTCCGCACCGATCGACGGCCCCTTCGGTCGGACATTCACCTTCGCCGACCCCGACGGCTACCAGGTCACTCTCCACGACCGCGACTGATCGGCCGAACGCCACCGGACGATCACTGATCCCCGAAGACCGCGACCGCGCCCTAGGCTCGTGCCCGAGCTATGCCGACTCGGCCTGTCGGGTCGGTTGAATCTGGGACGATCGCGACAAGTCTTGTGTCGCTTCAGCGGACTCCGCGGGGGCGGAACTGGATGCTGATGCGGGGGCCGGTGACACGTGTGCTCTTGGGGACGGCGTGCTCCCACGTGCGCTGGCAGCTGCCGCCCATGACGATCAGGTCGCCGTGGCCGAGGTCGTGGCGCAGGGCGGGGCCGCCGCCGCGTGGGCGGAGCAGCAGGCCCCGGGGCGTGCCGACCGAGATGATCGCGACCATGGTGTCCTCGGCGCGGCCGCGCCCGATGCGGTCGCCGTGCCAGGCGACGCTGTCGCGCCCGTCGCGGTAGAGACACAGCCCGGCCGTGCGGAACGGCTCGCCGAGTTCCTCGGCGTAGTGCGCGTCGAGGGCCGCCTTGGCCTGTTCGAGGACGGGGTCGGGAAGGGGCTCGCCCTCGTCGTAGAACTTGAGCAGCCGGGGGACGTCGACCATGTGGTCGTACATGTGCCGTCGCTCGGCGTGCCACGGGACGGCCCGCGCCAGCCGGTCGAACAGCGCGTCGGCGCCGCCGATCCAGCCCGGCCGGACGTCGATCCAGGCGCCGTGAGCGAGGATCGTGCGTCTCACCGTGGACCCGAGGGGGCCTGGGCCGGCCTCCTCGCACGAGTCGAACAGCGATCGCTGGAACGCGGCGGTCATTTGCCCAGTATACGCCAGGTATTCAAACACCCATTCGATCAACCCTGCGGCGCGAGGGCTCACAGCCCGCCCAGGCGGGTCACGCTACGTCTAGACTAGGAGCTGTTCGGAGTTCGGATCTAGGTGAGGCCCGGTGGCGGGCTGGCCGTGGCTGGTAGAACTCGGATGTGGCGCGCATAGGGACATCTTCTACGGCAAGGCCGGTGACCTGACCGGCGACGATCGCGAACACGTCGAGGTCTCCGCCCTGGCTCTGCACCTGGTCCAGGCCGCGATCGTCTACCTGAACACCAGGATGGTCCAGGTCGTCCTGGCGGAGGTTCAGATGGCTCCAAAACAGGGCCGACAAACCGCGCCGGTCGGCGTCGGTGAGCTTCTTCTGCCACTTAGGTGGGTGGTGGAACGGAGGTGTGCCTGGTTGGGACGGTGCAGAAGGTTGGCCCGCGACTACGAGCGCAAGACTGCGCACGCCGAAGCGATGATCAAGGTGGCCATGATCCGGCTCATGGCCGCCCGGCTGGCCGGTGAGGACGTCGAGCCGCACGGTCCGATCGAGACCGAAGCAACGCGGCGCCTCGCCGAAGACCTCAACCGAGAGTAACTATCCAGTTGCCCAACACTTTCTTAGCGGCCGCTCCGATAGGAGCCGTCCGTGAGCTCCGCGACGAGGTCCGGCCGCTTCGGCGTCCAGCCGAGCGCCCGGCGGGTCCGGGTCGCGCCCACCGCCTGACCGAGAGCGAGTGCCTCGGCGAAGGCCGGGCTCAGGGTCTGCCCCGCCTCCTCCACCGGCCAGGCCTCCGCCTCCCCGTCACCGAGCCCGGCGGCCTGGGCGGCGGCCCTCGCGACGGCGGCCAGCGGAACCGCCTCCTCCCCCACTCCGTGCAGAACGGCGCCGGGTTCCCCGTTCTCCACTGCGGCGACGAACAGGTCGGCCAGATCGTCGACGTGGACGGTGGGCCAGGCGGGCTCCTGGCCGCCCGCGGAGACGTAGCGGCCCCGGCCGTGCTCGGCGGCCTTGGCGACCAGCAGGGCGGGGATGCCCCCGCCCGCGCCGTACACGATGCCGGGCCGGACCACCACGCCGCCGGAGGCGAGCACCCGCTGCTCCACGGCCGCCCGGAACGCGACGAGCGGGATGGGGTTCAGCGGGCTCTCCTCGTCCGAGGGGCCGGGGCCGAGCACCCAGATGCCGCTGGTGTAGACGACCTTCGCCCCGCCGGCCAGCAGGGCGTCGACCGCCGCCGTCTCTGCGGCCTCGTCCCCGGTCGGAGCGGCGGCGTGCACGATCGCGTCCACGTCGGCGGCTGCCGCGGCGAGGGAGGCGGGGTCGGTCACGTCGCCGTATCTCACCTCCGCGGCTCCGGGCACGGCGCGGCTCTCACCGGCCTTGCGGCGGATCAGGGCCACCACCTCGTGGCCGTGCTCCGCGAGCCGTCCGGCGACCGCCGAGCCGATGTAGCCGGTCGCGCCCAGCAGCAGGACCTTCATCTTCTTCACCTCGAACTCTTTGACATCAAAATTTGCGACGAGGAAACGTTAAGGCGATAATCGCGGTGATGTCAAACAGTTCGATGCCGAATGGTTCGAGGTACTATGACCGGATGAACGATGCCGTGGACCAGATCCTCGACCAGTGGGCCGCCGTGCGGCCAGGCCTGGACACCTCGGCCATGGGCGTGGTGGGCCGGATCTCGCGCGCCTCCCGTCTGCTGGAGCGCGGGGTCAGGGCCTACTTCGACGAGCACGGCCTCGAACCCTGGGAGTTCGACGTGCTGGCGGTCCTGTTCCGCGCCGACCGGACCCTCTGCATGCGCGAGCTGGCGGAGGCCACCATGGTGAGCTCCGGGGCGCTGACCAACCGGATCGACCGCCTCGTCGCCAAGGAGCTGGTCACCCGCGCCACCGCCGAGGACAACCGCCGGCTCGTCCTGGTCACGCTCACCGAGGCCGGCCACCGCCTGGTCGGTGATTTCGTCGACGGCCACGTCGCCAACGAGGACCGCCTGCTCGACGGTCTCACCCCGGCCGAGCGGGACGAGCTGGCCGCCCTGCTCCGCAAGCTGCTCGGTTCGCTCGGCGACACCGGCCCCTGACGGTCCCGGGAGGGGCCGGTGACCCACGGGAGGCACACCGGTTCCACCCGCCGGACCGCACGTTCCCTGCGCCGGTCCACCCGCTGTGCGGGCCTACCCGCTGCGCCGCAGGAGCATGGGGAGCAGCTTCCCCCGAGTGTTCCGCTCGAAGTCGGCCATGTCGTTCACCCTCGGAAACGGCTCGTCGGGCACCGGCACCCCAGGAACCCGCACAGCGGCTCCCAGCCCTCGCGGACCTCGAAGCGGAGCAGCCGCGAGCAGCCGGGGGACGTCGACCATGTGGTCGTACATGTGCCGTCGCTCGGCGTGCCACGGGACGGCCCGCGCCAGCCGGTCGAACAGCGCGTCGGCGCCGCCGATCCAGCCCGGCCGGACGTCGATCCAGGCGCCGTGAGCGAGGATCGTGCGTCTCACCGTGGACCCGAGGGGGCCTGGGCCGGCCTCCTCGCACGAGTCGAACAGCGATCGCTGGAACGCGGCGGGTCACGCTACCGCGCGGAGCCCGCCGCCCAGGTCCGGGTCGGTCACAGCCCGCCCAGGCGGGTCACGCCCTTTCCTGCAGGACGGACAGGATGTTCCCGGCGGGGTCGGTGAACCAGGCGATATAGGGGCCGCCGCCGCGGAAGACGCCCTTCTCGTCGGCGTCGAGGCCGTCGTACCTCTCGAACCGCACTCCGCGCTCGGCCAGCGCGTCGACGGCCTGGTCGATGTCGTCGACGGGGAAGTTGAGGATGGTGAACGACGCGGGGGTGTGGCCGGGCTTGGGGTAGACCAGGATGTCGCCGCCCCCGGCGATGCGCAGGCGCAGCATGCCGTGCTCCTCGGACACCTCCAGCCCGAGGACGCCGCCGTAGAACTCCTTGGCCTTCGCCACGTCGTCGACCGCGAATCCGCTGAAAGCCCTGGTGTGCCTGAACATGGGTCCTCCTGGGTGTCCTCCGAGGTCAGCGTGCCTGGCAAGCCTACTGAGCCCGTACGACACTTCCCATGGAAGCGGACCGGGCGTGCCCCCCCACGCGAGGACGCAAGGCCAGACCGACGGTCACGTGCTCGGAGGCGTCAGCGGACGGCCGCGCGCTCTGGCGCACAGGCGGACGGCCGCGTGGTCGCGGAGGTCAGCGGACGGGTGCGCCGGAGGTCTGCGGGAGGCGGCCGTGGCCGAGGGGTCGCTGCGCGCCGTGTCGCGGCGGGCCGGACCTTCCCGGGCTGGGCACGACGATCGCGGTGAGGATCAGGCCGGCCTCGGCCACCCAGCGGCCGGAGAAGGCGGTGATCCGCTGCCCGCGCACCCTCGGCCCCGTGACCCGCAGCCACGCCGAGAAGTTGCCGTTCACGGGATCGATGTTGATCAGGATGTCCTCGAAGTCGAGCCACCGCTTGGTGAGCGGGAACCACGCCTTGTACACCGACTCCTTGGCGCTGAACAGCAGGCGGTCCCAGTGGACGCGGGGATGGCGCGCCGCGAGCTTCCGCAGGCTCTCGCGCTCCTCCGGCAGTGAGATGGCGTCGAGCACGCCGGGGACCAGCGCCTCGTTGGGCTCGGCGTCGATGCCGATGGTGGTCACCTTGGACGAGATGCCGAGGACGGCCCCCCGGTAGCCGGCGCAGTGGGTGATGCTGCCGACGACGCCCGGCGGCCACTGGGGCTCCCCCCGGAGACCGGGAAGCACGGGGCTCGGGCGCATGCCCAGCTTGCGCAGCGCGTCATGGGCGCAGACCCGGGCCGTGCCGAACTCCTTGCGCCGCTTGTCGTCGGCGTGGATGATCGCCAGCTCCTCCTCGGGGAAGAGGGCGGGCTCAGGAGCGTCGGTGAAGACGTCGGCCGCCACCACGCAGTCGGGCAGGATCGACTTGATCATGGCTTCTCGCGGCCTGGGAGAGACTGCCTGGACGAGTCGCCGTCGCGCGCGCACCCGCCGCGCGCAGACGGGGACGGCGGGCTCTCGGCCGTCTCCCGGCTGACGGAAACGGCGAAATCGAGAACTCCGGCCCCCGGGGACCTTTTGTTGCTCACTCGCGTAGCGGTCACGTCCCAAGCGTATCGATGCCGCTGTTCCGCGAGGAATCAACGCCAATCTTTTCTCGGGACCGGTTCGCGCCCGGCTAGGGCACGGCACGGGGTGGTAAGGGTACGCGCGGGGAAGATCGGCGGGAATTGCGCCACGAGCGCCAAGACCCATCATAGACGCAGGTCACGGCGGGAGAAAGGTGTCTTTGGTTTCCCGCCTCACCGGCGCCGACAGACCCGGTGAATCCCTTTGTGAGAGGGAAAGGCTCTTTGCGAGATGCGGTCGCGGCCGATCGGGTGTTCCATGCCGCATTAGGCACGGCAAGGAATCGGCGCCGTGAATGCCCCGGCGCCCGGAAACAATTAGGGTGCGCCGGCCGGTCGTGCCGCGGGGAAATGCCGCGCCGGGTAAAGCCCGCCGCGGGCACCGCAGAGCCTATCGCATCGGCGAGCCGGACCAGGCTCAGCCGACCAGTTCCCCCGACTCCCCCATGCGCCCGCCGGAGCCGAGCACCGCCCGCGCCTCGGTCAGCATGGAAAGGGCCCGCGCCTCGTAGGTCGGCGTGTTGATCGACTGGAACAGGCTCAGCGCCTGCTCGAAGTGGACCGCGGCATGCTGGGCGTCGTCGCACGCCAGGGCCAGCTCTCCCAGCCCGAGCAGGGAACGCGCCTCGGGGAGCCGGTCGCCCGTCGTCCTCGCCAGCCGGACCGCGTTGCGCAGCGCCTCCTCGGCCAGCGCGGTCTCGCCCTGCCGGAGCCGGGCGATGCCGAGCCCGTTGAGGATGTACGCCTCTCCGACCGGGTCGCCGATGGCGCGCACCATCGTGAGCGCCGTGTCGAAGATGTCCGCCGCGAGGGCAGGCTCGTCCCACGCCAGGTAGGTGTCGCCCATGCGGTGGAGCACCTGGGTCTCGACCCTCCGGCTGCCGCCGTCGCGGCTGAGCGCCAGCGCCTCGGACAGCAGGGTGCTGGCCCCCTCGGGGTCGCCGGTCTCCAGCCGCAGCTGGGCCAGGTTGTGCAGCACGTACGCGGAGGACACCTGGTCTCCGGTGCTTGAGAACATCGCCAGGGCGCGCTCGTAGTGGGCCGTGGCCTCCTCGAAGTTCCCGCTCATCCGCTCAAGGAAGGCGATGCTGCGCAGCACCAGGGCGGTGCCCTGGTCGTCGCCGATGTCGGCGAAGAGCCTGGTCGACTCCTCGAAGTCGCGGTGTGCCTCAGCGAACCGCTTCTCGGTGATGTGGAGGGAGCCCCGCGAGTACAGCATCGCCGCCTGGCCGCGCACGTTGGAGGCGAGGCGGACGGCCGCCAGCGCGGTCTCGTGGGTCTCACGCCAGTCGTCGAGGTAGACGCGCGACTCGAACAGCGTCACCGCGCTGACCGCGAGGTCCCAGGACAGGTCCACGAAGCCGGCCTGCGCCGCCTGTCGGATGCCCGACACCAGCAGAGGCCGCTCGCGCTCGTACCAGGCGAGCGGCTCGGCGACGAGCTGGCCGACCAGCCTCTCGGGGAGCGGCCAGCGCGGGGCGTCGCTGTGGATCTGGACGTAGTCATTGCCGTACTCCCGGCGGTGGGCCGCCTCGGCGAGGAACAGCAGGGCGCCCAGCACGCGTTCGAGGGCGGCCTTGCGCTCGGCCGAGGTCTCCTCGCTGGCGAGGCACTCGCGGGCGAACACGCGGATGAGGTCGTGGAAGCGGTACAGGCTGTGCACGCCGTACCCGCCCGCGGTCTCGATCAGCTGGGCGTCGGCCAGCTCGTCGAACAGGTCCGCGGCGTCGGCGAAGGGGACACCGAGCAGCGCGGCCCCGATCCACACCGAGAACAGGCCGGTGTCCAGGATCGCCAGCCGCCTGAACAGCCGCCTGGCCTCCTCGCCGACGCTCTCATAGGTGAGGGAGATGCTCGCCCTGATCCCCATGTCGCCGTGGTTCAGCTCGTCGAGCCTGCGGGTCTCGTCCTCCAGGCGGCTGACGAGCTGCTCGATGCTCCAGTGGGGACGGGCGGAAAGCCGGGCGCCGGCGATGCGGAGCGCCAGCGGCAGCTGCCCGCACAGCTCGGCCAGCGCCTTGGCCGACTCGGCCTCGGAGCGCACGCGCGCGGTGCCCGCGATGCGCGCGAGAAGCTCCATCGACTGGTCGGCGTCGAAGATGTCCATGTCGACGTGGATGGCCCCGGCCAGCCCGCCCAGGCGGCTGCGGCTCGTGATGAGCACGGCGGACATGCGGGTGCCCGGGAGCAGCGGCAGGACCTGGCTCTCGGTGGCCGCGTCGTCCAGGACGACCAGGGTCCTGCGGTCGGCGAGCAGCGCGCGGTACATCTCGGCGCGCTCTTCGAGCCCGTCGGGCATGGCGTTGCCCGGCACGCCGAGCGCGCGCAGAAACCGTTCGAGCACGTGCATGGGGCTGACCTGCCGGGAGGCTCCGCCGTGCAGGTCGGCGAACAGCTGGCCGTCGGGGAAGCGCTCGGCCACCATGTGCGCGGCGTGCACGGCGACGGTGGTCTTGCCGATGCCGCCCTTGCCCGCGACGATGATGATCGGCACCGCGAAGCGGGTGGGATCCTCCGAGGCGAGCGCCAGCTCCCTCTCGATGGCGTCGATCTGCTTGGCGCGGCCGGTGAAGTCGGCGATCGCGCTCGGGAGCAGGAACGGCACGGGGACGACGGGCGCGGCGGCCGGCGGCTCGACCGGGATTATGGTCGCCTTGACCGGGATGTCGAGACTCTCGTCGGCGGTCAGGATGGCGTGTTCGAGGCGCTGGAGCTGCTCGTTGGGCTCGATGCCCAGCTCCTCGATCATGGTCTCCCTGGCGAGCCGGTACACCTGGAGCGCCTCGGCCCTGCGGCCCGAGCGGTAGAGCGCCAGCATCAGCAGGCCGCGCAGCCGCTCGCGCAGGGGATACTGCTCGATGAGGCGGGTCAGCTCGCCGATCAGCTCCTGGTGCCTGCCGAGGTCGAGCTCAAGCTGGATGCAGTCCTCGTTGGTGGTTATCCGCTCTTCGGTGAGCCTGCCCGCCGCCGACTGCACCGGCCTGCTCTCGATGCCCTGCAGGGCCTCCTCGCCCTGCCACAGCTTGAGGGCGTCGCGGTAGCTTCTCACCGCCTCGTCGAGGTCGCCGGCGTTGCGCGCGCGGCGCGCCTCGCCGGTCAGGGCCTCGAACCGCTGAGCGTCGAGGCGGCCCTCTTCGACGCGGATGATGTAGCCACGGGGGTGGGTGGAGATGATGTCCGCGCCTTCGTGCGCGGCGAACAGCCGTCGCAGCGAGGAGATGCAGATCTGGACCTGGGCGCGCGCGGTGGGAGGCAGGTCCTCGCCGTAGATGGCCTCGGCGAGCCGGTCGACGGTGACCAGCCGGTTGGCGTCGAGCAGGAGATTGGCGAGGGTGATTCGCTGCCGCGCCCCCCCGATGTCCAGGCGGTCACTGCCTGCGATCACTTCAAGCGGTCCCAGGATCCGGAACTCCACCTGTTGACTCCTTGCCAGAAAACCCGCGGACACATCCGGAAGTCTTCGCGCTCTCAGCCCTCCTGAGACAAGTATCAGGTACGCGCCCCCAGGCGGGCCGGGCTTTGGGGCCGTTGGTGGCGAATCGCCTGCTGCGACGTGCAGTGGAGCCAGGTGGTACTGCTCATCCTCCTTGAACCCCTACCGCTAATGCCCATATCGTACAACTAAGTGGCTACAGGAACCAGACGGGTATTTACATACCGAAAAGTTCATCTGTGAAGCCCGTTATGTGTGAGAAATGATCCCCCTACGGTGCCGCATGGGCTATTAGCCGGCGGGAAGCCCGCTCCGGCCCGCAGCGAGGGGCCATGAGCATGAGGGGACGGGTGGACCGGCGAGGGCCCGGGCCCCCCTGGTGCTCCACGATCTTCGTGTGGGGGTCCCCGGACCCGTCCCCGCGCCACCGGGAGTCGGGGGAATTCCACGGAATGGGCGGCACGCGTCCTGCCCCGTATTCGGGCCGCGGTTCGGCGGCCAACGGTTGTCAGACGATTCTCATCCCGGCGCGATAACCGCGTTATCCGCCCGCCCCGGGCTGTAGGGGTTCCGCAGGGGTTTCAGCGGGGTTCGGCGCCCGTCTAGCATCGAATCAATCGAGCTTGGAACGGATTTTTAGCCGCATGATGAGGTGGTGTCTCTGGTCGGTGGTTTCCTTCGCAGTAAGTCCCCACGCGGGCAAGGGCCATCGCGCGAGCGCCACTCGCACGATGGCTCTTGCTTTGCACGCGCGAGGAGCGGCCGACGGGGGAGCAGGGCCGTGACCAGGAGTTCGACGACGCCGACCCAGAGGAGGGACATGACCGACGAATCGGTGGAGGCATTTCGCCCCGCCAGGCCCGGGAGTGTCATGCGCGTGCGGAAGGGCATCGTCGGAGAAATCGCAAAGATGAATGTCATCAGGACGGACACGTTCGTCGTAAAGGCGATCGGCGGCATGGTCGCCGATTCGCCCGCGCGATCGAAGGCACCACCTATTCAAAGCAGGTCGGCGTTCGCTCCGGAATCGGCGGCGGCGACCTCGTCCAGGCGGCCGGAGGTGGGTGACCGCCCCCGCTCCGGTGCAGGCGCTCCAGGCGGAATTCCCGCGTACACCTCATCGCGAGGCAGGCGCTTCGACGCCGGCCGATCGGTGAGCGTGGCCGCCGACAATCGCTTCCGAGTTGAAGCTCCCCAGTACGCCGGGCCGAGAGCCCGCGCCCATGAATCCGAGGAGTGAAGATGTCCCGCCGCCTGTTCACGTCCGAGTCGGTCACCGAGGGTCACCCCGACAAGATCGCCGACCAGATCAGCGACGCCATCCTGGACGCCATGCTCAAGGGCGACCCCAAGAGCCGCGTGGCCGTAGAGACGATGATCACCACCGGTCAGGTACACGTCGCCGGAGAGGTGACGACGGAGACGTACGTCGACATCCCCGGCCTCATCCGGGAGAAGATCCTTGAGATCGGCTACGACGCCTCCCACAAGGGCTTCGACGGCGCCTCGTGTGGCGTGTCGGTGTCCATCGGCGCGCAGTCGCCCGACATCGCCCAGGGCGTCGACGACGCCTACGAGATCCGCGAGGGCGAGGGCGCCGACGAGCTCGACCGCCAGGGCGCCGGCGACCAGGGCCTGATGTTCGGCTACGCGACCCGGGAGACCCCCGAGCTGATGCCGCTTCCGATCACTCTGGCGCACCGCATGGCCCACCGGCTGTCGGAGGTCCGCAAGAACGGCACCATCGCCTACCTGCGTCCCGACGGCAAGACCCAGGTCACCATCGAGTACGACGGTGACCGCCCGGTCCGCCTCGACACCGTCGTTCTCTCCACCCAGCACGCCGTCGGCATCGACCTGGACGACATGCTGGCCCCCGACATCAAGGAGCAGGTGGTCGACCCGATCCTGGCCGGCCTTGAGATCGACACCGAGGGCTACCGGCTGCTGGTCAACCCGACGGGCCGGTTCGAGATCGGCGGCCCGATGGGCGACGCGGGCCTGACCGGCCGCAAGATCATCGTGGACACCTACGGCGGCATGGCCCGTCACGGTGGCGGCGCGTTCTCCGGCAAGGACCCGTCCAAGGTCGACCGCTCGGCGGCGTACGCCATGCGGTGGGTCGCCAAGAACGTCGTGGCCGCCGGGCTCGCCGACCGCGCCGAGGTGCAGGTGGCGTACGCCATCGGCAAGGCGCACCCGGTCGGGGTGTTCGTGGAGACCTTCGGCACCGAGAAGGTCGACGTCGAGAAGATCCAGCAGGCGATCCTCCAGGTCTTCGACCTGCGCCCGGCCGCGATCATCCGCGACCTCGACCTGCTCCGCCCGATCTACTCGGCCACCTCCGCGTACGGCCACTTCGGCCGCGAGGGATTCTCCTGGGAGTCCACCGACCGCGCCGACGCTCTCCGCCAAGCCCTCTAGGAGGCGCCATGACAACCTTCCGCGAGCTTCTGGCCCAGCGTGTCCTGGTCGCGGACGGGGCCATGGGGACGATGCTGCAGGCCTTCGACCCGTCCCTCGCCGACTTCGAGGGCCACGAGGGCTGCAACGAGGTGCTCAACGTGACGCGCCCCGACATCGTTCGGGGCGTGCACGACGCCTACTTCGAGGTGGGCGTCGACTGCGTGGAGACCAACACCTTCGGCGCCAACCTCGCCGCCCTGGGGGAGTACGACATCCCCGGCCGCGTCTACGAGTTCTCCGAAGCGGGCGCCCGGCTGGCCCGTGAACGGGCCGACCACTGGTCGACCGGCGAGCGGCCCAGGTTCGTGCTGGGTTCGATGGGTCCGGGAACCAAGCTCCCCACTCTCGGGCACCTTCCGTACGAGAGGCTGCGCGACGCCTACCGCGACAACGCCGCCGGTCTGATCGCCGGGGGCGCCGACGCGCTGATCATCGAGACCTGCCAGGACCTGCTGCAGGTCAA
>NZ_JBICTU010000035.1:0-70611 GCF_043197795.1 Sphaerisporangium sp. NPDC049003
TGCACCGGGGACGGTGTGGGAGAGTAGGACACCGCCGGACAAATATTTGATTGGTAGGGAAGCCATCCACATTGTGGGTGGCTTCCCTGCGTTATAGAGCATTTTATGCCTGAAGCCGTCAGGCACCGGTCCCTCTCGGTCTCGTCCGAGGTACGAGCTCGCAGAGCGCGATACGTTCTCGGTCGGCGCGTCCCGGGGGCTTCGGGGCCTTGCTAGGCTGGAGGTGCCGGGCCACCCCACCACGGGTGGCCTTTGTCGCGTAAGGCGCCTATGCGCGGGCAGCGACAGAGTGAAACGGGCCTGTGCCCCGCGGCCGGATGGACCGTCCCCTCCGCACATGGTCGGCGCAATGAGCGAACGCGGATCACGGTGGACGCGGTGAGCGAGCAACGAAGGATAGAAGTGAACAGAGATAACGGACGTGAGGACTCGGGCCGTCCCGAAGACGGTGGAAACCGCTCGGGCGGGGGTTCTGGAGGGTTCCGCAGCGACCGCCCCGAGGGAAGCAGGGGCGGCCGGCCAGGTGGTGCCGACCGCGCGGGAGCCCGTGGCGAGGGACGTCCCGGCGACGGCCCACGCTATGGCGAGCGGCGTGAGGGCCGATCCGCCGGTCCGTACGGGTCCCGCGATCGTGACTCTCGTGGGGGACGTCCGTTCCAGCGCGACAATCGTGGCGACCGCCCGTTCAACCGTGAGGGCGGCGGTGGTTCGAGCAGCGGCCGTCCGTCCGACCGCGACAACCGCCCGGGTCGCTCATTCAACCGTGACGACCGAGGCGGGTCCGGTTTCAACCGCGACGACCGCGGGGGCTCCGGTTTCAACCGCGATGATCGCGGCGGTTCCGGTTTCAACCGTGACGACCGCGGTGGTTTCGGCGGCGAGCGTTCGTACGGCCGTGGTGACCGCGATCGCGCGCCTGGCGGCCGTGGCGGAGGCTCGTACGCTCCGCGCGGTGGTGACCGTCCCTATCGTGAGGGCGGCCGGCCGGATTCCCGTCCCGGAGAGCGGCGCGAGGGTGGTCCCGCCGGCGGTTCCTCCGGCTGGCGCGACCGCGACGACCGCGGCGGACGCCCCTCGGCGTCGGGCGACCGTGGAGGTCGTCCGTTCCAGCGTGACGATCGCGGGGGTTCCGCCCCGCGCCCCTTCAACCGTGAAGGCCGCGGTGGTCCCGGCGCGCGTCCGTACAACCGTGACGATCGCGGCGAGCGCGAGAGCCGTCCCCCCTACCGTGACGATCGGGCGGGTTCCGGTGACCGATCGTTCGGTCGTGAGGGTCGTGACGATCGCTCTGGTGGGCACCGTCCGTTCAACCGTGACGACCGGCCTGGCGGTGGTCGTCCCTTCACCCGCGACGACCGCGGTGGCTCGGGTGAAGGCCGTCCTGCCGGCCGCGACGATCGGGGCCCGTCCGCCGGCCGCTCGTATGGGTCCGGAGAGCGTCCTCATCGCGAGGGTGGCAGGCCGGACTCCCGCCCCGCCGATCGGCACGAGGGCCGCCCCGCGGGGTCGTCCGGCTGGCGCGACCGCGATGACCGCGGTGGGCGTCCCGTCAGCGACGACCGCGGTGGCCGTTCCTTCAGCCGTGACGACCGCGATGACCGCGGTGCTCGCCCGTTCAACCGTGACGACCGTGGGGGCCGTCCGTTCGGCCGTGACGAGCGCGGCGAGGGCGGCGGCCGTCCGTTCAACCGTGAGGGGGGCGGTGGTCGTCCGTTCAACCGTGATGATCGTGGTGGTCGTCCTCCCTTCAATCGTGACGACCGTGGGGGTCGTCCCTCCTTCAATCGTGATGATCGTGGTGCGTCGGGGCCGCGTCCGTTCAGCCGCGAGGGCCGCGACGATCGTGGAGCCGGCGGACGTCCCCCTTACGGGGAGGGCCGTCCTTCCAGCCGCGACGACCGCGGCGGCCGTCCGTTCAACCGTGAGGGCGGTGGTGGTCGTCCGTTCAATCGTGACGACCGTGGGGGTCGTCCCTCTTTCAGTCGTGATGATCGTGGCGCGTCGGGGCCGCGTCCGTTCAGCCGCGAGGGCCGCGACGATCGGGGCTCTCGTGAGGGCCGTCCGTCCGGCGGCGACCACGGCAGGGCGTTCGGACACCGTGAGAGGGACGGATACGCTTCCCGCGATCAGCGGGACAGCGCCCCGCGCTCCGACAGCGCGGGTTCGCGCGCGCGGTACGGACGTGATCGCGGCTTCGAAGGCGGCGCCGAGCGCGCGCCTCGCGAGGAGCGCGCCCCGATGCCGGAGCTGGCAGCGGACATCACACCCGATGAGCTGGAGAAGGACGTTCGGGACGAGCTGCGCTCACTCCCGAACGACCTCGCGAACATGATCTCCTGCCACCTCGTGGCGGCCGAGCGTGCCCTGGGCGAGGAGGACGCGGCGCTCGCCTACGAGCACGCCAAGGTCGCCCGGCGGTTCGCCGCCCGCATCGGAGTCGTGCGCGAGGCCGTGGGCCTGGCCGCGTACCGGGCGGGGCACTACGCCGAGGCGCTCAGCGACCTTCGTGCCGCGCGCAGGATGACCGGATCGGATGAGTTCCTGCCGATCATGGCCGACTGCGAGCGTGGCCTCGGGCGTCCGGAGCGCGCTCTTGACCTGGTGCGTTCCCGCGAGGCCGAGCGTCTTGACCGGGCGGGCCGCATCGAGCTGGCCATCGTCGAGTCGGGCGCCCGGCGCGATCTCGGGCAGCACGACGCGGCGGTGATCACGCTGCAGCGGGTGCCGGAGCTGCGCAACCAGGAGCCGCACCCGTGGTCGGCCCGTCTGGCCTACGCGTACGCCGACGCTCTCGCGGAAGCGGGGCACGAGGGCGCGGCGACCGAGTGGTTCGAGCGCGCGATGATGTTCGACGAGGGCGGCGAGACCGAAGCGGCCGAGCGCTACGCCGAGCTCACCGGCGCGGTCATCGAGGACCTCGAAGACGAGGACAACGAGGACGTCGCGTTCGACCTGGACGCGGACGACGGCGACGAGGAGCCGGCGGAGACCGAGGCTCGGCAGGGCGGCGCGAGGCTCGCGGCCGACGCCTCCGGCCTGGTCGTCGAGGACTCCGATGACGACTCAGAAGATGACGGTCTGGACCTGATCGACGAGGAGCCCGAGACTCACGGTCCCGCGTCGACCCGCGAGGAGCCGGGCACGCCGGCCGGTGAGAAGCCGGGGGCGATGGAAGCCCCCGCCGATGGAGACCTTCTCGCGAGCCCCGGCGAGGCCCCGGTGGACGTCGCGGACGACTCTCTCGGGCGGTCTGTCATCGACGACGAGCCCGAAGTGGCCTCCGGCGACACCGCCGGGCCCGATCGCGACGCCGCCCAGCCCGAGCGCGGTGCCGCCGAGCCCGAGCTCGAGCGCGGCGCGGATGCGACGGTACGTCCTGTCGGCGGCACGCCTGCCGCGGAGACGGCGAAGCCCGATCTGAAGACCACGCGGCTGGAGGTCGGGATGGCTCCGGCGTTCATCGAGCCGGACTTCGGTGTTTCGGCGGGGGCGGTTCCGGGGGATGTTCTCGACGACGAGGACGCCGACGGCGAGCAGCCGGGCAACCGCAAGGCCTGAAGCGTGAGCTGACGAGGGGTGGTGGGCGCCGCCATATGTGAAGGCGTGCGGCGCCCGCCACCCATCGTTCCCACGCCGGAGCGATCCTATGCGCGCTCGTGCGGATTCGTCCCCCGCAAGGTCGCTCTACCCGCCGTGGGGCTTGGCGTGGTCGAGCCAATGCATGATGCCGGCCACGTTCGACGGGGCACCGCTGAGCATCTCGAAACGCTCGGACGTCTCGTCGTCCTCCGAGGCCAGCGCGGCGTAGCGCTCGCGAGTCCTCTCACGCACCATCGCCACGGCGTGGTCGAGATCCATGCCTTCCGAGTGGGCCTGCCGGGTCAGGTCGACCCACACGCGCAGTTCGTCTGCTGAACGTTCCAGGGTCGTGACGACGTCGGCGACGGGCCCGTAGTGGCTGAACAGCAGTCGCTGGGGCCCGAGCGCGCCGAACAGCGCCACGGAGTCGAGAGCCGTCTGGAGGTCGAAGTCCGGCGGCGGGGTCGCGGGACGCAGATCACCGGTCTCGGGGAGGTACACCCCGGCCGCGTCGCCGACGTAGAGGTCTCCGGTGGCCGAGTCGAGCAGGCCGACGTGGTGCTTGGCATGGCCGGGGGAATAGTGGCTGGAGAGCATGCGGCCGCCCCCGAGGTCGACCGAGCCGGTGTCGCCCAGGGCCCGGATGCGCGCCGCGTCCGTCGGGGTCAGCGATCCGAACAGGGTGTCCAGCTTGTCTCCCCACACCATGCGGGCGCTGGCCATGAGACGGGACGGATCGGCCAGGTGCCGCGCGCCCTTCTCGTGCACCACGATCTCCGCTGACGGGTAGAGGCCGGCGATGTCGCCGACACCGCCGGCGTGGTCGAGATGGATGTGCGTGACCACCACCGTGGCGAGGTCATCGGGTCCGACGCCGAGCGAGGTCAGGGCGTCGCGGACGATCGGGGCCGAAGTGGATGTGCCCGTCTCGACGAGGCAGGGCCGGTCGCCGAGGATCAGGTAGCCCGCGGTGATCCCCGAGTAGCCGGCCATCCGCGTGTCGATCTCGTAGACGTCGCCGCCGAGCGGTGTGACGTTGTCCACAGGCCACTCCCTTGCTCCCTGGGTCCGGACCGGACGCGGACCGTCTCGACCCGAACCGTGCTCGCTGACGAGCGTAAGGCACATGCCCCGATCGGGACGCGGCCCGGCCGTTCCGGCGGTCCTATGTGACCCGGGAGGAGGCCACGAGGCGCCCATCCAACCGTCAGGGTGCCTTGACGTCAAGGCACCCTGACGAGATACTCGGGCCATGACCACTCCCGATGAGCTTGAACGCCGGTTCACGCTGCTGACCGCGGCCGCGCGCTATGACGCGCTGCGTGTTCGTGACGCCCTGGCGTCACCGGTCGATGAGGACGACCCCGCCCTGGCGCCCCCCGACCCCGACGCGACGCCCCTGACACGGGCCGAGGCGCTGGAGCTGCTCGCGTTGGGCGAGGTGATCGGACGGAAGGCTGGCTACGGACGTCAGCTCTCCGTGCGCTCGGCCCGCCAGGCGGGCGCTTCGTGGTCGCAGATCGGCGCCGCCCTGGGAACCAGCAAGCAGGCCGCGTGGGAGGCGCACAGCCGATGGATCGACGAGCAGGCCAAGGAGCACCAGCGCGACGGCCACTGGGGCTGGGCCGAGAACGACATGGCCGCCGCGCGTACGCTCGCCGGAAACCTCGATGAAGGCGCTGACCCTGAAGGTGGCGCCGCTGGCCCTGAAGGTGGCGACTGGTTCCGCTGACGGGCCGCCGGAGGAGGCCCGTTCCGGCGCGTGTTGTCCACAGAACGACGCTCGGATCCATGGGCGCCGGGGCGTCGTCTGAACAATGGTCCCGTTCGGACCTGGGCTGACAGATCGGGAAGGGGATCGACATGCATCGCAACGAGGTGACGCTGGTCGGGCGGTTGTCCAGGGCGCCGAGGGGCAGAGAGCTGCCGAGCGGCGACCTGATGACCATGTGGGGCCTGGCGGTGCGCCGGCCGCCCGACCACGCGAGCGGAAAGAAGGCCGACGGCATCGCCTGCGTCACGTTCGATCCGGAGGTGGGCGCCCGTGTGGCCGAGTGGCGGGTCGACGATGTGGTCAGCGTCGAAGGGTCGCTCCACCAGAGATACTGGGCCGGCTCAGGAGGAGGCGCCAGCACGTACGAGGTGGAGGTCCACCGGGCGACCAGGCTTGAGCCCGGCCCGCTGTCCCTCGCCGCCGGCAAGCCGGTCAGGCAGCCCAGAACGACCAGGAGACAGCCTGAACCCACCTCCATCCAGCCCCCGACCACCATCCAGGGCACCAAGGAGCTCACCCCGCGGAGTGCGCTCCCTTGAACTCGTTCGGGGAACGCGCCGGCTGACGTGATTCGGCGAAACGCGGCGGGTGACGTGGTCGGCGAAACGCGCCGAGTGACGTGGTTCGGGGCACGCGGCGAGTGAGGGTTGGGGGGTCAGCCGGTGGCGAAGGTGCGGAGGAGCAGGCCGGTGCGGGGCTTGGGGCCGAACGACGTGGACTTGCGGGGCACCCGCTCGCCCTCGGCGGCCACGGCGAGCACGTCCTCCACGTTCAGCGGCCGTACGATCACGGCGGTTCCCGACTCGCGGCGGGCCATCTTGACGGCGAGAGCGGGGTCGTGGTGCACGATGAGCACGGACTCCTCGTTGTCCTGGATGCCCCAGACCTTGGGCAGGAGGAATTCCGACAGCATCGAGGTCACGAGCGACTTCCACCGCACCGACCGCGACGCGGGCATCGCGTGCTCCACCTGGACGGGGTCGGGGTCGGTCAGCAGGTGGCTCGGGCCGTTCCCGGCCAGGACGAACGCCGGGCCGACCGCCGAGGCCAGTGCCTCCAGCGCCTCCTCCACGTGGGCGAAGTCGTGTACCTGCCAGGCGCCCTTCGCGCGCGCCGCCGCCTCCTGCAGGGGAAGTCCGGGGATCACCCGGTGGATCGCCTTGAGGTCGGGCGGGTAGGCCGTCGAGTCGACCAGGAGGGCGAGGCCGTAGTCCCAGGGGCCGGGTCCGCGTCCTTCGGAGTGGTATTCCCGCTGGAGGGCGAGGTAGGTGGCGTACCGGTGGTGGCCGTCGGCGATGAGCGCCTGGCGGCCGTAGAGTTCGGCCGCGATCCCGTCGAGCTCGGCTCGGTCGGTGAGCGCCCACAGACGATGGGCGATGCCGTCGTCGGTCAGCACGTCGATCAGAGGGGTCCGGGTCGCGGCCACGTCGCCGATCAGACGGGAGGTGGAGCCGCCGTTGCCCTCGTACAGGAGGAAGATGGGCTCCAGGTTGCTCTCGGTCGTCCGCATGAGCGCGAGGCGGTCGGCGACCGTGCCGGGCATGACGTTCTCATGGGGCAGCACGATGCGCTTGCCGGGGTCGGAGAGGCCAAGGTCTCCGATCAGACCGCGCAGCAGGACACCGGGCCCGCTCTGCTCGTACACGTAAAGCGCGGGGAGGTCGTCGGTGGTCAGGATGCCGGAGGCGAGCCATGACAGCAGCGTCTCGCGGGCCTCGGCGTAGCGGTGCTGGTCGGAGCCGGGAAGGATCAGCCGCACCACGTTGTTGGGGTGAGCGTCCAGGAGATTCTGGACGTCTTCCCGCGAGATGAGGTCGTACGGTGGGGAGGTGACTGCCGCCAGATCGTCGACTGTGAAGCGCACACCGCGGAACGGGCGCAGCACCAGTCCGTCAGGCGACGGCAGTTCAGGAATGGCCATACCGGGCATGGTGCCATAAAGGCCTGAGTCGCTTAGAGACAGCCCCGACGTCGTAGCGCCGCCCGGCTCGTCAGGAAGCCGGGATTGACTTGTCGTCAGAAGGAGGCCTCGATACATGATGCAGGGACCAAGCGGCCAGTCCGAATCCCCCGACTACGAGCGCAGCGCTCCCGCGGGTGACGTCTATGAGTGGTTTCAAAGAGGGGTCAAGCTGCTGAAAGACGGCAGCCCGGCCGCGGCGGCGGCGATTCTCGCGCGGGCCGCCGACGCCGAGCCCGAGTCGCGCAGCATCCGGGAGGCCCTCGCCAGGGCGCAGTTCAACTCGCGCCGTTACGAGGAGGCCGCGGAGAGTTTCCGGTGGATCGTCGCGGCCAATCCGACCGAGGATTATGCCTATTTCGGCCTGGGCATGGCACTGTGGCGTACCGGAGACATGGAGGCGGCGGAAGAGCCCCTGACCATCGCTGTGGCGATGCGTCCAGATCTGCGCGACTATGTCTCCGCACTGAAGCAGGTAAAGGCCACCCTGCGAGCGAGACAGATCTGATCCGCCTTGTACCGTGAGTCGGCAATATTCACTTTTATCGGAAATAGTTGGGTGCATGGAGACCGCACTGATCGACCGTTACGACACCCTGTTGCTTGACCTGGACGGGGTCGTCTACCTCGGGCGCGAGGCGGTGAAGGGCGCCCCCGAGGCGCTCACCCGCGCCCACGACACCGGCGTGCGGCTCGCCTACGTCACCAACAACGCCTCGCGCACCCCTGCCGCGATCGCCGAGCATCTGGTCTCCCTCGGCGTGCCCGCCACGCCGGACGAGGTCGTGACCTCCGCCCAGGCCGCCGCCCGGCTCATCGCCGAGCGGGTGCCGCCCGGTTCCGCGGTCCTCGTGGTCGGGGGCATGGGCCTGCGCTGCGCCGTACGGGCGCAGGGGCTGCGCCCGGTGACGACCGCGGCCGACTCCCCGGCGGCCGTCGTGGAGGGCATCTCGCCCGACCTCTCCTACTCCCTGCTGTGCGAGGGCGCTCTCGCCGTACGACGGGGAGCCTGGTTCGTCGCGGCGAACGGGGACACGACCATGCCGACCGACCGTGGCGTGCTGCCCGGCAACGGGGCCATGACCCGCGTGATCGCGACCGCCACGGGGGTCGAGCCCGTCTCGGCGGGCAAGCCCGAGCCCCCGCTGCACAGGGAGTCGATGCTCCGCACGGGGGCCGAGCGGCCGCTCATCGTGGGGGACCGCCTCGACACCGACGTGGAGGCGGCCACCCGGGCGGGGGTCGACAGCCTGCTCGTGCTCAGCGGGGTGACCGGCCCGCTCGACCTGCTCACCGCGCCGCCCGAGCACCGCCCCACCTACATCGCCGCCGACGTGTCCGCCATCCACGAGCCGCCCGCCCTGGTGGAGGCCGACGGGGACGAGTGGTCGGGGGGCGGATGGACCGCGCGTTGGGAGGAGCGGGGCCTGCGCCTGGCGGGGAGCGGCGACCCTCTGGACGGCCTCCGCGTCGCGTGCGCCGCCGCCTGGGCCCACGCCGGGGACGGGCGTGCGGACGAGGACGGGCTCAAACGGGCGCTGGAGACCCTGAGCCTCTGAGCGCCAGGAGCCGCAGAAAGACAGGCCAGGAACGCCAGGAGCCGCAGAAAGGGGGGCCAGGGAGCGCTGGGAGCCGCCGGGAGCAGAGGGCACAGGGAGCACTGGGTGCCGCCCGGGAGCAGGGCACAGGGAACGCCGGAGGGGGACTCAGAGGAGCTTGCGCAGGCGCAGCAGGTCTCCCAGGCTGGCGTCGATCTTCACGCGTCCCCCGAGCAGCGCCCGCGCCATGTCGAGCTCGCCGTTCACCATCGAGAGCAGGTCGTCGCTGGAGACGCGGATGCGCACCTCGGCGGGGCGCCCGTCGACCGGGGGGACCTCGGTGAACGCCTGGAGACCGCCGTGGTCGATCCGGCCGTAGAACGTCACGTCAAGGTCGGTGATCCGGCAGCTGATGCTCCTTTCCACCACGTGCTTCGAACGGGTCGCCTGATCAAGCTCGCCGAACTGCTCGGCAAGCTTGTCAAGCGCCGTCCGGCACTCGTCGACGGTCGCCATGCGTCGTATCCCTTCTCATCCGCCGAAGCTCCTCTGACCTACGGAAGGTAGCGTTTCACTTGAGTACTACGCGAAATCCGGCGCGCGGGCGCGGCCAGGGAGAGAAGAGCATCGTACGGGTGACAGCTTCGGATACGGTCAGGGTCGACGGCCATCGCGTAGGCGGAGGTCACCTGGCGCGCGATCACACCATCATGGCCGCGATCGAAGCCGTGACCAAGGGCGACACCGCGACTCCGCGGTACAACGGCGGCGGCGCGCCGTCGTGACGACGACGCAGGCGGGTGGAAAGAGCGGATGACGGAGAGCGGCGAGGTGCCCGTGGCGGCTGCCCTGGCCCGGCTGAGCGGCCTCGGAGACCTCCCCGTGCGGGAGCACGTGGCGGCGTTCGAGAAGGTGCTGAGCGGTCTGGAGGCGACCCTGGCCTCGGTGGGCGACACGTCCTCCACCCAAGCGGGTGCGTCCACCGCCCAAGCGGGCGTGCCCGCCGCTCGCGCGGGTGCGTCCACCGCTCAGGCGGTCGCGGCCATCGCCCGAGCGGGCGCGTCCGCCGCTGCGGGGGACGGCCGCCCGTGAGGCACCGGTGGCAAAGGATCTCACGACGCGTCCCGGGGCGGGCGCGTTGAGCCGGCGCGTCCGTCTCGACAGCGAGCTCGTCCGGCGCGGCCTGGCGCGCTCTCGCGAGCAGGCCGCCGACCTCATCACCGGCGGCCGCGTCAGCGTCGGCGGCCGTACGGCGGCCAAGGCGGCCACGCAGGTCGACACGGCCTCGGCCATCGTGGTCGCGGAGGCGGCCGAGGGCCCCGACTATGTCTCGCGGGGCGCCCACAAGCTGCTCGGCGCGATCGAGGCGTTCGGGCCGCGCGGGCTCGGCGTCGAGGGGCGCCGCTGCCTGGACGCGGGCGCCTCGACCGGCGGGTTCACCGACGTGCTGCTCCGCGCCGGCGTGGCCCACGTCCTCGCGGTCGACGTCGGGTACGGCCAGCTCGCCTGGTCGCTGCGCACCGACGAGCGGGTCACCGTCATGGAGCGGGTCAACGTCCGCGATCTCACCCCCGAGATGGTGGGCGATCCGCCCTCCCTGGTCGTCGGCGACCTTTCGTTCATCTCCCTGCGCCTGGTGCTGCCCGCCCTGGCGGCCTGTGCGGCCCCCGAGGCCGACTTCGTGATGCTGGTAAAGCCGCAGTTCGAGGTGGGCAAGGAGCGGGTGGGCGCCGGCGGCGTCGTCCGCGACCCGGCGCTGCGCGCCGGGGCCGTCCGTGACGTCGCGCGTGCGGCGTCCGCGCTCGGCCTGGCGGTGCGCGGGGTCACGGCGAGCCCGTTGCCCGGCCCGTCCGGCAACGTCGAGTACCTCATCTGGCTCGGCAGGGGTCCCGGGCCGGAGCCGGTGGCCGATCTCGACGCCGAGATCGAGCGCGCCGTCGCGGAAGGTCCCCAGTAGTGCGCGGAGTGCCCGCCGGACGAGCGGAGTGACCATGGACAGCGCGAAGCGCACGGTGCTGATCACCGCGCACACCGGTCGCGAGCCCGCGGTCGACAGCGCGCGGCTGGTGATCCAGCGGTTCCTGGAGGCGGGTTTCACGGTCCGGGTCATGGAGCCCGAGGCCGAGGAGATCGGCGTCCCGGGGGTCGACATCGTGCCGCCGGGCTCGGCCGCGGCGGAGGACGCCGAGGTCCTGATCGTGCTGGGCGGCGACGGCACGCTGCTGCGGGCCGCCGAGCTGGCCCGGCCCGCCCGCACCCCCCTGCTCGGGGTCAACCTCGGCCATGTGGGCTTCCTCGCGGAGGCGGAGATGGCCGACCTCGCCGAGGCCGTCGACCGCGTCGTGACCGGCCGGTACACCGTCGAGGAGCGCATGACCATCGACGTGAGGGTCCGGGCCAACGGTGAGACGCTGGCCTCCACCTGGGCCCTGAACGAGGCGAGCGTCGAGAAGCGCGACCGCATGCTGGAGGTCGTCGCCGAGATCGACGGCCGCCCGCTGTCCCGGTGGGGATGCGACGGGGTGATCTGCGCCACCCCGACGGGTTCGACGGCCTACGCCTTCTCCGCGGGCGGCCCGGTGGTCTGGCCCGAGGTGGAGGCGCTGCTGCTGGTGCCCAACAGCGCCCACGCGCTGTTCGCGCGTCCCCTGGTGGTGTCCCCGAGGTCGACGATCGCCGTGGAGCTACTGCCGGGCACTCCGGGCGGAGTGCTGTGGTGCGACGGCCGGCGGCGCTTCGATCTCCCGCCGGGCGTGCGGGTCGAGATGCGGCGCGCCGACCTTCCCGTACGGCTGGCGCGGCTGCACGACGCCGACGCCACCGGAGCCCCCTTCACCGACCGGCTCGTGGCCAAGTTCGACCTTCCCGTCCAGGGGTGGCGCGGGCGCGTCCGCCCCTAGCCAGGAGGCGTGAGCGATCGTGACCGAGGGGCGCGAACGACCCCGTCCGGGGCGTTGACGACCCCGGTCATCGAAAACCTTGGCGATTTCCGCGTAGGATCGACCCGCACGGAGAGGTGACCGAGCCAAGCCCCACACGGTCCGGCGAGGTGTGCCCGATCGGAGGCAGCGCGGCGATACGGCGGGAGGGACCCAGTGCGGCCACGGGTCGATGAGGTCCGGATCAAAGGGCTCGGGGTGATCGATGAGGCTGTTCTGACGCTCTCATCGGGTTTCACCGTCGTCACGGGTGAGACGGGCGCCGGCAAGACGATGGTCGTGACCGGGCTCGGCCTGCTGTTCGGCGGCAGGGCCGATCCCGCGCGCGTCCGTCCGGGCGCCGAGCGCGCCACGGTCGAGGGCACCCTGGTCGTGGAGGCAGGGGGCCGCGTCGCCCAGCAGGTGGAGGACGCCGGCGGCTCCGTGGAGGACGGCGAGCTGATCATCGCCAGGTCCGTCTCCAGCGAGGGCCGCTCGCGCGCGTGGCTGGGCGGCAGGTCCGTCCCGGTCGGCACGCTGACCTACCTCGCCGAGGAACTCGTCGCCGTCCACGGCCAGATGGACCAGCAGAGGCTGCTCCAGCCCGGCCGCCAGCGCGCCGCCCTCGACCGCTACGCCGGTGAGGAGCTGGTCAAGCCCCTGCGCGCCTACACCCAGGCCTACAAACGCCACAAGGAAGTCAGCCAGACGCTCGAAGAGCTCACCACCCGTGCCCGCGAGCGGGCGCAGGAGGCCGACCACCTCCGCTTCGGCCTTGAGGAGATCGAGAAGGCCGATCCGAGGCCCGGCGAGGAGCTGGAGCTCAAGCAGGAGGAGGAGCGCCTCTCCCACGCCGACTCGCTGAAGAACGCCGCCGTCGACGCCCACACCGCCCTGCTCGGCGACCCCATGGGAAGCGTCCAGGGCGCGCAGGACGCCGTGTCGCTGCTCGGGATGGCGCGGTCGGCCGTCGAGGCGGTCCGCTCGTACGACACGACGCTGTCCGCCATCGGCGACCGGCTCGCCGAGGCCGGATACCTGGTGTCCGACGTGGCCACCGAGCTCGCCGCCTACTCCGAGTCCGTCGACGCCGACCCCGCCAGGCTGGCCGCCGTGCAGGAGCGCCGCGCGGTGGTGAACGGCCTCATCAGGAAGTACGGCGTGGACACCACGGCCGTGCTGGCCTGGGCCAGGGAGGCGGCCTCCCGGGTGGCCGAGCTGGAGGGCGACGACGACCGTGTCGCCGAGCTGACGCGCGAACACGAGGAGCTGCTCACGCGGCTCACCGAGCTCGCGGCCGAGGTGACCGGCATCCGCACGGTCGCCGCCGATCGTTTCGGCGAGGCCGTCACCGCCGAGCTGACCGCGCTGGCCATGCCCCACGCCCAGGTGGTCGTGGTGCTCACCCCGAGCGGCCAGTTCGGTCCCGACGGCGCCGACGAGATCGAGCTGCGCTTGATGTCCCATCCGGGGGCACCGGCGCTGCCGCTCAACAAGGGCGCCTCCGGAGGCGAGCTCAGCCGGGTCATGCTGGCCATCGAGGTCGTCTTCGCCGGGGCCGACCCGGTGCCCACCTTCGTGTTCGACGAGGTGGACGCGGGCGTGGGCGGCAAGGCGGCGGTGGAGATCGGGCGGCGCCTCGCCCGCCTGGCCCGTACGGCCCAGGTGATCGTCGTGACCCACCTGCCGCAGGTCGCGGCCTTCGCCGACCAGCACCTGGTCGTGGAGAAGGCCGGCGACGGGCGCGTGGTCCGCAGCGGTGTCACCGCGCTCGACCGCGAGGCCCGCGCGAGGGAGCTGTCGCGCATGCTGGCCGGTCTCGAAGATTCCGAGCTCGGCCGCGCGCACGCCGAGGAGCTGCTGTCGATCGCCGCGGCGGACAAGGCGGCGAGCTGAGCAAGAGTCGCCCCTGTTCAGGGGGCATGCGGGGAGACGTACGGGGGCCGCGAGGGCCCGTGGTCGCGCGCCGGGCGCTCGTGACCCGGCGACAGTGACAAAACTGACACGCCATGATGCGGGCACATCTTGGTCGCACGCTCTGGCAGGATGGTTCGTGATGAAGGTGCCGACCTTTAAGGTTCAGGGCCTCCGCCGCAGGAAGGTTTCAGACCTTCCCGGGGTGACGGCAGTGGCGAGGATCGATCGGCGGACCAAGAGGCTGACCAAGCGCCTCCGGCCCGGGGAAATCGCGATCATCGATCATGTCGACGTCGACCGGGTGAGCGCGGAGGCGCTTGTCGCGTGCGGTGTTTCGGTCGTGGTGAACATCGCGGCCAGCATCAGCGGGCGTTACCCGAACCTCGGCCCGCAGATCCTGGTCAACGCCGGGGTGACGCTCGTCGACAACTCCACCCCCGAGGTGTTCGACCGCGTACGCGACGGTGACGTGGTGCGCGTCCACGACGGTGAGATCTACCTCGACGACGAGCTCGTCGGCAAGGGCGAGGCGGTCACGGCCGAGACCATCGAGGCCGCGATGACCGAGGCGCGGGCGGGCCTGTCGATCCAGATCGAAGACTTCGCCATGAACACCATGGAGTACATCCGCCGCGAGCGCGACCTGCTCATCGACGGAGTGGGGGTGCCCGACATCCGCACCACGATGGAGGGCAAGCACGTCCTCGTCGTCGTGCGCGGCTACCACTACAAGGAGGACATCGCCACCCTCCGCTCCTACATCAGGGAGTACCGCCCGGTCCTGATCGGCGTCGACGGCGGCGCCGACGCCCTGATGGAGGCGGGCTACCTGCCCGATCTCATCGTGGGCGACTTCGACTCGGTCTCCGAGCGCGCGCTCTGCTGCGGCGCCGAGCTGGTCGTGCACGCCTACCGCGACGGGCGGGCGCCGGGGCTTGAGCGCGTGCGGCAGCTCGGCCAGGAGGCCGTGGTCTTCCCCGCGACAGGCACCAGCGAGGACATCGCGATCCTGCTCGCCGACGACAAGGGCGCGAGCCTGATCGTCGCGGTCGGCACGCACGGCACGCTGGTGGAGTTCCTCGACAAGGGCCGGTCGGGCATGGCGAGCACCTTCCTGACCCGGCTGCGGGTCGGCGGCAAGCTCGTGGAGGCCAAGGGCGTGAGCAGGCTCTACCGCAGCCGCATCTCCGTCGGCTCCCTGCTGCTGCTCGTGGCCACCGCACTTTTCACCGTGGGCGTGGTCCTGTGGTTCTCGCCGATGGGCAAGGTCTGGCTGAACGGACTTCGGGACGCCTGGAACGGTTTCATCTTCTGGTTGGTCGGGCTCTTCTCGTGATCGATTTCCGCTATCACCTCGTCTCCATCGTCGCGATCTTCCTCGCGCTGGCCGTCGGCATCGTGCTCGGCAGCACTGTACTGAACGCCCCGCTGGTCGCGTCCACCGAGAAGGTCACCGCGCAGCTGCGCGCCAACAACAACGACCTGCACTCGCAGCTGAACGACCTGCAGACGCGCGGCGAGGCCGGCGACACCTTCGTCGCCGACCGGCTCCCGCAGCTCGTGCAGGGGGCACTGACCGGCGAGCGCGTCGTGATCGTGGAGGCCCCCGGAGCCGACTCCAAGCTCCGCGAGCCGCTCCAGCGGGTGCTCACGGAGGCCGGGGCCACGGTGAGCGGGCGGGTCACGATCACCGAGAAGTTCCTCAACGCCGACCAGGCGGGGGCGATCGACCAGCTCGCGACCACGGCCAAGCCCACCGCCCTGGCCTTCGCCCCCGACGCCACCCCGTACCAGAAGGCCGCGGCGGTGCTCGCGAGCGCCATCGTGACCGCCGACAAGGCGCAGGCCGACAAGGAGGACCTCTCGGCCGCCGGGGTGCTCGACTCCTTCGAGAGCGGCGGCCTGGTGACCCTCGACGGCGACCCCGGCAAGCGCGCGACGCTCGCCGTCATGGTGGCTCCCAGCGCGCCCTACGAGGGGGAGACGGCCGAGACGCAGACCTCCGCCGTCGTCTCGCTCGCCGCGGGGCTGGACGACGCCGGGGAGGGCACCGTCGTCGCCGGGGCGGTCCCGACCGCGACCGCCGCGGGCGTGATCGCCGCGGTGCGCGCCGACAGCGACGCGGCGGCGAAGGTCTCCACGGTCGACAACATCAATATGGCCTTCGGCCGGGCCGTGCTGGTCTACTCTCTGCGGGAGCAGGTGGGCGGGGACAGCGGACAGTACGGCCTCGGCTCCGACGCCACGGCCGCGGAGCCGTCCCCCTCGCCCACGCCCACCCCCACGGGGGCCGCGGGCGGCTGACCTGCCCCTGACGACCACGCTCCCCGGCCTCGCGCCGGGTGCTCCTGACGAAAAGGGATCTGCTGTGGCCCATCGATCCTGGCTCGGCGCCCTGGCGGGCGCGGCCCTCGGCGCCGTCGCGGCCCGCGCGGCCTACACCGCGTTCACCCGGCGTCCGCCGATCGGCGACGAGAAGACCTGGACGCGCACCAACCATCGCGGCGAGCCGATCACCCTGCTCGAAGGCCCCGCCTTCGTGGCCGGCGCCGGAGTCGCCGCCGCCCTCGCTCCGGGCCTGCCCGCGCGGGCACGCGCCGCGGCCGTGCTCGCGTGCGCGGGCAGCGGGGCGCTCGGCGCGTACGACGACCTGCGCGGGGCCACCTCCTCCAAGGGGTTCAAGGGCCACCTGACCGCGCTGGCGCGTGGCGAGGTGACCAGCGGCGCGGTGAAGATCCTCGGCATCGGCGCGGCGGGCCTGCTGGCCGCCGCGCTCCTGCCCCGCCACCCGGGGGACTCCGGGCGGGGGCCGGCCGCCAGGGCCGTGGACACCCTGCTCAACGGCGCGCTGATCGCCGGCAGCGCCAACCTGGCGAACCTCTTCGACCTGCGTCCCGGTCGCGCCATCAAGGTCGGCCTGCTGACCGGCGCGCCCCTGCTCGCGGCGTCGCTGGCCAAGGGCGCCCCGGCGGGCGCCGCGCTGACCGCCGTGCCGATCGGCGCGGGGGTCGCCCTGCTGTCCCACGATCTGGGCGAGCGGGCGATGCTCGGCGACGCCGGGGCCAACGCGCTCGGCGCGCTGCTCGGGGTCGCCGCGGTCGCGGGGCTCCGGCGCCCGTCCCGCCTGGTCGTGCTCGGAACGGTGGCGGGGCTCACCGCCGCGTCCGAGAAGGTGAGCTTCACCAAGGTCATCGCCGGCAACCCGGCGCTCCACCGCCTCGACATGCTGGGCCGCCGCCCCGCATGACGGAACGGGCATGATCAGACGGGTGGGCCAGGGCGTCGCCGCGGCGGCGGTCCTGATCGGTGTCATCACGATCCTGGCGCGGGTCGTCGGTTTCGCCAAGCAACTGGTGCTCGCCCGCACTGTCGGCACGAACTGCCTGGCCACGGCCTACTTCACGGCCAACCAGGTGCCGAACATCGTCTTCGAGGTCGTCGTGGGCGGCGCGCTGGCCGGCATGGTCGTCCCCGTGCTGGCCGGGGCGGCGTCCCGTTCCCTGGCCCCGGACGCCGTGCGCGTGAGGGCCGGGGAGAAGGCGGGCCCCGCGCCGGCGGGCACCGGTGAGCCCGACCGGGCCCGGGACGAGGTCGGGTGGGTCACCTCGGCCCTGCTGACCTGGGTGCTAGTGCTGCTCGTGCCGCTCAGCGTCGTGGTCGCGCTCGCCGCCCATCCGGTGATCGAACTGTTCGCCGGTGAGGTGAAGGGGTGCGCGACCGGGGACCTCACGGCCGTGGCCACCCGGATGCTGGTCGTCTTCGCGCCGCAGATCCCGCTGTACGGCCTGGCGGTGGTGCTCTACGGAGTGCTCCAGGCGCATCGGAGGTTCACCGGCCCGGCCGTGGCGCCGCTGGTGTCCAGCCTGGTGGTGATCTTCGCCTACCTCGCCTTCGTGCCGCTCAGCGAGGGTGTCAAGGCCCCGCTGTCCGCCGTGCCGCGCCCCGCGGAGCTCGCCCTGTCGGTGGGCACGACGCTGGGCGTCCTCGCGCTGGTGGCCGCCGTCATCGGGCCCTCCTCCCGGCTCGGGCTCCGGCTGAGGCCCATCCTGCGCTTCCCCGAGGGCGTCGCCGTGCGGGTGCGGCGCCTCGCCCTGGCGGGGCTGAGCGCCCTGGTCGCCCAGCAGGCGGCCATGGCCCTGGTGGTCTGGCTCGCCAACCGCGAGGTCGGCGCCGGAGGGCTGGCGGGCTACAGCTACGCGTGGGCGATCTACCAGGTGCCCTACGCCGTGCTCGCGGTGCCCATCGCGACGAGCGTGTTCCCCGCGCTCTCCGCGCGCGCCGAACGGGGGGACCGCGACGGCTTCGCGGCCCTTTCCGCGCAGACCACCCGGGCCGTGGTGCTGGTCTCGGGCCTCGCCGCGGGCGCGCTCGCGGCCGTCGCCGCGCCGGTGGCGGCGGTGTTCGTCGACGGCATGGCAAGCGACGTCTCCGCGGACCAGTTCGCGAGGTCCATCGCGCTCTTCGCCCCCGGGCTGGTCGGGTACGGGCTGACCGCCCACCTGAGCCGGGTGCTGTACGCCGCAGGGAAGGGCAGGGCGGCCGCGGCCGGCATGGTGACCGGCTGGCTGGTGGTCATGGCGGCGCAGACCGCCTTCGTCCTGGCGTTCCCCGCATCCTGGAAGCTCGGCGGCCTCGCCCTCGGCAGCGCGGCCGGCATGACCGCGGGAGGCGCGCTGCTGCTGGCGGCGGTCGCCCGCACACGGGGCTCCAAGGCGCTCGCGGGGGTCGTACGCGCGTCGCTCGCCGCCCTGCTGGGAGGCGGGGCGGGGTTCCTCGCGGGCCTTTCGATCACCTCGCGCCTGAGCTTCCACGGACCGGTCGCCAACGTGGGCGTGGCCGCGCTGGCCGGCCTCGCGGCCGTGACGGTGTCCCTGGCCGTCGCGCTCGTGATAGACAGGCGCGATCTGGCCTCGGTGCTCTCCCGGGCACGGAGGACGGGCACGGGCGGCACGGGGGCCGGGGAGACGGGGCGGGTAGCCGGCGACCGGCGGGAAGGGACCGATGGCGATGGCTGAGGCGGGGCGGCGCGTGGTCCTGGTGCTCGGCACCAGCGCGGGCGGGGTGGGGCGGCACGTGCGGATGCTCGCCGGGGGGCTGGCCCGCGAGGGAAACCAGGTCGTCGTGGCGGGTCCCGCGAGCACGGATGAGGCTTTCGGCTTCTCCGGGGCCGCCCGTTTCCTGGAGGTGCCCATCTCCGACCGGCCACGCCCTCTGAGTGACCTCGGCGCGGTGAGGCGGCTGAGGCGGGCGACGTCCGGGGCGGACGTCGTCCACGCCCACGGGTTGCGTGCCGGAGCGCTGGCCGCGCTCGCCCTCGCGGGACGCCGTACGGGCCTGGTGGTCACCCTGCACAACGCCCTTACCGCTAAAGGAGTAATCGGCGCGATATATGGGCTTTTGGAGCGCATTGTTGCGAAAAAAGCTGATCAGGTGTTGGTCGTCGCGCCTGATCTGGGGGAGCGGATGCGCGCCCGTGGCGCGCGGAGCGTCGCGGACGCCGTCGTCCCGGCGCCACCCCTGCGTCCGCCCCGGAGGACGGCCGCCGAGGTCCGTGGCGAGTTGGAGGCGGGAGACCGTCCGATCTTGCTCACGATCGCCCGGCTGGCCCAGCAGAAGGGCCTGGAGACGCTGCTGGACGCCGCCGGCGGCCCGTACGCCGTGGCCGCCCCGCTGTTCGTGGTCGCGGGGGAGGGGCCGCTGCGTGGCGGGCTCCAGGCGCGCATCGACGCGGAGGGGCTGCCCGTCCGGCTGCTGGGCGATCGCGCCGACGTGGCCGACCTGCTCCAGGCGGCCGGCGCCCTGCTCGTGCCGAGCCGGTGGGAGGGGCAGCCGCTGAGCGTGCAGGAGGCGCTCCGGGCGGGCACACCGATCGTCGCGACGGCCGTCGGGGGCATCCCCGGCATGGTGGGCGACGCCGCCCTGCTGGTGCCGCCGGGGGACGCGGAGGCCCTGAGGCGGGAGGTCGCGAGGCTGCTCGCCGACCCCGGCCTGGCCGGACGCCTGGCCGCCGCCGCGGCGGCGCGCCCGCTGCCGGACGAGGAGGCCGCGCTCCGCGCCGTCCGCGAGGCCTACGGAGCGCTCCCGGGCGCCGGGCGCTGAAGGCGGCCCCAGGCCTGGTCACGGCCGTGATCGCGCGGTTCGCCGCCGGTTCGACAGCGCTTCTAGGGCGGGGCGCGGGCGCCTCCAGGGCGTGTGACCTGCTGGGCGGCCGCGCGGGCCGGCAAAACCCCGGTGTCGTTCAAAGGCTGATTAGGTAAGGCTTATGTGCTCGCCTATACTCCTCCTCTGAGGGGGGGAGTATCCCTTCGCGACAGCCTCGTCATCACGGTACGTCCCTTACGGCGTGCCCGGGGCTGCCGGTCCGAGCCTCTTGGCGCGGGCGGGAGAGACCTCCGGCACTTTGACGCGGGCCGGAGGTTTGTCTTGGACGTATCCGTGTGGGCTTGGGCGGCGGTCATCGGCGGGTTGCTGGTGGTTCTCGCCGTGGACCTGTGGATTGTCGACAGGGGTGAGCCCCGTGAGTTCTCGATGCGCCAGGCCGGATTCTGGGTCGCCTTCTACGTCGGGCTGGCGGTGCTGTTCGGCATCGGGCTGTTCGCCGTCGAGGGCATGGACAAGGCCGGTGAGTTCTTCGCCGGTTATCTCACTGAATACAGTTTGAGTGTCGACAACCTGTTCGTCTTCTACATCATCATGGGCCGGTTCGCGGTTCCCAAGATCTACCAGCACAAGGTCCTTCTCGTCGGCGTGCTGATGGCCCTGGTGATGCGTGGTGTCTTCATCCTCGTCGGCGCCGCCGCGCTGGAGCGTTTCGGCTGGTTGTTCTACGTGTTCGGCGCCTTCCTCATCTACACCGGCATCAACATGGTGCGCGGGCACGACGAGGAGGAGTTCAAGGAGAACCTGCTGCTGCGGTGGGTCCGCCGGATCTTCCCGACCACCGACGGCTTCGTGGGTTCCAAGATCACCGCGCGGGTGGGCGGGCGCCGAATGGTGACCCCCATGCTGATCGTGATGATCGCCATCGGCACCACCGACCTGCTGTTCGCCCTCGACTCGATCCCGGCCATCTTCGGTCTCACCAAGGACGCCTTCATCGTGTTCACCGCCAACGCGTTCGCCCTGATGGGGCTGCGTCAGCTGTACTTCCTGCTTGGCGGTCTGCTGCAGCGGTTGGTCTACATCAGCTACGGTCTGTCGTTCATTTTGGGCTTCATCGGGGTTAAGCTCATCCTGGAGGCCTTGCACACCAGTGGCGTCTCCTGGGCGCCGGAGGTGCCGATCTGGGTCTCCCTCTCGGTCATCGGCGTCACGATGGTGGTCACCACCGTGGCCAGCCTGATCAAGGCCAGGCGTGACAAGAAGGCCGGCGAAGCCACCGCCCCGGCGAAGGTGTCCCAGGGGTAGTGAATTGGTGCTTGAAGCGATTTGCTTGTCTCGTATCGCTATGTAACGGCGACGAGATGGGTAACATTCGGCGACAAGTCACAATCCGGTCTCTGGCCGCAAACATTACAAAAGGTTCCCCGTGTCCAACGATTCGCCAAGCCACAGTCGCCGCCGCGTACGGCTGGCACGTGGCGTTTCCCCCTGGCTGGCTCCCACGGTCGCCGCCGCCGTCATCTCGGCGGCGCTGGCCCGGCGGTCCCGCCCGTGGGTGCTCGCGGCGGCTCCGCTGACCGCGCTCACAGGCGCCATGCTGTGGTTCTTCCGCGACCCCGACCGCGCCCCCGGCACCGGACTGGTGCTGAGCCCGGCCGACGGGGTGGTCCAGAGCATCGACCCCCAGCCGGACGGGCGTACGCGCGTCGCGATCTTCATGAGCCCGCTGAACGTCCACGTGAACCGCGCCCCGCTCGACGGCACGGTCACCTCTGCGCGGCATGTGGCAGGCGGGTTCAAGCCCGCGTTCAACAAGGACAGCGACCAGAACGAGCGGGTCGTCTGGCACTTCGACACGGCACTGGGCGACATCGAGCTCGTGCAGATCGCCGGAGCCGTGGCGCGCCGCATCGTGCCCTACCTCGGCGCGGGTGCCAAGGTCTCACGAGGCGAGCGGATCGGGCTCATCCGCTTCGGCTCGCGGGTGGACATCTACCTTCCAGAAGGGATCGCCCCAGCGGTGACCGTTGGGCAGCGGACGACGGCAGGAGTGACTCGCATTGACCACGGCTGACGCAGGCTGGTCCATGGAGGGCGTGGACGAGGACGAGGAGCCTCGGGGGCCCGTCGGGAAGGCGTTCCGCCTGTCGGCCGCCGACTCGCTCTCCCTGGGCAACGCGATGTGCGGCTTCCTGGCCGTGTGCGTTCTGGCGTGGTCGGCGATCGCCCAGCTCCAGCAGTCGCGCGAGTTCCATCCCGACCCCCGGTACTTCGCCACCGCCGTGGTGCTGCTGCTGATCGGCGCCACCTGCGACCTGTTCGACGGGCTGGTGGCCAGGAAGTTCAGGGCCTCGGCCATGGGCGCCGAGCTCGACAACCTCGCCGACGTGATCAGCTTCGGCTTCGCCCCCGCCTTCATGGTGGTGGCCTGGGCGGGCTTCTCCCAGAAGCTCCCGCTGTGGCTGGTGCTCTGCGCCGCCGTGTCCGTCCTCGGCGCGGGCGTCGTACGGCTGGCGCGCTTCGCCTGCGTGAAGACCAAGAGCGGCGACTTCATGGGCCTGCCCATCCCCATGGGCGCCATGACCGTGGTGTCGATCGTGCTGCTGTTCGAGCCGTCGTACTTCACGGTGGTCGGGATCTTCGCGGTGGCCTGGCTCATGGTCAGCCGCATCGAGTACCCCAAGCCCAAGGGCAACCTGGCGGCGGTCGTACTGGCCTGGATCATGGTCAACGTCGCCTGCCTCACCATCTGGGCGGCCGACCTGACGGGCGGCGACCTGCTCATCCAGATCGGCGCCTCCATGCAGATCGCGCTGGTGTCGGCGATCCCGCTGCGCGTGCTGATGTTCAAGCGCGAGCAGCGCAAGGAGCGCAGGGAGACCGAGTCCGTCGTCCGGTGACCCTGGCGATGGCCTGCCGAACGGCCCGGTCCCTTTGGGGGCCGGGCCGTTCGCGCGTCCTCGCCTGTCTGCCGGCTCGCGCGGCTACCAGCCGCGGGCGCGCCATTCGGGCAGGGAGGGGCGCTCTGCTCCGAGGGTGGTGTCCTTGCCGTGGCCGGGGTACACCCAGGTCTCGTCGGGGAGCCGGTCGAAGATCCGCTCAGCCACGTCGGTGTACAGCTGCTCGAACCGGGCGGGGTCGCGCTGGGTGTTGCCGACCCCACCGGGGAACAGCGAGTCGCCGGTGAACAGGTGGGAGTCCTGGTAGAGCAGGGCGATCGAACCGGGGGTGTGTCCGCGCAGGTGGATCACGTCGAGCGTGACCACTCCCACGGTGACCTTGTCGCCGTGCTCGACCGGCTGGGTGACCGGCACCGGCAGGGCCGGCGCGTCCAGCGGGTGGGCGACGGTCTCGGCCCCGGTGGCCTTCGCCACCTCCGCCAGGGCCATCCAGTGGTCCTGGTGCTGGTGGGTCGTGATGATCTTGCTGATGGGCCCGTCGCCGATCAGGTCGAGCAGCCTGCCGGCGTCGGCGGCCGCGTCGATCAGCACGCCGTCGCCGGTCTCACGGCATCGAAGCAGGTAGGCGTTGTTGCCGAAGTCGCCCACCTCGATCTTGCTGATCGTGAGTTCGGGCAACTCGCGCACGTCGGCGGGACCGTCAGCGGTCACGTCGCCGGTGTAGGTCATGGGTACTCCTCAGGTGGTGACGCCGGGAGGCCGGGCGGTGCGGGCATCGTGAGCCACGGCGGCGCCGCCGGCGGCTTCTCCGCCAGCCTAAGCCCCGCCTCCGTCCCGCCGCCCGCGCCGTCCGTCTTCCCGCCGCCCGCGCCCAGGTCGACGTGGTGGATCTCGACGACCCGGATCCGGCGTACGAGCACGTGCCAGGCGCGTGCTGCTCCGCGATCGGCCTCCGGCTCCTTCTGCGATCTCGGCCTCCCGGGCGCAGGGCGTTGGGTACTGTGGGGTGTACACACCTGTCCTGGCCCAGGTCAGGAAGTTGATGTGGCCGTCCGCGTTACGCGCGACGTGGGTGAGCACGTGGCCGCGGGCCCAGCCCGCAAGCAAGGAGGGGCCATGACCTCCGCGCCGGCCCTCGCCCACCGGCACGCCGCCGGTGGTCTCGGGGGCACGCCCGGCCCCTCGCCGGAGCGGAAGCCGGAGCGGGAGAAAACTGTCGGACCCCGTCGTTAGAGTGGCGGCGACTAGTCAGAGGTGGCCAGTTCCGGCTGCCGTGGATCGCAACCCAACATGAGAGATCTGCTGTGGCCGACCGCTTGATCGTTCGTGGCGCCCGCGAACACAATCTCAAGGACGTCTCGCTTGACCTGCCGCGAGACGCTCTCATCGTCTTCACCGGGCTCTCCGGCTCGGGCAAGTCCAGCCTGGCCTTCGACACCATCTTCGCCGAGGGCCAGAGACGCTATGTCGAGTCGCTCTCGTCGTACGCCAGGCAGTTCCTCGGGCAGATGGACAAGCCCGATGTCGACTTCATCGAGGGCCTGTCGCCGGCCGTCTCCATCGACCAGAAGTCGACCTCCCGCAACCCCCGTTCCACCGTCGGCACGATCACCGAGGTCTACGACTACCTGCGCCTTCTTTGGGCGCGCATCGGCAAGCCCCACTGCCCGGCCTGTGGCCGTCCCATCGCCCGGCAGACCCCGCAGCAGATCGTCGACCGCGTCCTCGAACTCCCCGAGGGCACCCGGTTCCAGGTCATCGCCCCGGTGATCCGCGGGCGCAAGGGCGAGTACGCCGAGCTGTTCCGCGAGCTGCAGACCAAGGGCTTCGCGCGCGCCCGCGTCGACGGCACGGTCGTCCGGCTGGAGGAGCCGCCGACCCTGAAGAAGTACGAGAAGCACGACATCGAGGTGATCGTCGACCGGCTCTCGGTGAAGGACGGCGCGCGCCGGCGCCTCACCGACTCGGTGGAGACCGCGCTGCAACTGTCGGGCGGCACGATCACGCTCGACTTCGTCGACCTCCCCGAGGACGACCCTGGTCGCGAGCGGTTCTACTCCGAGCACCTCTACTGCCCCTACGACGACCTGTCGTTCGAGGAACTGGAGCCGCGCTCCTTCTCGTTCAACTCGCCCTTCGGCGCCTGCCCCGACTGCACCGGCCTCGGCACCCGCATGGAGGTCGACCCCGACCTCGTGGTGCCCGACCCCGAGAAGTCCCTGGGCGACGGCGCCATCTCCCCGTGGTCCGGCGGCCACACCAGCGACTACTTCATCCGGCTGGTCGAGGCCCTCGGCCACGCCATCGGGTTCGACCTCGACACGGCCTGGGAGCGGCTGCCCAAGCAGGCGCAGAAGGCGCTGCTGCGCGGCCACGACGAGCAGGTCCACGTCCGCTACAGCAACCGCTACGGCAGGCAGCGCTCCTACTACACGACCTTCGAGGGCGTGATCCCGTGGGTGCAGCGCCGGCACGCCGAGGCCGAGAGCGACTCCACGCGCGAGCGGTTCGAGGGCTTCATGCGGGAGATCCCCTGCCCCACCTGCAAGGGCGCCCGCCTCAAGCCCGTCTCGCTCGCGGTCACGGTCAGCGAGTCCTCAATCGCCGACGTGTCGGGCATGTCGATCGGCGAGTGCGCCAAGTTCCTCGGGGGGCTCACCCTCTCCGAGCGTGACAGCCACATCGCCGAGCGGGTCGTCAAGGAGATCAACGCCCGGCTGGGCTTCCTGCTCGACGTCGGACTCGACTACCTCACCCTCGACCGCGCGGCGGGCACGCTCGCCGGTGGAGAGGCCCAGCGCATCCGTCTGGCGACCCAGATCGGGTCGGGTCTGGTGGGCGTGCTGTACGTCCTCGACGAGCCGTCGATCGGCCTGCACCAGCGCGACAACCAGCGGTTGCTCGACACGCTGATCCGCCTGCGCGACATGGGCAACACGCTGATCGTCGTCGAGCACGACGAGGACACGATCGCCGCCGCCGACTGGGTGGTCGACATCGGTCCCGGCGCGGGCGAGCACGGGGGCCAGGTCGTGGTGTCCGGCACCGTGGAAGACCTGCTGGCCAGCGAGGACTCCCTGACCGGCGCCTACATCTCCGGGCGCAGGAGCATCGACCTGCCCGCCGCCCGGCGAAAGCGCGACTCCAAGCGCAAGCTGGTGGTCAAGGGCGCCCGTGAGCACAACCTCAAGGGCGTCGACGTCGAGTTCCCGCTGGGCGTGTTCACCGCGGTGACCGGTGTGTCGGGCTCGGGCAAGTCCACACTGGTCAACGACATCCTGTACAACGCCCTGGCCAAGGAGCTCAACGGCGCGAAGACCGTGCCGGGCAGGCACTCCCGGGTCACCGGCACCGACCAGGTCGACAAGGTGGTCCACGTCGACCAGAGCCCTATCGGCCGCACGCCGAGGTCCAACCCCGCGACCTACACCGGGGTGTTCGACCATGTGCGCAAGCTGTTCGCGCAGACGACCGAGGCCAAGATCCGCGGCTATCTTCCGGGCCGGTTCAGCTTCAACGTCAAGGGCGGGCGCTGCGAGGCGTGCTCCGGCGACGGCACCATCAAGATCGAGATGAACTTCCTGCCTGACGTCTACGTCCCGTGCGAGGTATGCCACGGCGCCCGTTACAACCGGGAGACCCTGGAGGTCCACTACAAGGGCAAGACGATCTCCGAGGTCCTCGACATGTCGATCGAGGAGGCGCTTGCGTTCTTCGACGCCATCCCGGCGATCAAGCGGCACCTGAAGACCCTCAACGACGTCGGCCTCGGGTACGTCCGGCTGGGCCAGCCGGCGACCACCCTGTCCGGCGGCGAGGCGCAGCGCGTCAAGCTCGCCTCCGAGCTCCAGCGGCGGTCCACGGGCCGCACCGTCTACGTGCTCGACGAGCCCACCACCGGTCTCCACTTCGAGGACATCCGCAAACTGCTCGGCGTGCTCGGCCGCCTGGTCGACAGCGGCAACACGGTCATCGTGATCGAGCACAACCTCGACGTCATCAAGACCGCCGACTGGGTCATCGACATGGGCCCCGAGGGCGGCTCCCGTGGCGGGCTCGTGCTCGCCACCGGCACCCCCGAGCAGGTCGCCCGCATCGAGGACAGCCACACCGGCCGCTTCCTCAGCAAGATCCTCGGAGGCTGACCCCCTTCCGCTCGCCCACCCCACCCCACGCCGCACGGCGGCCTGGCCGTGGGGTGGAGATCGGGTTCGTTTGACCTGCGCGTTATGCGTAATTGTCCATACTTCCTTGGGTTACTTGTCGCGCAAGCTGAACCATGTCGGGGCGCGAGCCGTAGCTGAGATAACAGACCTCTAGGAAGGCGAATATGACGGACACGGATACGACACGGCGTGCGGTGATGCTGGGCGCGAGTGGTGCGGGCCTGGCCGTGGTGCTGACCGCCTGCGGCGGGTATGACTCATCGACCTCGGTCGGCAGCGGCGATTCCGCCGCGGATCCCGCTCCGGCGTCCTCCGCCGGTGAAGCCGCGGGCGACGCGGCCGGGGGCTCCAGCGGTCTGGCGAAGGCGAGCGACATCCCCAAGGGGGGCGGCAAGATCTTCAAGAAGGAGAAGATCGTCGTCACGCAGCCCAACGACGGTGAGTTCAAGGCGTTCAGCGCCATCTGCACCCACCAGGGATGTCCGGTCGGGTCCGTCTCCGACGGCACCATCAACTGCCCGTGTCACGGCAGCAAGTTCAACATCGCCGACGGTTCGGTCGTCAACGGGCCGGCGAGCGAGCCCCTGGCCGAGAAGCAGATCAAGGTCGAGGGCGGTTCCATCAGCCTTGCCTGAGGTCGCCTCTCGGAACGCGCTCGCGAACGGGCGGGGGTGAAGGGCACCGGCCCTTCACCCCCGCCCGTTCGTACTGCGAGACCCGGCGCCGCCGGTCGCGGGGCGGTGCTCTTCGGGGGCTCGGGGGTGGCGTGTGAGGTTTTGCGGGACGCTGACCTATGGCGGGCGGGGGTTCCCGGGCGGATGTGATCGCATTCGCTGTGGGAGGAGCCATGCGGGTGCGCGGCGGGGGATACCTGCTGCTTTCGGTGATCGTGTCGGCCTGGTCGGCGTTCGTCGCCGCCCGGCATGCCTGGACGGGTGACTGGCATCTCCACGTGGCCACCGTCCGGGCCCTGGCCCAGCATCCCCTGGCGCCCGAGGACCCGCTGGTCGGCGGGCACGTGCGGAGCCCGTACTTCACGCCGTACACGTTGCTGCTCGCCCTCGTCTCACGGACGACCGGCGTGGGGCCCGAAGCCGTCCTTTCGTGGGCGGGCGTGGCGAACATCGGGCTGCTGCTGTGGGGGATGCGCGCGTTCTGCCGCCGCCTCGGCGAGCGTACGGCGACGGCCGTGCTGGCCGTGGTCTTCGTCCTGTTGCTCTGGGGGACACGGCCCTTCGCGTGGAGCGGGTTCGCGCCGATGGCCTCGCTGTCGTTCACCCAGGCCTATCCGTCCACAGTAGCCCTGGCGCTCATGTTGGCGTGCCTGGCGGTGCTGCTGCGCTTCCGCGAGGAGGGCCGCCTGGCCGACCTGGCCCGCCTGGTCGTGCTCGCGGCGCTGATCCTGCTGGTGCATCCCTTCACCGCCGCCGAGACGGCCTTCGTGGCCACCGCCTTCCTGCTCGCCCGGCCCGGCGCCTGGACCAGGAGGCGGCTGTTCGCGCTCGCGTGCGCGGGCATCGGCGCCCTCGCCCTCGCGGCGCTCTGGCCGTACGCCGGGATGTCGTCGCTGGCGCGGGCGGGATCGGGCTTCTCGCACATCCACTCGACGCTCGTCGCGGACGCCTTCGGGAAGTACTGGCTGGTCCTGGTGGGGATACCGGCCCTGTGGCACGGCGTGCGGCTGCCACTCGGGCGCGAGCTGGCCGTGGGATTCGCGGCAGGGACGGCGGTGGTGATCGTCGCGGTGCTCCTCGGGCGGTACGAGTTCACCAGGCTCATCCCGGTCGTCGCGCTGATGTCCCATCTGGCCCTCGCCCGCTGCCTGGGGGACCGGGCGGCGGGCTGGAGGCCGTACGGCGCCGTGACGGCCACGGCCTGCGTGGCCGGCCTGTGCGGCGCGGCGCCGGGGATCGCCCGCGCCCTGCCCCCGCGGGTTCCCGCGACCCTGGTCCCTGCCACGGTGATCGAGCACTGGCCGGGCGGGAGGGCCGACCACGGCGCCGAGTTCGCCCGGCCGTACGTGCGCGAGGGCGACGTCGTGATGGCCAGGCACGCCGCGGCCACGCGCATGCTCGTGGGATGGGGCGTGCGGGCGGTCGCCCCGCCCTACCCCTATCCGTTCCTCGCCGACGAGGCGGAGCGTCGCCGGGCGCAGCGGCGCATGTTCGCGGGCGGGACCCCGCGCGAGGAGCGGCTGGCCCTCGCCGACCGGTACGGCGTACGGTGCCTGCTCGGCCGCCGGCCGCCCGAGGTGCCTGGGTTCGTCCCGGTGGCCGCCTCCGGCCCGGAAACGCTGGCCTGCAGACGGTGACGGCTCGCTCGGCATCCGCTCACCACAGGTGTGCGGGAACCGGTCGTGTCAAGGGTCCGAGCAGGGATCTCCACCACCTCTGTCAGGCCCCTATGTGGCGCTGGATCGCCTTATTCTGTCGGCAGGTCCGGATAGGCTTTCAGTGTGGCAAGACCCGCGAACACCCCCTTGAGTTTTCGCCCCGAGCCGGGGTCGATCCCCGAGTCCCCGGGCGTCTACCGCTTCAGGGACGCCCATGGCCGGGTCATCTATGTCGGCAAGGCCAAGAGCCTGCGGCAGCGCCTCAACTCCTACTTCGCCGACTTCGCCGGTCTGCATCCGCGCACCCAGACGATGCTCACCGCGGCCGAGGGCGTCGACTGGACCGTCGTCGGCACCGAGGTCGAGGCCCTCCAGCTCGAATACTCCTGGATCAAGGAGTTCGATCCCCGGTTCAATGTCAAATACCGGGACGACAAGTCCTATCCCTTCCTCGCCGTCACGATGGGCGACGACTTCCCCCGGGTGCAGGTTCTGCGCGGCGCCAAGCGCAAGGGCACGCGTTACTTCGGGCCGTACTCCCACGCGTGGGCGATCCGCGAGACCGTCGACCTGCTGCTCCGCGTGTTCCCCGTGCGCACCTGCTCGGCGGGGGTGTTCAAGCGAGCCGGGCAGATCGGGCGGCCGTGCCTGCTGGGCTATATCGACAAGTGCTCCGCCCCGTGCGTCGGCAGGGTGACCGAGGAGGAGCACCGCCGGCTCGCCGAGGATTTCTGCGACTTCATGGCGGGCAACACCAGCCGGTTCATCAAGCGGCTGGAGCGCGAGATGCGCGAGGCCGCCTCCGCCGAGGAGTTCGAAAGGGCCGCGCGACTCCGCGACGACATCCAGGCGCTCCAGCGTGCCCTCGAAAAGCAGGCCGTGGTGCTCGGAGAGGGCACCGACTGCGACGTGGTCGCGCTCGCCGAAGATCCGCTGGAGGCGGCCGTCCAGGTCTTCTACGTGCGCGGAGGGCGCATCCGCGGCCAGCGCGGCTGGGTCGTGGACAAGGTGGAGGAGTCCTCCCCTGGCGAGCTGGTGGAGCACTTCCTGCTGCAGATGTACGGCGAGGCGTCTCCCGAGGCGGTGCCCCGCGAGGTCCTGGTGGCGGCCCTCCCGCCCGAGGTCGACGCGGTCGCCGAGCTGCTCACCGAGCAGCGCGGCGCGAGGGTCGAGGTGCGGGTGCCCCAGCGTGGCGACAAGAAGACCCTGATGGAGACCGTCGAGCGCAACGCCAAGGAGTCGCTGGCCCAGCACAAGCTGCGCAGGGCGAGCGATCTCACCACCCGCAGCCGGGCGCTTCAGGAGATCGCCGACGCCCTCGACCTCGACCAGGCCCCGCTGCGCATCGAGTGCTACGACGTGTCCCACCTGATGGGGGACGACGTCGTGGCCTCGATGGTGGTGTTCGAGGACGGCCTCGCCCGCAAGAGCGAGTACCGCAGGTTCGCGATCCGGGGCACGGCCGGTCAGGGCGACGTCGCCTCGATCTACGAGGTGATCTCCCGGCGGTTCAAGCGTCACCTGGAGGAGCGGGCGGCGAGCGGCGAGCTCGATCCCGAGCCCATCGACCCTGAGACGGGCAAGCCGCGCAGGTTCGCCTATCCGCCCAATCTCGTCGTGGTCGACGGCGGCCCCGCTCAGGTGGCGGCGGCGCAGCGGGCGCTCGACGAGCTCGGGGTCGACGAGGTCTCGGTGAGCGGGCTGGCCAAGCGGCTCGAAGAGGTCTGGCTACCCGGCGACGACCAGCCTGTCATCCTGCCCCGGAGCAGCGAAGGGCTCTATCTTCTACAGAGGGTGCGCGATGAGGCTCATCGATTCGCCATCACCTACCATCGATCAAAACGCGCAAAGTCTGTCAAAGAGAGCGCTCTGGACGAGATTCGCGGGCTCGGGTCGGCACGCAAGCAGGCTTTGCTGAAGCGCTTCGGATCCGTCAAACGGTTGCAGGGGGCCTCCGTAGACGAGATCCGCGAGGTTCCTGGCATCGGGCTTTCGACGGCCGAGGCGATCGTTGCGGCGCTGAAGGGGGAGGGAACGTGACTGAGAACACCAGCGGAAACGACAATGACCACGAAACCTCACGGCCGCGCTCCGGCGCGCCGCGAGACCGCAAGGGGGCGGTGAGCGAGACAGCGTTCGTCATCGTCACCGGCATGTCCGGGGCCGGGCGGAGCACGGCGGCCAAGGCCCTGGAGGATCTGGGCTGGTTCGTCATCGACAACCTGCCGCCGGGCATGCTGTTCGCCATGGCCGAGGAGGCCGGGAAGGTCAAGCTCGACACCGACAAGGTGGCCGCCGTCGTCGACGTGCGCAGCCTGGCCTTCACCACCGACCTCAACACCGCCATCGAGGAGCTGGAGGCGCGCGGCGTCGCGGTGCGCGTCGTCTTCCTCGAAGCCAGCGACGAGGAGCTCGTCCGCCGTTTCGAGAACGTCCGGCGCCCGCACCCGCTCCAGGGCGAGGGGCGGCTGGTCGACGGCATCGCCAGGGAGCGCGGCATCCTGCGGGAGGTCCGGGCCAACGCCGACCTGGTCATCGACACCTCGTCGCACAACGTGCACGAGCTGCGCGGCAAGATCGTCTCGTTCTTCGGCGGCGAAGACCGTCCCGGCCTGCGGGTCAACGTCGTGTCCTTCGGGTTCAAGTACGGCCTGCCGGTGGACGCCGATCTGGTGGTCGACTGCCGGTTCCTGCCGAACCCCCACTGGGTGCCCGAACTGCGTCCTATGAACGGCCTCGACGCCCCCGTGCGCGAGTACGTCCTGAACCAGCCGGGCGCCAAGGAGTTCCTGGACGCCTACGAGGAGGTTCTCCGCGTCGTCGCCACCGGTTACGTCCGCGAGGGCAAGGGCTACGCCACCCTCGCGGTGGGCTGCACCGGAGGCAAGCACCGGAGCGTGGCCATGTCCGAGCAGATCGGCGCCCGACTGCGCGATCGGGGCATGGAAGTGCAGGTGAGCCATCGGGATGTGGGCCGCGAGTGAGCGATCGAAACGGGGCACCCGCGGGCACCTCCCGTGGTGAGGTCCCGCCAGGCGGGGGATCAGACTGCGAAACCGAAGAGGGCGCGCACCCGGGCGCTGCCGGGCCGAGGATCTTCGAGCCGGACAGGATCCCGCCGAAGGAGGCCGCCGGCCGTGAGGACAAGCTGACCCGGCCGCAGGAGACCGGCGACCCTGAGCGGAAGCCGACCTCGGAGGAGATCAGTGCCCGTCGGGGGAGACTGACCTCGTCGCAGGAGACCGGCGTCCGAGAGGGGAAGCTGATCTCAGAAAAGCCGGGCGTTCGTGAGGGGAAGCCGAGGTCGGAGGAGGTCGGCGGGTCTGAGGGGAAGCCGAGGTCGGAGGAGGTCGGCGGGTCTGAGGGGAAGCCGAGGTCGGAGGAGATCGGCGGTCTTGAGGGGAGGTTCGGCTCGCTGGAGGAGGTCTGGAACGGTGAGGGGAAGCCGGCGCGGGGTGGGCGTGAGGTGCGGGTGGTGGCCTTCGGTGGTGGGCACGGCCTGTACGCGTCCCTGTCGGCCCTGAGGCGGGTCACCGGCGAGCTGACGGCGGTGGTGACGGTCGCCGATGACGGGGGCTCCAGCGGGCGGCTCAGGCGCGAGCTGGGCGTCCTTCCCCCCGGTGACCTGCGCATGGCGCTGGCCGCCCTGTGCGGAGACGACGACTGGGGCCAGACCTGGAGCAAGGTGGTCCAGCACCGCTTCCGCAGCGAGGGCCAGTTACACGGCCACGCCGTCGGCAACCTTTTGATCGTGGCGCTCTGGGAGCTGCTCGATGACCCGGTGGCCGGGCTCGACTGGGTCGGCCGCCTGCTGGGGGCGCACGGCCGGGTGCTGCCGATGGCGTCGGTCCCGATCGACATCGAGGCCGAGGTGGAGCTCGACGGCAGGGTGACGGTCGTCCGGGGGCAGGTCGCCTGCGCGGTGACGCCCGGCAACGTCCAGGCGATCTCCCTGGTGCCCGCCGACCCGCCCGCCTGTCCCGAGGCGGTGGAGGCGGTGCGCGGCGCCGACTGGGTCGTGTTCGGCCCGGGGTCGTGGTTCACCAGCGTGCTGCCCCACCTGAAGGTGCCCCAGCTCGCCGAGGCGCTGCACACCACCGGCGCGCGGCGGCTGGTCGCGCTGAACCTGGCGCCGCAGCCGGGGGAGACCGACGGCTTCTCCGCCGAGAAGCACCTGCAGGTGCTGCGCCAGCACGCCCCCGACCTCACGGTCGACGTCGTGCTGGCCGATCACGGGGTGGTGGAGGAGCGTGACGAGCTGGAGAAGGCCGCCGACGCCCTCGGCGGGCGGCTGGTGCTCGCCGACGTGGCGGCCTCCGACGGCTCCCCGAGGCATGATGCACGACGGCTTGCCTCGGTCCTGGACGAGATTTTCCGTGGGAAGCGTTGATCCTGGTCAGCGCGCCCACGGGGTGCGAGAGACTTGCCGGGGGCCGATGGAGCCGCGTCGGGCGGAGTCAACGTCCACGGGGCGCGAGGATGCGGCTTCGACCATGAGACGCGTCTGTTTGGGGGAGGACACAGGCACATGGCCATGACGGGTGTGGTGAAGGACGAGCTGAGCCGGCTTGCGGTGCTGAAGCCTTGCTGCCGTAAGGCCGAGGTGTCGACATTGCTTCGGTTCGCGAGCGGGCTGCACCTTGTGGGCGGGCGCATCGTCATCGAGGCGGAGCTCGACACCAATGTCACCGCTCGACGTCTGATCAAGGACATCGGCGAGGTGTTCGGGCACAAGGCCGAGGTGCTGGTGCTCGCGCCGGCCGGCCTGCGCAAGGGGTCGAGATATGTGGTCCGGGTTTACCGTGACGGCGAGGCGCTGGCCCGCCAGACCGGTTTGATCGACAACCACGGGCGGCCTGTGCGCGGGCTGCCGCGCCAGGTGGTGTCTGGGGCGACGTGCGACGCAGAGGCCGCGTGGCGGGGGGCCTTCCTCGCGCACGGCTCGCTGACCGAGCCGGGCCGTTCGATGTCGCTGGAGGTGACCTGCCCCGGGCCGGAGGCGGCGCTGGCGCTGGTAGGTTCGGCGCGGCGGCTGAAGATCCACGCCAAGGCGCGGGAGGTGCGCGGGGTCGACCGGGTGGTGGTCAGAGACGGCGACGCGATCAGCGCGCTGCTCACCCGCCTCGGGGCCCACGACAGCGTGCTGGCCTGGGAGGAGCGCCGGATGCGCCGCGAGGTGCGTGCCACGGCCCACCGGCTGGCCAACTTCGACGACGCGAACCTGCGCAGGTCGGCCCGTGCGGCGGTGGCCGCGGGAGCGCGGGTGCAGCGGGCGCTGGAGATCCTCGGTGACGACGCCCCCGAGCACCTGGTGATCGCCGGGCGGCTGCGGGTGGAGCACAAGCAGGCCTCGCTGGAGGAACTGGGTCAGATCGCCGATCCTCCGCTGACCAAGGACGCCATCGCCGGCCGGATCCGGCGGCTGCTCGCCATGGCCGACAAGCGGGCCTCCGACCTCGGCATCGCCAGCACCGACGCCAACCTCACCGCCGAAATGCTCGCCCCGTGACCCCGTGCGCACCGCTTCCCTGACCGATTCGGCGTGACCATCGTGACCCTGTACGCACCAGGTCCCTTGACCGGCGTGGCTACGCACGGGGTTCCCTGGTCGTATGGGGCGTGACCATCGTGACCCTGTACGCACCAGGTCCCCTGACCGGCGTGGCTACTCACCAGGTTCCCTGGTCGTATCGGGCGTGACGATCGGGATCGCGGCAACGCCGGTCCACCGAGCGGTTCGGGTGCGGTCCGAGGTCGGGCCGTGCTGTTCGCCGGCCGGTTCCAGCAGGCTGTCCTGGCTCCGGGCGTGCCGGTTCGACGGCCGGCTCCGGCATGACCTTTGTGCCGTGGGCACGCCGGTCCGTTGGCCGCTTCGGGTGGGGTCTTGGTGCTCGGGCCTGGCTGGTCCGTGGGCCTGGTGCGAGTGGGGTCGTTGTGACTCGGGCCTCGTCCGTTCGCCGGCTGGTTCGGCGATGGTCTTCGGGGTTCCCGGACGCGTCGGCTTCGGGGCGGGGTCGGCTCGGGTGATCGTGGTGGCGGGTGGGGGTGGTCGGGCCTCTGAGCTGGGAGGATGTCGTGGTGTACGGGCGGGGCTCGCAAAGGGGAGAGCCACGTGGTCTACACCAATTATTACCCGGTAGGGTTATCTGAGGTTTCAGCCCGCCATGGCGCCGGCAGGCCGGCGCACGAAGTTCGAGGAGATCTGTTTCCGTGAGCATCCGCGTAGGCATCAACGGCTTCGGCCGTATCGGCCGCAACTTCTGGCGAGCCGTAGCGGCCAGCGGTAAGGACATCGAGGTCGTCGCGGTCAACGACCTGACCGACAACGCCACCCTTGCCCACCTGCTCAAGTACGACAGCATTCTTGGCCGCCTGCCGTACGAGGTGAAGAGCAGCGCCGACGAGATCACCGTCGACGGCAAGGCGATCAAGGTGTTCGCCGAGCGCGACCCTGCCAAGCTGCCCTGGGGCGAGCTGGGCGTCGACGTGGTCGTGGAGTCCACCGGCCTGTTCACCGACGCCGCCAAGGCTCGGGTCCACGCCGACAACGGCGCCAAGAAGGTCATCATCTCCGCCCCCGCGAAGGGCGAGGACATCACCATCGTCATGGGCGTCAACCACGACCTGTACGACCCCTCGGCGCACACGATCATCTCCAACGCCTCCTGCACGACCAACTGCCTGGCCCCCATGGCGAAGGTCATCAACGACACCTTCGGCATCGAGAAGGGTCTGATGACCACGATCCACGCCTACACCCAGGACCAGAACCTGCAGGACGGCCCCCACAAGGACCTGCGCCGCGCCCGCGCCGCCGCCCTGAACATCGTGCCGACCTCCACCGGCGCCGCCAAGGCGATCGGCCTGGTGCTCCCCGAGCTCAAGGGCAAGCTCGACGGCTTCGCGCTGCGGGTGCCGATCCCCACCGGCTCGGCCACCGACCTGACCGTCGACGTCAGCCGTGAGACCTCCGTCGAAGAGGTCAACGCCGCGATCAAGGCCGCCGCCGAGGGCCCGCTGCGCGGTTTCCTCACCTACACCGAGGACGAGATCGTGTCGTCCGACATCGTCACCGACCCCTCCTCCTGCATCTTCGACGCCGGTCTGACCAAGGTCATCGGCAACCAGGTGAAGGTCGTCGGCTGGTACGACAACGAGTGGGGTTACTCCAACCGCCTCGGTGACCTCATCGAGCTGGTGGGCGCGCAGCTCTGATGCGGACCATCGACTCCCTCGACGTCAAGGGTCGGCGCGTGCTCGTGCGCGCCGACCTCAACGTCCCCCTCGACGGGGACACCATCACCGACGACGGCCGCATCCGCGCCTCGGTCCCGACGATCACCTCGTTGGCCGAGCGCGGCGCGCGGGTGGTCGTCTGCGCCCACCTCGGCCGTCCCAAGGGCAAGGTCGCGCCGGAGTTCTCGCTGGCTCCGGTGGCCGCGCGGCTGGGTGAGCTGCTCGGCCGCCCGGTGAAGTTCGCCGAGGACGTCGTCGGCGACTCCGCCCGGAGCACCGTCGAGGGCCTGGCCGACGGGGAGGTCGCCCTCCTTGAGAACCTCCGCTTCGAGCCGGGAGAGGAGTCCAAGGACGACGAGGTGCGGGGCGCGTTCGCGGGCCGCCTCGCCGAGCTGGCCGAGCTCTACGTCGGCGACGGGTTCGGCGCGGTGCACCGCAAGCACGCCAGCGTCTACGACGTGCCCAAGCGCCTCCCGCACGCCGCGGGCGGGCTGGTCGTGGCCGAGGTCGAGGTTCTGAAGAAGCTCACCGAGGAGCCCGCCAGGCCGTACGCCGTCGTGCTCGGCGGGGCCAAGGTCTCCGACAAGCTCGGCGTGATCGCGAACCTGCTCGGCAAGGTCGACCGCCTGATCATCGGCGGCGGCATGGCGTACACCTTCCTCAAGGCCCAGGGCCACGAGGTCGGCAACTCCCTGCTGCAGGCCGACCAGCTCGACCAGGTGCGCGGTTTCATCGCCGAGGCCGACAAGCGCGGGGTCGACCTGGTGCTCCCGGTCGACGTGCTGGCCGCGACCGAGTTCGCCGAGGACGCCGAGCACGAGGTGGTCGAGGCGACGGCGATCCCCGCCGACCGCGAGGGCCTCGACATCGGCCCGAAGACCCGCGAGCTGTTCGCGGGCAAGCTGGCCGACGCCGCGACCGTCTTCTGGAACGGCCCGATGGGCGTGTTCGAGTTCGACGCGTTCTCCGGCGGCACCCGTGCGGTGGCCGAGGCGCTGATCGCCTCGGACGCGTTCACCGTGGTCGGTGGTGGCGACTCTGCCGCCGCCGTGCGTAAGCTCGGTCTCCCCGAGGACGGCTTCTCCCACATCTCGACCGGTGGCGGAGCCAGCCTCGAATACCTTGAGGGCAAGACCCTCCCCGGACTCGCCGCCCTGGAGGACTGAGCGATCCATGAGCACTGCCCGCAAGCCGCTCGTCGCCGGCAACTGGAAGATGAACCTCAATCACCTTGAGGCCATCGCACTCGTCCAGAAGCTGGCGTTCACGCTGACCGACAAGGACTTCGACCGCACCGAGGTGGCGGTCCTGCCGCCGTTCACCGATCTGCGCAGCGTGCAGACCCTGGTCGACGGTGACAAGCTCCGCATCGAGTACGGCGCGCAGGACCTGTCCGCCCACGACAGCGGCGCCTACACCGGTGAGATCTCCGGTTCGATGCTCGCCAAGCTGGGCTGCACGTTCGTCCTCGCCGGGCACTCTGAGCGGCGCGAGCACCACCGCGAGGACGACCAGCTCGTCAACGCCAAGGTGCAGGGGGCCTACCGGCACTCGCTCACGCCGATCCTGTGCGTGGGCGAGGGCCTCGCGGTCCGCCAGGCGGGCGGCCAGGTCGCCTACGCCTTGTCGCAGCTCGACGCCGCCCTCAACGGCGTGAAGACCGACCAGGCCAAGTCGCTCGTCGTCGCCTACGAGCCGGTGTGGGCCATCGGCACCGGCGAGGTGGCCACGCCCGACGACGCGCAGGAGGTGTGCGGGGCCATCCGCACGCGACTCGCCGAGCTGTACGACGACGAGGTGGCCGGGGGTGTCCGTATCCTTTACGGTGGGTCGGTCAAGTCCGGCAACATCGCCGGCATCATGGCCCAGCCCGATGTCGACGGAGCCCTGGTCGGTGGCGCGAGCCTGGACCCGGTCGAGTTCGCAAAGATCTGCCGTTTTGGCGAAATGTCGGGCTAGCTGAGCTGTTTCGGAGGTACGAGTTGACATCACGACGTACCCTCGAAGAGAAACTTTGAATCATCACCCCGGCGATCGCCGGGCAGGTCAGGTCGCGCTTCGGCGCGCGTAACAGGGAACAGGTCAACGGTGACTATCGGAATATCCATCGCCCTCATCCTGTCGAGCGCACTCATGGTGCTACTCGTGTTGCTGCACAAGGGCAAGGGTGGTGGCCTCTCGGATCTCTTCGGCGGCGGTTTCACGTCGTCGTTCGGCGGATCCTCGGTCGTGGAGCGGAACCTCGACCGGCTGACGATCATCACCGGCACGATCTGGTTCGTCTGCATCATCGCGCTGGGCCTGCTGCTCAAGCCGTAGCGGACCTACCGGCGTAGTGACCTTACCGGGGGTAACGGTCATTCCCGGAAAGCCTGACAGAGATTCTTTCCCCGTCCGTGGCGGGGCGATCAAGCGAGGAGTTCATCCGTGGGTAGTGGCAACGCGATCCGTGGTAGCCGTGTCGGCGCCGGTCCGATGGGGGAGGCCGAGCGTGGCGAGGCGGCCCCTCGCGTGCGGGTCTCGTTCTGGTGCGCCAACATGCACGAGACGCGTCCGAGTTTCGCCAGTGACGCGGCCGTCCCTGAGTACTGGGACTGCCCTCGATGCGGTCTTCCCGCCGGTCAGGACGAGTCGGCTCCGCCCGCGCCCCCGCGCAACGAGCCGTACAAGACCCACCTGGCCTACGTGAAGGAGCGGCGCAGCGACACCGACGGCGCCGCGATCCTCGCCGAGGCTCTGGAGCGGCTTCGCAACAACCGTTCGCCCTGGTAGGTCTCTGCCGGTAGTGCGTTGAAACGAGCGATGCCCTCGCGGGTGACCCGCGGGGGCATCGTCATCCGGCAGGCCCGCGGGCTCAGGCCGGGCGCTCGTAGACGGCCTCGCCGCCGACGAAGGTCATGGCCACCTTGGTGGTCCAGATCTCCTTGGCCGGCAGGTCGAACGGGTCGCGGTCGAGCACCACCAGGTCGGCGCGGTTGCCCTCCGCGATGACGCCGGCCTCGTCGTCGTGGTTGATCCAGGCCGATCCCGCGGTGTACGCGGTCATCACGGTGGCGAGGTCGAGGCTCTGCCCCGGCAGGAACGGGGTCTGGGCCGTCGGGTAGCCCGCGTGCACCGACCCGCCCGGCTCGGTGCGGTTGACCGCCACGTGCATGCCCTGCAACGGGTCGGCCGAGGAGACCGGCCAGTCGCTGCCCGCGCACAGCCGCGCGCCCGTACGCACGAGGTCGGCGAACGGGTACTGCCAGGACGAGCGCTCCTCCCCGAGGTAGGGGATGCACAGCTCGTCCATCTGCAGGTGGTGGGTCGCCCACAGCGGCTGGAGGTTGGCGGTTACGCCGAGCCGCGCGAAGCGGGGCACATCGGAGGGTTCGACGATCTGCAGGTGGGCGATGTGGTGCCGGTTGCCGGGCGCCGTCCCCTCCAGCGCGTCCAGGGACTCCCGTACGGCGCGCTCGCCGATGGCGTGGAAGTGCACCTGGAAGCCGAGGCGGTCCAGCTCGGCGACGTAGCCCTTGAGCAGGGCCGGGTCCACGTACGACAGGCCGCGCTGGTCGGGGCCGCAGTTGCAGTAGGGCTCGATGACGGCGGCGGTGAAGTTCTCCGCGATGCCGTCCTGCATGATCTTCACCGATCCGGCGGAGAACCGCCCTCCGGTCCGGGAGCGGCGCTCGGTCATCTCCTCGATCTGCTCTGCGCCCCTGGTCCGGTCCCACCACAGGGCGCCGACGACGCGCGCCCTCAGCCGCCCCGAGCCGGCGGCGGACAGGTAGGCAGGGAAGAAGTCGTCGGAACCCGCGTACGAGCCGACGATCGCGTCCTGCCAGCCGGTGATGCCCAGGGAGAACAGGTACGACTGCGCGTCCATCAGGGCCGCGTCGACGTCGCCGGCGGTCGGCCGGGGGGTGAGCAGGCCGACCAGGTCCATGGCGCCCTCGTGCAGGACGCCGCTCGGCGTGCCGTCGGGGTCGCGCTCGATCCGGCCGTCGGCGGGGTCGGGCGTCTCGGCGGTGATCCCGGCGATCGAAAGGGCGCGGGTGTTCACCCAGGCGGCGTGGTGGTCGCGCTGGATCAGGTAGACGGGCCGGTCCACGAAGTCGAGCTGCGTGCGGTGGGGGAGCCCGCCGGGGAAGGCGGCCATGTCCCAGCCGCCGCCGTCGATCCACTTCTTGTCCGGGTGTTCCTTGGCGTACACCGCGACCTTCTGGACGTAGGCGGCGAGGCCGAACACCTCCGACAGCTCGCACTTCGACCGTTCGAGCCCGGCCTGCACCGGGTGGATGTGGGCGTCGGTGAAACCGGGCGTCAGCAGCCTGCCGGCGAGGTCCACCGTCTCGTGGCCGGGGCGCGCCTGACCCGCGACGTCGGCCTCGGCGCCCACGGCGGCGATCCGCCCGTCCCTGACCAGCACCGCCTCGGCGAACGCGTCCGGGCCGGTGGATCCGGGGTGAGCGGGATATGGGGGAGCGACGGGCAGGCGTGTCGAGCCGGTGAACACGCGTCCGCCGCGGAAGAGCAGATCGGTCATCGAGAATCCGGGGTCCCGCGCCCGCAGGGGTGCGGGACCCCTCCTCCTACCTGTTGATCGTGATGGTGGTGGTGCCGGTGTCGCTCGCCGTCGAAGGGTTCGCTCACCGTGGGCGCGCGTCGGCCGGGGGCGGAGCCGACCAGATCTCCGCAGCGGGGAACGCGACCGCTCGTATCGCCACATCCTGCTATATCCGTCGGCCGCTCCGCAGCCTGCCACCGGAAAGCACGGCGATTCACGACACGTCGTATGAAAGCGCGCGTTCAGGAGCAAAGCATGTAAACGAAACCGCCGGCTCATCCCTGTGTAGCAGCTTTGTAACAGTCCGACGGCATTCTGGTGACCAGACAACAGGGGGTTTTGATGGGGTTCTTGCGGATTCGTACCACGGTTGACGAGCGGCCGGGCCGGTTGGCCTCCCTCACCGCCGCGCTCGCGGCCAGGGGCGGCAACATCCTTGGACTCAGCGTCCAACCTGACACCGACGGCACCGTGGACGAGTTCGTCGCGGACATCCCGGCGTCCGCCGAGACCGTGCGCGAGGCCCTGGAGGCGGCGGGCGGCCGGCGCGTGCAGGTCGTGCCCGCCACCGCCCACGAGCTGACCGACGAGCCCACCCGCGTCCTGCTGCTCGCCTCCCGCCTGCGGGCCGCGCCCTGGCGCCTGCCCGAGGTGCTGGCCGACCTGCTGCGGGCCGACGACGCCCGCTGGGTGTACGGGGCCGACATGTCGTCCGACCTGCCGGACCCGACGCTGCTCACCGTGCCCGTCGCCTCGCGCCGCGCCGTCCGGCTCCGCAGGAGCGGGCTCTCGTTCACGCTGACCGAGGCCGCCCGGGCGGCGGCGCTGGTACGGCTGGCGCAGCCTCCGGCCGAGGCCACGGCGGCGGAGCGCCCGGTGCTGCTCAGCGACGGGGTGGAGGTGCAGGTGCGCCCCCTCACCCTCCTCTACCGCGAGGCCGTGCGCGACCTTCACGACCGGTGCTCTCCCGACTCCCGGAGGTTCCGCTACTTCACCTCCATGCCGGCCCTGCCGCCGCGCATGTTCGACCGGCTCTGCGACCGCGACCGGGGGCACTCGCTCGTCGCCGGGTACGACGGCCAGGTGGTGGCCCTCGCCAACCTGATCTTCACCCAGGATCCCGGCATCGCCGAGATGGCGTTCCTGGTCGAGGACCGGTGGCAGGCGCGGGGCCTCGGGGGCGCGCTGGCCCGCATGCTGCTCCAGGAGGCCTGTGACCTCGGCTTCGCGGAGGTCAGGGCGACCCTGCTCTCGGACAACGTGCGCATGCGCCGCCTGCTGCTCTCCCTCGGCGCGACGCTGGCCTACACCGAGGACCCCGGTGTGCTGGAGGCGCGGATGGCCGCGGGCACGCTGGTGCCGGCGACCCGCGACCCGGCCGCGGGATCGCGGCGGTTCACCTGATCACGTGGGGTCCGCTTCGCCCGTACTCGCGCCGGCGCCCGTCTCGCCCGGGGCGGGAGAGGCCGGCGGTGCCGGGGGCGCGGGCGGGACCCCCATGGCGTCGAGCCTGCGCTCTATGCGGTCGAGGCTTTCCTGGATGCGCTCCAGGCGCGAGCCCAGGCCCTGCGCGGGGGTGAACAGGACGGTGTCATCGGCGGGGTTGGCGAGGCGGCGGACCCTGCGGGTCTCCGCTCCCTCGATGAGCTGCTCGCGCACCTGCTGGAGGTCGACCTCCTGGAGCGACAGCACCTGGACGGCGACCCCCTCGCCCTCCCGGACCAGGCCGAGCAGGATGTGCTCGGTGCTGATGTAGTTGTGGTGCAGTTGGAGGGCTTCGCGGAGGGACAGTTCGAGGACCTTCTTGGCGCGCGGGGTGAAGGGGATGTGCGCCCCGGGTGCGCCTTCCCCGGGCCCGACGATCTCCTCGACGTTCGTCCTGACGTCGTCCAGGCTGAGGCCGTGGCCCTTCAGCACCGTCGCCGCGAGCCCCTTGCCCTCGCCCAGGAGGCCGAGGAGCACGTGCTCGGTGCCGATGTAGTCGTGGTTGAGCCGCCTGGCCTCTTCCTGGGCGGCGACCACGGCACGACGGGCGGAATCGGTGAAGCGCTCGAACACGGGAAGCCTCCGCGTGCGTCCGGTGAAAGTCGGCCGGGCCGCTGGCATGGGGGACCGGCTCGGTACGGCTTCCTCCACTATGCGGCAAACAACCCCGCCACGCCCAGGCATCCGAAGGGCACCCTCACCGGGTGAGGCCGGGACGGCCCGGCGTGGTTGAGTCGCGCGGTGAGGGGCCGGCCGGCAGGCGTGCGGATTTCGGGTCGGCGCGGGGGTCGGTGGTGGCGGAACCGTCGTCCGTGATCACGCAGAAGTGCCGGTCGCCGGCCAGATGGTCCTCAAAGCTGCTTTGCCACCGCACTGTCTCGCTGATCATCGTGCCAGTCCGGGGGCGTGACAGTCCCCGAAAGCCAGTCGCGCCGGAGGATCGCATAGCCGATGGAGTCGTGCGGTCTGCCATCTCGGCCCGGCCACGCGTCCCGGTAGTGCGCCTCCTTCACGTAGCCGTTCTTGCGGAAGACCGCTCGCATCGCGTGGTTGTCCTGACGGGTCGTGCCCTCGATCCTGGTGATGTCGGGCAGTTCGGTGAACAGGTAACCGGTCAGCCATGCCACCGCCTGCGTGCCGACGCTCCGTCCTCGCCAGGCCTGTCGTACCCGCACGTCGAACATCGGACCCCCGTCGTCGAGGTCCTGCAACCTGACCAGCCCCGCGCGCTCTCCATCGGCGAGCACCCAGAACGTTCTTGTCTCCTCGTTGTCATATAGGCCCTCGGCGACCCTGCGCTCGACCGCCTCCCGGTCCTGGGTTCCCGAGTGATAGGGCCATTCCTCTTCGGTCAGGAAATCGGCGAGCGATGTCGCGTCGTCGGGCGAAAATCTCAGGAACTCTGTATGGATACGCACCCTTTGATCGTCCCGACCGGCCTTCCGTCGGTCAAACGGGTTTCTGCCAAGGGCGACCTGTCACCGCACGAGGCGGCGCGACGTCGGGTGGGCGACACCCGGCCCACCCGTCAATCGCTTGACGGGTGGGCGGACCACCGTCACCCGACCCGTCGCCCGTCCCAAGATCTGCGCACATTGCCGACCGTCAAGCTCTCGAAGGGCGTGGGAGGTGGACGACGATGTGTTTGCCGCCTGAGGTCGTGGGCTCGACGGTGTGTTGTCCTCCCGCCTCCTCGGTGAGGAGCATCACCATTCTTAGTCCCCGGCCGCCGTCGTCGTGGGACGTGGCCAGCGCGCGGGGCAGGCGCGGGTGGGTGTCGTGGACGGCCACCGTGAGCCAGCGCGCGTCGGCGGCCAGCATGACCGTGGCGGTGGGAGACTCCGAGGCCGCGTGCTCGGCGACGTTCGTCACCAGCTCCGTCACGATGAGGCTCGCGGTGAAGGCGGTCTCCTGGTCGACGCCCCAGGAGGCGAGCGTGCTCACCGTCTCACGCCTGGCCAGGGGCACCTGTTCGATCGTGGAGAGCACCGAAGACATGGCTCACGCGCTCAACGGAAAGCATCCCGATCCCTTCTCCCACCGGCACCGCGCCCTTTCGCGGGCGGGTGTCAGCGTCTGGTGAGAGTGCCTTGCGGGAAACGCCACCCCGTCATTGATCGATGACACCGGGTTATGACAGATTGGCATCGCGAGCGCCGTCGGATTCTCCTACGGTGACGCGCCTGACGGGCTTCGCGAGAAAGGACTCGGGCGCATGGGGGAGCGGCTGTGTCCAGGATGCCGCAGGACGGTGCTGAGCCGCTACAGCCGCGACCCGGTGTGCGCTCCCTGCCTGCGGGCGACCCGTGGCGCGCGGCCCGTCACACCGGCGTGGCTGTGGGACTGCCTGCCGATGCGCGAGGCGCTGGCCTCGGCCGACCTGGCCGCCTTCGTCGCGATCGTCCGCGCGGCGATGGGGCTGAGCCAGCTCGATCTCGCCGGTCTGACGGGCTGGTCGCAGAGCACGGTCACCCGCGTCGAGAGCGGTGAGCGCGACACGATCTACGACATCCGAGAACTCCTCCGCTTCGCGGACGCCGTCGGCATGCCGCGCCACGCTCTCATGCCCCTGATTGCCGGTGATCCGGTGGCAGACGCGGCTGTTGCGGGCATAAATCAGGATATGGAGATGGACCGCCGCCACTTCAACGGAGTTCTCGCAGGTGGTTTCGCAGCGGGCATCGGATGGGCCCCCGTGACCATTCCGACCCGGGTCGAAGCCCCCCACATCAAGCATCTCAACGCCACGATTCAACGTCTTTACTCCGATGACCAGCGAATAGGCGGAGGCATGCTGCTCGCCCCCGCCCTCCACCTACTCGCCAGAGTACGGCGAATGCTCGACGAAGCCGATTTCACCGAATCGATCGGTCGCCGGCTGCTGTCAACGGCCGGTGAGTTGTGCGTGTGCGCCGGTTGGCTCGCCTACGACGTGGATGACCAGAACCTTGCCCGGCAGCTGTACGCCGAGGCCTACATGTACGCGGGCCACGCCGGTGACGAGCGGCTTCGCGTGAACGTCACGTCATATCTGGCGATGCAGGCCATACGACTGGCGCGGACGTACCCGGGTCGGGCGCGTGAGGCACTGCACTCCGTCGCGGTGGGAAGGGAGGCCGCTCGCAGGTGGGCGACCCCTCGGGTGCACGCGCTTCTCGCCGTACGCGAGGCCGTCGCTCACGCCACTCTGGGCGACCAGATCGCGTGTCGCAGGGCCATCGCGACGGCGTGGCGAGAGGTGGAACACGGGACTCATGAGGACGATCCGGCCTGGACCGGTTTCGTGAGCGAGACCACGCTGACCTATTTCGAGGGGCTGACCTCGATGACCCTCGACAAGCCCGTTCGCGCTGTCGACCGCTTCCAGCGTTTGCTGGCCGATTCGGCGATAGGCGACCGGAACCGGCTCTATTACCGTTCCTGTCTGGCCAATGCGCTACTGGCTTCGGGAGCGAAGCAGGAGTCGTTGAACGAGGGGTTGAATCTGCTTTCGCAAATGAGCGGGTCCCGGCGGACGCTGCGAGAGTTGGCGCCGTTGCGGGCGGTGGCGGGGGAGTCATCGGAGTTCGCCGGCCGGTACGACCGCCTCCTCGCGGCCTAGCCTCGGCCCCCGGGTCGTAGCCCTCTATCGGGGGGCGGGGATGTGCGCGTTCCGCAGTGGTTCGCCGGTTCCGTTCTCGGGTGCGGCCCACAGCACCGCGTTGGCCAGGACGCGCCGGACATCCGGGTGGTGGTAGACCGGGTATCCCTGGTCGCCGGGGCTGAAGTAGAAGACGCGGCCGTTGCCCCGGCGGTAGCAGCAGCCGCTACGGAACACCTCGCCACCGCTGAAGGAGCTGATGAACACCAGCTCGTCGGGCTCGGGGATGCCGAACGGCTCGCCGTAGGTCTCGTCCTGGTCGATGACCAGGGGATGGGGAACGTCGCGGGCGATCGGGTGGGCGGGGTTCACCGTCCAGACAAGCTCGCGTTCGCCCGCGTCGCGCCAGTTCACCGTGCACGTGGTTCCCATGAGCGCACGAAAGATCTTCGAGTAGTGCCCGGAGTGCAGCACCAGCAGGCCCATGCCGCCGAGCACGCGCTGCCGTACGCGCTCGACGACCTCGTCCGGCACCTCCTCATGGGCCATGTGCCCCCACCAGGCCAGCACGTCGGTCTCGGACAGGTCCTTCTCCGGCAGGCCGCACTCGGGGTCCCCGAGGACGGACGTGCGCACCTTGACGCGGTCTCCCAGGTGCTCGGCCAGCCCCGCCGCGATGGCGCCGTGGATCCCGTCGGGGTAGCGCCGGCGCACGTCCTCCTCTCGCGGCTCGTGGTAGTTCTCGCCCCAGACGGTGACGTTGACGATCATCCGCGGTGTCTCCTCCTGCCGTACGGCCCCACCATGGATCGGCCGGCGATGCTCAGTTATGTCCTACCTCGCGGGTAGCATCCCTGCGACGATCACGGACTGAGCGGCATCGCGACAACCCCAATGCCAGGTGGACGGAGACGGGAGGGTCGTCAGCCGGCGCCGGGAACGGTGACGTTCTGCTCCTTGAAGTCGTAGCCGGTCTTCGAGGCGTCCTTCTGCAGGCCGTCCATGGACGACTTGCTGGTGTCCAGGTCGGCCTCCGTGGCGGTGCCGCCCTTGAGCTTGTCGGTGAGGCTGGTGAACTTGCTGCTGACGCCCTCCACGGCCTTGCACAGCGTGGGGTTGGCCACCGCGAAGCCCTTGGCGACCTTCAGCTCGTGCAGGGCGAAGACGCCCGCCACGGCCGCCTTCACGAAGGTGCGCTTGCGCTTCTCGGCCCCGGCGTTGAAGCCGCCGCTGCGCAGCGGCTTGTAGATGTACCGGTGGAAGGCCCCGAGAGCGAGGCCCGCGTGCAGAGCGAAGCGGGTCTTGGCGAACGGCTTGGCGTTGCCTCCCGTCGGGCACTCGGCGTTGTACTCGGTGTCGGTGCCCGCCGACGGCTGGGCGCCGGCCGGCGGCGCTTGGGCGGCCGGGCTGGTGGCGACCGCGTTCTCGGGCGTCACGACGGCGGTCTTGTGACCGCCGCAGCCGCCGAGCAGCGCCACCGCGAGAAATGCCGCCGCCGCCGGTACGGCGACGGATCGAGGACTCCGTACAGCCACTTCTTCCCCCCATGGAGCTTCGCGGCGTGACGGCCCGCGCCTCCGGGGGGCATGTTCTCGGAGACCTGACCGCCTGCCAGGCGAACGGCTCGCCGCCGTTCGATGTGATCTTTCCTTCTGTTCCCGTTGTATTCGGATCAACACTTAGCGTGACCATTGCTTTACCTCGCTTTGAAACGAGGCGCGGTCCGCGAGACCCTCGGGGAGGCTATTCGCGGCCGGCGCGGGCGCGGAAGGCGGCGGTCTTGACGCGGTTCTGGCAGGCGGTGGAGCAGAAACGGCGGGTGCCGTTGCGCGAGACGTCGACGTAGACGCGGTCGCAGTGCGGCGCGGTGCACACGCCCAGCCGGTCATGCAGCTCGCTGCCGAGCACGATGGCGAGGCCGGTGGCGCACGACGCGGCCCACTCGTCGGACCGGCTCTCGCCTTTCCCGTGGAAGTGCAGGTGCCAGGGCTCCCCGTCGTGCCGATCGAGGTGGGGGCGCGCCTGGAACCGTTCGAGCAGGCGGTTCACCTGCTCGGCGGCGGTGTCGACGTCGCCCGCCTCGACCGCGGCGAAGACCACGCGCAGCTCGGTGGCGACGGCGGCCAGGTCGCGCGCCTCGGCGTCGGTCGCCTCGCGGGCGCGCCGGCTGCCCGCGCGCAGGGCGGCGGTGACCGCCGCGCGCCGCTCGGGACCCTCGGGGGGGAGGGCGTACGGCCTGCCGCGCGCCTCGCCCGCCGTCAGGGTGTTGATGAGGGACGCCGCGACCGCCACCACGGCGTCGGAGTGGCTGTTGAAGTTCACTTTGACCAGTTACATCCTCGCGTCGGAACTCGCGACCATCAACCTAGCCCAAGACGGTCACGAGAGACCGTGACAAGCGCCGGTCACGGCGGTAGGGCGCCGGGACGTACGGCCGGTCGCGGCAGGGAGTAACTGTCGAACGTGCCTTGACCCGTTACGCGTCGCCCTCTAGGCTTGTCACTATTCAAAGTATAAACAACAGTTACAAGGAGGCTTCCATGCCGGCTCTTTCTCGTGAGGTGGCGCAGGGCTGGATCGCGCGATGGGACCGCCAGCAGGAGGGCTACCTGCCCGACCGGGAGGAGCGGTTCACCGCCCTGATCGACGCCGTGGAGGCCGGCGCCGGACGGCCCGACCCGCTGGTCCTCGACCTCGGCTGCGGGCCCGGCTCGCTCGCCGCCCGCCTGCTCGACCGCCTCCCCGACGCCACGGTCGTCGCGATCGACGCCGATCCGCTGCTCCTGGCCCTCGGGCGCGCGTGCCACGACGGAAGGTCCGGCCTGCGGTTCGAGGACCTCGACCTGCGTGCGGCCGGATGGGCCTCCGGCCTGCGTCTCGACCGCCCGGTGGACGTGGCGGTCAGCACCACCGCGCTTCACTGGCTGTCCGAAGCCGGGCTCCGCACGATGTTCGCCGAGCTGTCCCTCGTGCTGCGTCCCGGGGGGCTGTTCCTCAACGGTGACCACCTCGACGTGGAAGACGTCTCACCGGCGCTGGCGAAGATCGAGCACGCGATCTACGACCGGGCGACCCGGCGGCGCTTCACCGAGGGCATGCCCGAGGACTGGCGCCAGTGGTGGGCGGCGGTCGACGCGGACCCGATCCTGTCCGGCCTCCACGCCGAGCGGGAGCGCAGGGTCGCCGCCGCGCACCACGGCTCCGAGTCGGGGAACCTCTCGACGCACGTCACCGCGCTGCGCGGAGCGGGCTTCGCCGAGATCGGAACGCTCTGGCAGAACGGGAACAACCGGCTCCTGGCCGCCGTCCGCCCCTGACTGACGTGAATCTAACAGGATCGTGTTAGATTCCGGATAAATCCCTTTCGTGCGGGTCGCGGGGCTGCTTAGGGTCGAGTGGTATGACAGAGATCCCCCCATCCACCGAAGCGTTCATCGCGGCCCTGCCCAAGGTCGAACTCCACATCCACCTGATCGGATCCGCGTCGGTGCCCACCGTCCTGGAACTCTCCCGGAGGTATCCGGGCAGCCCGGTGCCCACCGGTGAGGAGGAGCTGCGCGCCTTCTACGAGTTCCGGGACTTCCCCCACTTCGCCCAGATCTACGAGGGCGTCAACGGCCTCGTCCGGGAACCTGAGGACGTCGCCACCCTCGTCACCGGCGCCGCGCGCGACCTCGCCGCCCAGAACGTCAGGTACTTCGAGCTGACGGTCACGCCGTACTCCCACCAGCGGGTGGGCATGTCCAGGCGCGCCATAACCGAGGCCCTGGACGTGGCGGCACGGCAGGCGCTGGAGCACGGCGTGCGGGTCGGCTACATCTTCGACATCCCCGGCGAGTACGGGCTGGAAGGCACCCGGGCGACGCTCGACCACGCGCTGAACGAGCCGCCCGAGGCCCTGGTCGGATTCGGGCTCGCCGGCATCGAGCAGGAGCGTCCCGCGTATCGCGACGCCTTCAGGGACGCTTTCCGGGCGGCCGTGGCGGCGGGCCTGCACAGCGTGCCGCACGGCGGCGAGATGACCGGGCCCGAGACCATCTGGGAGGTCATCGAGGGGCTCGGCGCCGAGCGCATCGGCCACGGCACCAGTTGCGTGGCCGACCCCCGGCTCATGGCCCACCTCCGGGAGACCCAGATCCCGCTGGAGGTGTGCCCGACCTCCAACGTCCGCACCTGCCAGGTGCCGGACATCGCCTCCCACCCGATGCCCCGCATGCTGGAGGAGGGCCTGTTCGTCACCCTCAACAGCGACGACCCGCCCATGTTCGGGACCACCCTCGACCGCGAGTACCGCATCGCGGCCGGGGAGTTCGGCCTCGGACCGGCGGAGCTGGCCACCCTCGCCCGCAACGCCGTGCAGGCGTCCTTCCTGGACGACGACGGCAAGCGCGCGATCACGGCCGAGATCGACGCGCTGGCCGTGCCCCGCTGAGGTCACGGGGGGCCGACGGCGGCCGAGACCGGGCCGATCACGGGGACGCGGGGCGACCGAGGCCGGGAGGGATCTTGGAGGCGGCGGCGCGGTCGAGCAGGAACAGCGTGCGCTGCCGTCCCCGGGCCCCGGCCGCGGGCACCTGCATCGGCCCGGACTCCTGCAGGGCCAGGTGCACGGCCTTCGCCTTCTCCTCGCCCGCCGCGATCACCCACACCTCACGCGCCGCCCTGATCGTGGGCAGCGTCATCGAGATCCGGGTGGGCGGCGGCTTCGGAGCCCCGTGGACGGCCACGACCGGCCGCTCGTCGTACAGGGCGGGCATGCCGGGGAACAGCGACGCGACATGCCCGTCCGGGCCGAGGCCGAGCATCAGGATGTCGAAGGACGGCACGGGCCCGTGGTCCTCGGGCCGCGAGGCCCTGCGGAGCTCGGCGGCGTAGCGGTCGGCCGACTCCTCGGCGGTGACCCCCGCGTCGGGCCCGAGCATGGGATGCACCCGGTCGGGGTCCACGTCGACGTGGTCGAGCAGCGCGCCGCGGGCGCCGGTCTCGTTGCGCTCGGGGTCGCCGGTGGGCAGGAAGCGCTCGTCACCCCACCAGATGTCCAGGCGCGGCCACTCGACCGCGTCGCGCGCCGGGGTGGCCGCCACCTCGGCCAGCGTGGCGGTGCCCATGCCGCCGCCGGTCAGCACCAGGTGCGCCGACCCCTTGGCCGCCTGGGCGTCGGCCAGTCCGGTGATCAGGCGTGCGGCGACGGCCTTGGCCAGCACGTCGGCGTCCCGGTGGACGAGAACCGAGGGAACACTCACGAGAAGAACCGTCCTTCTATAGCGGAGGTGCCCGGCACCCGCCCATGTCCCGAGATTTCGGGGAATGGGGGAGTGCCGGGCCACCAGGGTCAGGCTGTGTGCTGTGTCAGTGCTGTGTCAGTGCTGTGTCAGTGCTGTCAGTGCTGCCGGCCGCGGGGGAGCCGGTTCAGGAGAGGTCGTAATCGGCGACGCCTCTGATCGTCTCCGCGTACACCTCGTCGGGGTCGAGGCGCCGCAGCTCCTCGGCCAGCAGGTCGGAGGTGGGCCGGCGGGCCAGGGCCACCTGCCGGTCGGGCTGGCCGGGCCGTACGAGCGTGGCGGTGCGGGAGTCGTGCCGCTCCACCACCACCTCGCCGTCGTCCAGGCGCAGGCGCACCTTGGTCAGGCCGGGACCCTTGGACTCGGTCACCTTGATCGGCGCTTCCAGCTTCTGCGAGAGCCACACGGCCAGCAGGGCGGCGCTGGGGTGGTCGGGCTCGGCCTCGACGTACCCGTCGAGGATCTTCCCGACCGGCTGGTCGAACGCCGCCGCGAGCAGGCTGCGCCAGGGGGTGATCCTGGTCCAGGCGAGGTCGGTGTCGCCCGGCGTGTACCCGCTGACGCGGCTCCTGATCGCCGCCACCGAGTCGCGGGCGAAACGCGCGTCGGTGACGCGGCGCTGGCCGTAGGCGCCCACCGGGTCCTTCGCCGGGGCCTCGGGGGCGTCACCCGGCCACCACACCACCACGGGGATGTCGGGCAGCAGCAGCGGCGAGAGCACAGAGTCGGCGTGCTCCCTCAGCTCCCCGTACAGGCGCAGCAGGACGACCTCGCCGGTCGTCAGCTCGCCGACGCGGATCTCGGCGTCGAGCCGCGTCGCCTCGTCGCGCTCCCTCGGGATGACCGCGAGGATGCGCGAGGGGTGCTCGCGGGAGGCCTCGGAGGCCGCGCGCACCGCGTCGTACTGCTGGCTTTCGTCGCAGACCACCACAAGGGTCAGCACCATGCCGACCGCCGGCGCGCCCACCTGGTGTCTCAGCCGCGTGAGCTGGGAGGAGATGTCGGAGGCCGTGGTCGACCCCATGAGGAAACTGGTCACAACATCCTCCAGGTGCGCCCGTCGCGGGCCATCAGCTCGTCGGCGGCCTTCGGGCCGCCGGTGCCGGCGGGGTAGCCCTCGGGTCGCTCGTCGCTCTTGGCCCAGAACTCCTCGATCGGGTCGATGACCATCCAGGAGAGCTCGACTTCGCGCTGGTGCGGGAACAGGGGGGGATCGCCGATGAGCACGTCCAGCAGCAGCCGCTCGTAGGCCTCCGGGGATGACTCCAGGAACGCCTCGCCGTAGGCGAAGTCCATGTTGACGTCCCGGACCTCCATGGCCGTGCCGGGCACCTTGGAGCCGAAGCGCACCGTGATGCCCTCGTCAGGCTGGATGCGGATGACCAGGGCGTTCTGGCCGAGGATCTCGGTGTCGGTCTTGCTGAACGGCAGGTGCGGCGCCCGCTGGAACACCACGGCGACCTCGGTCATCCGCCGCCCGAGCCGCTTGCCCGTGCGCAGGTAGAACGGCACGCCCGCCCAGCGCCGGTTGGCGATCTCCAGCTTGATGGCGGCGTAGGTCTCTGTCTTGGAGTCCGGCGGGACGCCGTCCTCCTCCAGGAAGCCCTCGACCGGCACGCCGCCCTGCCAGCCCGCGGTGTACTGGCCGCGGGCGGTGGCGAGGCGGAGGTCCTCCGGCAGGGTGAGGGCCTCAAGGACCTTCTCCTTCTCCCTGCGCAGCGCCGCCGCGCCGAAGGCCGTGGGGTCCTCCATCGCGACGAGCGCCAGGAGCTGGAGCAGGTGGTTCTGGATCACGTCCCTGGCCGCGCCGATGCCGTCGTAGTAACCTGCCCGGCCGCCGACGCCGATGTCCTCGGCCATCGTGATCTGCACGTGGTCGACGTACCCGCGGTTCCAGATCGGCTCGAACAGGGTGTTGGCGAACCGCAGGGCCAGGATGTTCTGGACGGTCTCCTTGCCCAGGTAGTGGTCGATGCGGAACACCGAGTCGGGCTTGAAGGCCGAGTCGACGACGCGGTTGAGCTCGCGCGCGCTCTTGAGGTCGTGCCCGAACGGCTTCTCGATCACCACGCGGCGCCAGGAGCCCTCCGGCGGCTTGGTGAGCCCGGTGCGCTTGAGCTGCTCGACGATGACCGGGAAGGCCTTCGGCGGGGTCGAGAGGTAGAAGGCGTAGTTGCCGCCCGTCCCCCGGGTCTCGTCGATCTCCTTGAGCGCCATGATCAGCGCGTCGAAGGCGCCGTCGTCGTCGAAGGAGCCGGGGACGAAGTGGAGGCCCTCGCAGATCTGCTTCCAGACCTCCTCCCGGAAGGGAGTGCGGGCGTGCTCCTTGACGGCGTCATGAGTGATCTTCGCGAAGTCCTGGTGCGCCCAGTCGCGACGGGCGAACCCGACCAGCGAGAAGCCGGGGGGCAGGAGCCCCCGGTTGCCCAGGTCGTAGATCGCGGGAAGGAGCTTGCGCCTGGCGAGGTCGCCGGTCACGCCGAAGATGACCAGCACGCACGGGCCGGCCACTCTCGGAAGCCGCTTGTCGCGGGGGTCGCGCAGCGGGTTCTCCTCCATCACTTCCATCGTGGTCGCGGTGCTCGCGACCGCCTGGGCGGCGGCGAGCGAGTCGTCGGGGGAGACCTTCTCGGGCTGACCTCCGGCGTGGACCGCGAGCTCGACCTCGCGGGGGGACGGCACGGCCGGGCCGCCCGCCGGAACGGGCGAACCCGCCGTGCCGCCGGGCGCCGCCGGGTTCTCGCCGGCCGAGCCCGGCTGCTCGCTGTCGTTCATCAAACCTCCCGTGCGGCGGAGAGCAGGTGCCTGACACCGGCCTCGCGATCGGTCAGGTGCAGGCGTACGGTCGGCCGCCCGCGCTTGCTCAGCGCGTCCAGGTCGCCGAGCGCCTGGGCGAGCTCCAGCCTTCCGAGGGTGTACGGCTTGCCGGGCACTTCGAGGTCGTTCTCGACCGCGCCCGTGATCTGCAGGAACACGCCGTTCTGCGGCCCGCCCTTGTGGTACTGCCCGGTCGAGTGCAGGAAGCGGGGTCCCCAGCCGAAGGTGACCGGCCGGTCCGTCCTGATCGACAGCAGCACCTGGAGGCTGGCGGGGTCGTGCGCGGCCCAGATGTCGGTGATCGCCTCGAACGAGGCGTCCTGCGGGACCGGGACGTCGAACGCGGCCTCGCGGTCGAGGAACGCCATGATCGCGAGGTACCCGCGGTCGGGAATGTCCTCCAGCAGCGCGGTCAGCACGCCGGAGAGGTCCTTGACGTGCTCGGGCAGCTCGCCGTAGACCTCCACCGGGCCGTCGACCAGCGCCGGGGTGCCGGTCGGCAGCGGGCCGTCGCCGGCCTCCCGCAGGATGCGGGCGGTGTTCTCCTTGGACTCGGCCACGTTCGGCTGGTCGAAGGGGTTGATGCCGAGCAGCCGCCCGGCGATCGCCGTGGCGTACTCCCACACCAGGAACTGCGCGCCGAGCGGCCCGTCGACCTGGATGGCGGCCTCGGTGTCGACGCCCGCGACGATCTCGTCCTCGGCGTCCGTCGGGTCGGCGCCGACGACGGGAAGGACGCCCTTGCCCTGTTTGCCGGTGGACTCGGCGACCAGCTGCTCGATCCAGTCGGGCAGGCCGTTGATCTGCGAGAGGCTGTCGTCGAGCACGAGCTTGTCGCGCCCGGCGACGGCGCCGAGCGCCGCGCCCAGCTCTAGGCCGGGGTTGCCGTCGTTCTCGCCGAGCAGCGGGCGCACCTCGGCGGCCTGGTCGAGCAGGCGGGCGACATCGGCCCCGGCCAGCGCGCTCGGCACCAGCCCGAACGCGGTGAGCGCGCTGTAGCGGCCCCCGACGGTCGGGTCGGCCAGGATGACGGTGTATCCGGACTCGATCGCGGTCTGCTCCAGCGGTGAGCCCGGGTCGGTGACCACGACGATGCGGTCGGCCGGGTCGATGCCGGCGTCGCGGAACGCCTGCTCGTAGATGCGCCGGTGGCTGTCGGTCTCGATGGTGGAGCCGCTCTTGCTGGACACCACCACGATGGTCTGGTCGAGCCGGTCGGCGAGCGCCCGCCGCACCTGGCCGGGGTCGGTGGTGTCGAGGACGGTCAGCGGCACGTCGGAGGTGGCGCAGATGACCTCGGGGGCCAGCGAGGACCCGCCCATCCCCGCGAGCACGACGTGCTCAAGGTTCTCGGCGCGGGCGCGCTCGACCAGCTTGGCGATCTCGGGCAGCAGCTCGCGCGAGTTGGTGGGGAGGTCCAGCCAGCCGAGCCGCGACCTCGCCTCGGCCTCGGCCTCGGGTCCCCACAGGGTGGGGTCGCCGTTGGACAGCGCCTGCGGCACGCCCTCCTCGACGAGTTTCCGTACGGCCTCGGAGGCCTCCGCGGCTACCGCCTCGTCACCGAACGTTACGGACATATCCATCCTTAGAGTTTTCTCCTCGCGAGGGCGTGGCGGGCGGGCGCCCGCGCGCCGGGCATCGCGCACGCCCGGGTCGGCCGGCCTGGGTGACCGTCCGGCCGGGCCGCCTGGGGCCCGGCCGGCTTACCTGGGAACCAACAACGTCCGCCGACGTTCAGCCGGCCTTCTTCAGCTCGGTCTCAAGGGTCGCGAGCAGCTCGTCCCATGAGGCGACGAACTTCTCCACGCCTTCCTCCTCCAGCGCCTTGACCACGTCGTCGTAGTCGATGCCGGCCTGCTTGAGAGCGGCCATGGTGTTCCACGCCTGCTCGTAGTAGGGCCGGACGGCGTCGCCGTTGATGTTGCCATGGTCGGCGACCGCGTCGAGGGTCTTCTCGGGCATCGTGTTGACCGTGCCCGCCGTGACGAGCTGGTCGACGTACATGGTGTCGGGGTAGTCGGGGTTCTTGACCCCGGTGGAGGCCCACAGCGGGCGCTGGGCGCGGGCCCCGGCGCCCTTGAGCGCCTGCCAGCGCGGGGTGTTGACGACCTCTTCGTACGCGGCGAACGCGAGGCGGGCGTTGGCGACCGCGGCCTTGCCCTTGAGCTCCAGCGCCTCGGGGGTGCCGATCTTGTCGAGCCGCTTGTCGATCTCGGTGTCGAACCGGCTGACGAAGAACGACGCCACGGACTCGATCTTGGACAGGTCGAGGCCGTTGGCCTGCGCGCGCTCCAGGCCGGAAAGCCAGGCGTCCATGACCGCGCGGTAGCGCTCCAGCGAGAAGATCAGCGTGACGTTGACGCTGATGCCCTCGGAGAGCGCCTGCGTGATCGCGGGCAGCCCGTCGAGGGTCGCCGGGATCTTGATGAACACGTTGGGCCGGTCGACCAGCCACCACAGCGCCCTGGCCTCGGCGACGGTCTTCTCGGCGCTGTCGTTGGCCAGGCGCGGGTCCACCTCGATGGACACGCGGCCGTCGACGCCGCCGGTGGCGTCGAACACCGGGCGCAGCACGTCGGCGGCCCAGCGGATGTCGAAGGTCGTGATCGCCCTGACCGCCTCGCCCACGTCCACGCCGCGGGCCGAGAGGTCGCGCAGCTGCGCGTCGTAGGCGTCGCCCTTGGACAGGGCGGAGGCGAAGATCGTCGGGTTGGAGGTGACGCCCACGACGTACTTGCCGCGGATCAGGGATTCGAGGTTCCCGGTGCGCAGGCGCTCGCGGCTGATGTCGTCGAGCCAGATCGACACGCCCTGGTCGCTCAGGCGCTTCAGGTTTTCGCTCATGAGTAAGGTCCCCTAGTTTCCGGTCGTCTGGCCCTTGTCGGCCCCGGTCTTGGCGAGGCTGCCCTTGGCCGCGGCGGCCACACGCTCGGCGGTCAGGCCGAACTGCTCGTACAGCGTCTTGTAAGGCGCGGAGGCGCCGAAGTGCTCAAGGCTCACGACCTCGCCCTCCTCACCTACGAACTGCAGCCAGCCCAGGGCGATTCCCGCTTCCACGGCCACGCGGGCGCGGACCGCCGGAGGAAGGATCATCTGCTTGTAGGCGTCGTCCTGGGCGTTGAACCACTCGACGCACGGCATGGAGACCACGCGGGCCGGGATGCCCTCGTCCTCCAGCAGCTTGCGCGCCCCGACGGCGAGCTCGACCTCGCTGCCGGTGCCGATGAGGATCACCTCCGGCTGTCCGTTGGAGGCCTCCTCAAGGATGTAGGCGCCCTTGGCGACCTTTTCGAAGTCGGCCGTGCCCTCGAACACCGGGACGTTCTGCCGGGTCAGCGCCAGCGCCGCCGGGCGGTCGGTGTGCTCCAGGATGGTCTTCCACGCGGCCGAGGTCTCGTTGGCGTCGGCGGGGCGCACGACGTCGAGGCCGGGGATCGCGCGCAGCGCCCAGAGGTGCTCGACCGGCTGGTGCGTCGGGCCGTCCTCGCCGAGGCCGATGGAGTCGTGCGTCCACACGTAGGTGACCGGCAGGCCCATCAGGGCCGCCAGGCGCACGGCGGGGCGCATGTAGTCGCTGAAGACCAGGAACGTGCCGCCGTACGGGCGCGTGCCGTCGTGCAGGGCGATGCCGTTGAGGATCGAGCCCATACCGTGCTCGCGGATGCCGAAGTGCAGCGTGCGGCCGTACCGGTTGCCCGGGAACGCCTTGGTCTGGTGCTCCTCGGGGATGAAGGACGGCTCGCCCTCCATCGTAGTGTTGTTCGACTCGGCCAGGTCGGCGGAGCCGCCCCACAGCTCCGGCAGCACCGGCGCCAGCGCGTTCAGCACCTCGCCCGAGGCCTTGCGGGTCGCGACCGACGTGCCGGCCTTGAAGGACGGCAGGGCCTCGTCCCAGCCGGCGGGGAGCTTGCGCGCGCTCATGCGGTCGAACAGGGCGACCCGGTCGGGGTTGGCGGCGCGCCACTCCTCGAACCGCTCGTTCCACTCGGCGCGCAGGGCGCGACCGCGCCCCACGACCTCGCGGGCGTGGCCGAGGACCTCCTCGGGCACGTCGAAGCTCTTGGCCGGGTCGAGGCCGAGGACCTCCTTGGTGGCGGCCACCTCGTCGGCGCCCAGGGCCGAGCCGTGGATCTTGCCGGTGTTCTTCTTGTTCGGCGCGGGCCAGCCGATGATCGTGCGGAGCTTGATCAGCGTCGGCCGCTCGGTCTCCTCCACCGCGGCCCGGTAGGCGCGGTAGAGCTCCTGCACGTTCTCGACGTACTCGCCGGTCTCGGTCCAGTCGACGCTGATCACGTGCCAGCCGTAGGCCTCGTACCGCGCGGCGACGTCCTCCGACAGCGCGATGGCGGTGTCGTCCTCGATCGAGATGTGGTTGGAGTCGTAGATGACGTTGAGGTTGCCCAGCTTCTGGTGGCCCGCGATGGCGCTCACCTCGTGGCTGATGCCCTCCTCGATGTCGCCGTCGGAGGCGATGACCCAGATCTGGTGGTCGAACGGGCTGGCGCCCTGATCGGCGTCGGGGTCGAACAGGCCCCGCTCGCGCCGCTGGGCCATGGCCATGCCGACCGCGTTGCCGATGCCCTGGCCGAGCGGGCCGGTGGTGGTCTCGACGCCGATCGTGTGGCCGTGCTCGGGATGAGCCGGGGTCAGGCTGCCCCACTGCCGCAGCGACTCGATGTCGTTCAGCGTCAGGCCGTACCCGGACAGGAACAACTGGATGTAGAGGGTGAGGCTGGAGTGCCCGGCGGAAAGGACGAAACGGTCACGGCCGGTCCAGGCCGGATCGGAGGGGTCATGCCGCAGGACCCGCTGGAACAGCAGGTACGCCGCGGGCGCCAGGCTCATCGCGGTGCCGGGGTGGCCCGAGCCCGCCTTCTCCACCGCGTCCATGGCGAGGGCGCGTACGACGTCGACCGCGCGCCGATCGAGGTCGCTCCACTCAAGGTCTGGCACCAGTTCGCTGCTCAACTGCTCGATCTCCTATTGGTTAATGGCGCCGGCTTGGCTCGCCCGGTCTGGTATTGCTCCCCACACCGGACCTTAACGGGTCGATCCCCTCACCGTAGATGCATAGTGCGTCTAACAGGTGACCGGGGAAAGTGGCGCCCGCGTCGTTAGAACCCTGCCCCCCGCGATCCGTCTGGAACGCGATCCGCGCCACAGACCGCGACCCATCTCACAGGGTGTCGGATGAGCCGCTCACCAGGGCTGATCGACACCCGGTCAGGGGCACCCGCTCACGCGGCATTCGCCCCCGATGCCGGGACCGGCGACCCCCCGCACTACAGTGAGTCCTCAGCGCTGGCTCATGCCCGCATTCACGGATCCGTTCCAATCAGAGGTTACGCGTTGACCCCGCACCCGCTGGAAGCGCCTTGACGGTGCTGACGACCAAGCAATCGACGGTCCCGCTCGCAGGTGAGCGCCGATCACCGCTCGCCACCGTGCGGGCGTACGTCGCGCTGACCAAGCCGCGGATCATCGAGCTGCTCCTGATCACGACCCTCCCGGTCATGTTCCTCGCCGCCCGGGGTCTTCCGCCCCTGTGGACGGCGGTCGCCACCCTGGTCTTCGGCACGCTGTCGGCGGGCAGCGCCAACGCCCTCAACTGTTACATCGACCGGGACATCGACGCCACCATGCGGCGCACCCGCCGCCGCCCGCTGGCCATGGCCGAGGTCTCGCCGGGGAACGCGCTGATCTTCGGCGTCGTGCTCGGCGTCCTGTCGACCCTCGGGCTCGGCCTGACCGTGAACTGGGTGGCCGCGGGCCTCTCGCTGGCCGCGATCCTGTTCTACGTCTTCGTCTACTCGATGCTGCTCAAGCGCCGGACCTCGCAGAACGTCGTCTGGGGCGGCATCGCGGGGTGCATGCCCGTGCTGATCGGGTGGGCGGGCATCACCGGGCGGGTCGACTGGGCGCCGCTGGTCCTGTTCGGCGTGGTCTTCTTCTGGACGCCCCCGCACACCTGGACCCTCGCCATGCGCTACCGCGAGGACTACGCCGCCGCCAAGGTCCCGATGCTGCCCGTGGTCGCCGGCGAGCGCCGGGTCGTCCAGGAGAGCATCGCCTACACCTGGGCGACCGTGATCTGCTCCCTGCTGCTCTGGCCGGTCGCCGGCACCACGCCGTTCTACGCGGCCGTGGCCGCCGCCCTCGGGGTCATGTGCCTGTGGGAGGTCTACCGCCTGCTGGCCCGCGTCAACGCCGGCAAGACGGGCGTCGCCCTGCGTCCCATGCGCTTCTTCCACTGGTCCAACGCCTACCTGGCCCTGCTCTTCCTGGCCGTGGCGGTCGACTCCCTGCTCTGAGGCGCCGCCTTGCGTCCCCCGCGCGCCCGTACATCGGCCGATGTGGGCTCCTGCGGCAGACCGATCCCCCGCCCGCTCGGTGAGCGGGCGGGGCGGCAGCGCCGGTCAGCGGCCGGAGATGAGGTTCGCCAGGCGGGCGTAGGCGGAGGTGCGGCCCATCTGGGCCGTCTCGTGGCGGTCCGCGCTGCGGAACAGCGCGTAGATCGCCTGCACGCCGATCCAGCGCAGCGGCTCCGGCTCCCACTGGCGCACCTGGCGGCCGACCCACGGCAGGGCGGTGAGCTCGGTGTCCTGCCGCAGCACGAGATCGCGGAGCGTGCGGCCCGCCAGGTTGGTCGTGGTGACCCCGCTCCCGACGTACCCGCCGGCCCAGCCGAGGCCGGTGGTGTGGTCCAGGTGGACGGTGGAGCACCAGTCCCGGGGAACGCCGAGCACCCCGCACCACGAGTGCTGGATCCTGACCCCGGCGGTGGCCGGGAACAGCGAGGTGAGGATCTTCCGCAGCGCGGCCACGGTCTGCGGCTGGGTGGCGCCGCGCACGTCGGTGCGCGAGCCGAACCGGTACGGCACGCCGCGCCCGCCGATGGCGATGCGCCCGTCCGCGGTCCTCTGCGCGTAGCAGTACGCGTGCGCCTCGTCCCCGAGCAGCTCGTAGTCCCGCCAGCCGATCCGCTCCCACACCTCGTCGGGGAGGGGCTCGGTGACGATCATCGAGCTGTTCATGGGCAGCCACTGACGGTGCTGGCCCCGGATGCTCGCGGTGAAGCCCTCGGTGGCGCGGATGACGTACTCGGCGGTGACCGTGCCCCGGTCGGTGACGGCCGCCGCCTTGCCCTCAGCGGTCCGGGGGCGGATCTCGGTGACCGTGGTGCCCTCGAAGAGGTCGACGCCGAGGCCGGTGACGACACGGGCGAGGCCGACCGCGAGCTTGGCGGGCTGGATGCGGGCGCAGTGCGGGCTGTAGGTCGCCGAGATCGTCCCTGCGACGCGGATGCGGTCCTCCCGCTCCTTTCGGGTGAGCAGCCGCATGTCGTGCTCGGCGAAGCCCCACGTGCGCAGGTCGGCCAGCTCGGCGTGCAGGCGGCGGTTCTGGGCGGGGTTGGTCGCGATGTGGAGCAGGCCGCCCTTGTGGATGTCGGCGTCGATGCCCTCGGCCGCGGCGACCTCGATCACCTCGTCCACCGCGCTGAACATGGCGTGCTGAAGATCGATCATCGCCTGGCGCCCGCGTGCCGCCGCGTGCCGCTCGCGCGACCCGGCGAACTCGGCCGACAGCCAGCCGCCGTTGCGCCCGGAGGCCCCGAAACCGGCGAACTCCCGCTCCAGGATCGCGATCCGCAGGCCGGGCTGGGCCTTCTTGAGGTAGTACGCGGTCCACATGCCGGTGTAGCCGCCGCCCACGATCGCCACGTCGTACTCGCGCGACCCCGGAAGCGCGGCACGGCGCCGGGGGACGCCTATCTGCCGGTACCAGAACGACACCCCGCCGTTGGCGAAGTCGTCCGTCAGGGGGGTGCCGTTCAATCCGTTGCCGCTCATATCAACTCCATGACCAAGGTGCTGTGGTTGCCGGCGACCCCACCGCGCACCGTCATGGGAACCGCCTTCACATCAGAATCGCCGGGTGGACGTGCTTGGGTCGCCGACGCGTCCGCTTTCGTACCGGGGAGCCCGGCTACGAGGGCGTCGGCGGGCCGATCATCCAGAGCACCTCAAGCGGCTCCGCGCCCTCGTTGAGGACGCGGTGCGGGGTCGAGGTCCGGTACTCGATGCTGTCCCCGGGACCCAGTTCGTAGGAGATCGGCGACTCCGGCGGGCCGATCCGCAGGACGGCGCGGCCGCGCAGCACCAGGAGGATCTCCTGGGAGTCACCGTGGGTGTAGGCCTCGTCCCCGGTGGAGGCCCCGGGGTCGAACTCGCCGCTGTAGATCTCCAGGTTCTGGAGGGGCCGCTGCGAGATCAGGTACTTGCGGGTGCCGGGCCCCGTCGGCAGCTCGGGCCGGTCGGACCGGCGGACAAGCCGGTGCCCGACCACCTCGTCCTCGCTGAACAGCTCGGCCACCGTGAGGCCGAGGGCGCCGGAGATCCGCCGCAGCATCCCGATGCTGGCGCTGGCGCGCCCGCGCTCCAGCTGGCTGATGAAACCGGGACTGGCGCCCGCCTGGCCGGCGAGGTCGCGCAGCGTCATCTGGCGCATGGCGCGGTACGCCCTGATGCGCGCCCCGAGGCGCACGGTGTCCGCCTCAGGAGTGCCCACGGCCACGTTGCGAGCCGCGGGCTCAGGCGACATCGAACATCCCGATCTTCGTGACCAAACATTTTGTTTGATCACTGTACAGACGTGCGATCCACCCCTCAACCCCCATTGATAACAAACCAGCCACAACCAGACAAACCGCCCGGCGGTGGAGGTCGGCGCAGCTCGCCTTCCAGGTGCGGTCACGCGAGAACCTACGCGCCCGGCGGTCGCGTGTGATCCCGGGGCCCTTCCAACGGTGCCGTTCCTGTGAGTACATCTACTTGGCACCTGTCCCATGTCCCCGGAAGTAAGGCGGTCCCTGTGAGTCCATCGGCTGAGGCGCACCCGCTTCCACCGGACAGCCACGTGCACAGCGAATGGTCGTGGGACGCGTTGGCGGGCTCGATGGAGCGGACCTGTGAGCGGGCCGTGGAGATCGGGCTGCCGTCCGTGGCGTTCACCGAGCACGCCGACTTCACCTCCTGGATCCTGCGGGAGGACACCCCGATCCCCGACGGGTGGCAGGTGCTGGTGAGCGATCTGGTGCTCACGGCTCCCGAGTTCGACCTCGACGGCTATCAGGAGTCCCTGGAGCGGTGCCGCGACCGCTTCAAGGGCCTGCGCATCCTGTCGGGGGTGGAGCTGAGCGAACCTCACCGGCACGGCCACCGGGTCGGTGAGCTCCTCACGAGGGGGCGGTTCGACCGCGTGCTCGGCTCCGTGCACTCCCTGGCGATCGACGGAGGGTTCGCCGAGATCCTCGACCTCTACCCCGACCGGCCGGCCGCCGCGCTCGTACGCGACTATCTGGCCGAGGCGCGGCGCATGATCGACGGGTTCGGCGACTTCGAGGTCCTCGCCCACATCGACTACCCGATCCGGTACTGGCCGGCCGGCGCCGGGCCCTACGATCCCGCCGCGTTCGAGGACGACTACCGCGAGGTGCTCCGGGCCCTCGCGGGTTCCGGCAGGGCACTGGAGATCAACACCAGGGTGCCCCTGGATCCGCTGGTCGTGCGCTGGTGGTTCCAGGAAGGCGGCCGGGCCGTCACCTTCGCCAGCGACGCGCACGAACCCCTGGCGCTGGCCCGTGGCTTCGCCGAGGCGACCGCGATGGCCGAGTCCTGCGGTTTCCGGCCCGGATCCCACCCGGACGACTTCTGGACCCGGCGCTGACCGCGGCGCGGCAGGGTCCGGCAGATCCGTTCCTCCGCACCGTCGCCACCGGCGTCGACCGGGGCCGCCGCTAGGACGCGGTCTTCGACACCCTCGGCGCGTTCGTCACCGGCGCCACGGTGGCCAGCGGCGGGCGCTCGGCGACGCTGACGTCGCTGAGGGTCGCCTCCCCGTCGAGGCCGAACTGGAGCAGGTTCGTCGCGGGCGCCTCCGAGGCCACGATGCGGCCCTGCCGCTCCAGGCGCGACCAGGCGGTCAGCATGATCTGCCCGGCCATCCGGCCGAGCGCGGCCGTCGACTGGTGGCTGTGCTCGCGGCAGCCGAGGTCCACCTGGGCCATCGCGTCGAGCCCGACGCGTTCCAGCAGGTCGACGAGGAGGCCGAACTCCACGCCGTACTCGGTGACGAACGGCACCTGTTCGAGGACCTCGCGCCTCGCCGCGTACTCCCCGCCGAGCGGCTGCACGAACCCGGCCAGCTCCGGCCAGTAGAGGTTGAGCATCGGCCTCGCGACCAGCTCGGTGACCCGGCCGCCCGCGCCGCGCCGCGCCACCCCGTCAGACCCGGTCAGGGGACGCTCGTAGGCGCCCTTCACGAAGGCGATCTCCGGCCGCGTGAGCAGGGGGCCGAGCAGCCCGGAGATGAAGTGCGAGCCGAAGTTGCGCAGGTCGGAGTCGGCGAACACGACGATGTCGCCGGTCGAGGCCGCCAGCCCCTTCCAGAGCGCCTCTCCCTTGCCGGACAGCGGCGGCAGGCCGGGCAGCACGTCGTCCTGGCGCACCACCCGCGCGCCCGCCGCCGAGGCGAGGGCGGCGGTGGCGTCGGTGGACCGTGAGTCGACCACGAGGATCTCGTCCACGAGCGGGACCGCCTCGACGAGGTCCCGGCGGATGGCCGAGACGATGCCGCCGACCGTCTGCTCCTCGTCACGCGCAGGCAGTACGACGCTCACCGTGGCCGCCCCCTTGGCCCGCAGGAGCGCCTCCGGCGGCCAGTCGGCCGCGGAGCTGGTGTGCGAGCGCGACCAGTCCCTCACGGGAGCCGGCACCCGCGGCGATCGAGAAGAAGGATTTTCCATTCAGCCTGGCCCGTTCTCATGTCATGACGGCGGCGAACCGCCCAGACAGAGCGATCCGAACGTCATTGTTCGGCGAGCCCCAGGAGAGGCGTATGCCGCTTCGTCACTTCCATAACCCGTATCGGCATTATCGGTCCTGGAAATGTCGCCGCACGTCACGCAGAAGCACTCTCATGTTTCCCCGATGTAACAATTACCGGGATCGCTGACCGGATTCTCGCGAGGCCGAGGCCCCCTGCCACACAGTAGCCGCCACGCTCGCGAGGCGGCGCCGCGCCAGGACGTCGACGACCAGCGCGGCCGACCAGCCGAAGTCGTCGCACCCGTGCCCTTCGAGGGTGGAGGGGTCGAAGTACTCGCGAAATCCCGACCGGGTCACCGCCCGGACCATGCCGCCGGCGAGCAGTGCCGCGAGGTCGGGCCTGCGGTGCCGCAGGCCCCGCCAGACCAGCCACGTGAGGTTGATCCAGCTCGGCCCGCGCCAGTAGCGGGCGGGGTCGAACTCCGGCGCGTCCGGCGCGAGGCTGGGCAGCGTCCCGCGCTCGATCCCGAAGCGGTCGACCGCGGTGCCGATCAGCGCGCCCGCGATCCCGGAGGGCAGTCCGGGAAGGATCAGCGGGGTCAGCCCGGCGGCGCTGCCCGAGCGGAGCAGGCGCCCGGTCAGCGCGTCGCGGGCGTGGAAGAGGCCGTCGTCGTAGAGGTGCTCGATCATCGCGACGGTGATCCTCGCCGCCTCCTGGCGGTGCGGGCGCGGGTCCAGGCCGCAGGCGGTCGCGATCTTCGCCAGGGCCGCCTCCGCCGAGCCGTACGCGGCGTTGAACAGCGGGTCCTCCACGGCGAACGCGCCGAGGCCCTGGTAGCCGGCGTCCCGGTAGGCGCGGGCCAGCGCGGTGTAGCGCTCGTAGTCGTGGTCGGTGGGCCGCTCCTCGGCGCTGACGTGCGCGAGGTCACGCCGCTCGACGGCGACCGGGCCGGCGACCACCGAGGCCAGCGGAGCGTCCCACGCCGGGCTGTTGTCCATGCCCGACTCCCACGGGTGCACGATCGACAGCAACCCCTCGGGCGAGCTGCGCGCCCCGCGCAGGAACTCCTGCTGGGCGACCAGGCGCGGGTAGATCCCGCGCAGGAAGTCCGGGTCGGGGTCGGCCGCGTGCACCTGCCAGGCGGCCATCGCGTGCACGGGCGGCTGCACGATGCCGGAGGTGGCGGCGCCGCAGGGGGCGCGCACGTCCCAGAAGGCGGGACCGGGGAAGTACGAGCCCTCGGGCACCTCCGGGTTGAACACGATGTGCGGGACCCTGCCGTCCCGCCACTGCGCCCCGAACAGGGTCACCAGCTCGGATCTGGCCCTGCCCGGCGACCAGTGCGCGTTGCCGATCGTGATGAAGGCGGAGTCCCAGCTCCACTGGTGGGGGTAGAGCCGGCGTGACGGGACGGTGTGGTCGCCGTCCCAGTTCGCGCTCAGCACCCGTACGGCCCGGCGCGTGATCGCGCGACCGTCCCCGCCGGGCTCGCTCGGAGTCCCCGTGACGTCCCGCGCGGCCTCGGGCGGCGTCTCCGAGCCGTTCTCGCCGGCCTCGGGTGGCTTCCGAGCGGCGCTCCGGGCGGGCTCGCGGGGGGTCACAGGAACTTCCCGGCGAACGCCGCCGTCCGCGGCGGGACACCCGGCTCCTCAATAGTGATCACGTGCATGTTCTCACTTATACTTTTAGTCAAGCGAATGGCGCGGACGTAGGCACATCTTTCCCTGCGATGGTCACAAAGAAAACACGCCGAAGCCCAGTGCTTGCGGGCAGGTATTCAGTGGAACCCGCTTATCGGACAAGGCCGCGATGGCGACCCGGTCCTCGTTCCCCCTCGACAGGCCGTGCCGGTCCGCGGGCGTCACCTCGTCAGCGGATCTCAGGGACGTCGCGGTGGTAGCGGATCTCGGGGACCGAGGCGCCGGCGACCTCCCACAGCGATCGGGTGCCGTCGGGGACGAACCCGGCGGAGCCGTAGAAGCGCCGCGCCCGGGCGTTGGCCTCAAGGACCCACAGCAGCAGCCGCCGGTACGAACGCTCCCCGGCCGCCCGCAGGGCCGCGCGGGCGAGGGTGCGCCCGGCGCCCGTGCCGATGACGTCGGGCCGTACGTAGAGGGCGTAGATCTCGCCGTCGCCCGGCCGGGCGTCGGCGTCGCGGCACGGGCCCATGGCCAGCCAGCCCACCACGGCGCCCGCGTCCTCGGCGACGAGGTCGAGCGTGGTGCCGTCGGCGCGGGCGAACCTCTTCCTGCGGCCCCGGGCGTCCTGCTCCACCGAGAGCCCGTCGAGGTAGGACTGCGGCAGGATGCCGGCGTAGGCGGTCCTCCACCCGGCGACGCGCACCGATGACACGGCCTCGATGTCCGGCTCACGCATCTCGCGTACCACGCGCATGTGGCCCAGACCCTCCTCCCACCCGCGTTTGGGCAGGTCATCCTATCGGGGCGGCCCGTGCTGCGCCGGGGAGAAGGGCACGGGGTTCCAGCGGAAGATGAGGTGTGGCAGTGTTGTTCCGGGGGAAGATCTGTATGCCCGATAGGCGGCCGGTGGGGTGGTGCGGTGATCACGGCGCGCAAGCGGTACGGGTGTGGTGGGGGCGAGGGGGACACCTCGTGCCCGGTCGATTACGCTCGCGAACATGACGAACCTTGATCCCCGCTGGGTGCTCAAGGAGCGCCCGTCCGTCGGACTGATCATCGGGCTCGTCGTGGCCGGGATCTGCGCGCTGGTGTCGTTCTCCTTCGACATCTTCAACGGGGACCCCGTCCAGTTCTTCATCGCGCTCACGCTCGCGCTCGCCCCGGTGCCGCTGCTGCTGGCCGGGGTGCTGGCGCTCGACCGCATGGAGCCCGAGCCGCGCAAGGACCTGGCCTTCGCGTTCATGTGGGGCGCGGGCATCGCGGTGCTGGTGGCCGGCATCCTCAACAGCCTGAACCTCCGGTACGTCACCATCGCGACGCAGGACGCGGCCACCGCCCGCAACCTGGTGGCGACGTTCGTGGCGCCCGTGGTCGAGGAGACGATGAAGGGCCTGGTGCTCCTCGGCCTGCTGCGCTGGCGGCGCCAGGAGCTCGACGGCCTGACCGACGGCATCATCTACGCCAGCATGGTCGGCCTGGGCTTCGCCATGAGCGAGAACGTCAGCTACTACATCATGGCGCAGGACCAGCACGGCGTTCAGGGCCTGGCCGTGACGGTGGTGCTCCGCGGGATCCTGTCGCCGTTCGCCCATCCGCTGTTCACCTCCATGATCGGCATCGCCGTGGCGTACGCCGCCCAGAGCCGGGGCCCCGTGCGGGGCTGGGTGGTGGTCCTCGGCTGGATCGGCGCGATCATCCTGCACGGCATCTGGAACGGCTTCACCTCCTACGGCGGCTTCCAGGGCCTGGCGCTGGCGTACTTGCTGCTGATGATCCTTTTCTTCGTCGAGCTGAGCGTGATCGTCAAGGACCGCCAGCGCATCGTGGGCCTCATCCAGCGCTACCTGCCGCCGTACGGCGGGCTCGGGCTGGTCACCGACGTCGACATCTACATGCTCTCGTCGCTTCAGGGGCGCCGGCAGGCCCGCCAGTGGGCGAAGGCCTACGGCGGTCCCGCGGGTCTGCACGCCATGCGCGACTACCAGGTCACCGCCACCGAACTGGGCCTGCTCCACGAGCGCGGGGTCCGCGGCGTGATCGACAGGGACACCTTCGAGACCCACAGGGAAGCCCTTCTGGCTTGCATGAGCGCGGCCAAGGCGGCGTTCCCTGTCCCCGAGCGGCACCAGGCCACGATCGCCCGGGGGATGGCCCCGCCGGGATACGCGCCGGGCCACGACACACGGCACTCCGCCTCGCCGTACCCTCCGCAGGACGGGCTGCCCCGCGACCCCTACCAGCCGGACGGCCGGCGGGCCGACCCCCGGCCCCCCGCCCCGCCCTCTTCCCCGCCGCCTCCGGGCACCCAGGGCGCCGGCCCGTACGGCCCGCCCCAGGGCAACCCGTACGGCAACCCGTACGGCAATCCGTATGGCCCGCCACAGGGCAACCCGTACGGCAACCCGTACGGCCCGCCACAGGGCAATCCGAACGGCAACCCGTATGGCCCGCCACAGGGCAATCCGAACAGCGATCCGTACGGCCCGCCACAGGGCGATCCGTACGGTCCTCCGCCGGGCGGCCGGGGTGGCGGTCCCTATGGCCCGCCTCCGGGGAATCGGGACGGCGACCGGTAGGACCACACCCGTCGCGGGGAGGCCGCCCCGCCGGGCCGATCGCCCTTGCCGGTGGGGCCGTCGCGTGTTTCAATCGCGGTACGCGGATGCCGGTGGCCACGTCCGATGATCTTTTCCGGGTGGCCGACCAGGAGGCGTACGAGTGCGCCCTGGCGCCGTTCGCCGTCGCCTCTTCCAAGACATCTCACGACTTGTCCTGGCTGCTCGCACGCGTCCTCTGATGCCCGGAAAGGACACGGCACGATCGCGCTCGCATCGATCGCCGTCCCTCGCGGCGGCATCCGCAACGTGAAGAGGAAGCACTGTGAGAACCAAGGCAAAAGTGGCGATCATGACCGCGCTCGCGGTCGTGGTCGCCGGGCTGGCGACGCTGTCGTTACAACACTCGGCCGACGCGCACGGAACCATGCAGGCCCCCGCGAGCAGGACCTACGCCTGTTACACCGACGGGCTCACCTCCAGCAACGAGATCAAGCCGAAGAACCCCGCCTGCGCGCAGGCCGTGGCCGTCGGCGGCACCCAGCCGCTCTACGACTGGTACGGGGTGCTCCGCTCGGACGGCGCCGGCCGTACCCGGGGCTTCATCCCCGACGGCCAGCTCTGCAGCGGCGGGTTCGCGAAGTACGCGGCCTACGACGCGGCCAGGGCCGACTGGCCCGCGACCGTGCTGCAGGCGGGCGCCATGTACGACTTCGTCTACGGAGCCTGGGTGCCCCACCCCGGCGGGTTCAAGCTCTACATCACCAAGGACACCTACAACCCCACGCAACCGCTGACCTGGGCCGATATGGAAGAGCAGCCGTTCCTGACGGCCGACCCCGAGCCCGCGGTGACCAACGGCGCCTACCGCTTCTCGGGCAGGCTGCCGAACAAGTCGGGTCGCCACGTCATCTACTCGGTGTGGTACCGGTCGGACAGCCAGGAGACCTTCTACGGCTGCTCCGACGTGATCTTCAGCGGCACCTCGACACCGCCGCCGAGCTCGCCCCCGCCCGGCTCGCCTCCTCCGAGCTCGCCGCCGCCCTCCACCCCGCCGCCGATCTCGTGCACGGCGACGGTGACGCTGGCGAACTCCTGGTCGGGCGGGTTCCAGGCCTCGGCGACCATCAAGAACACCGGTAGCACCCCGATCAACAACTGGTACATCCAGTGGACGATGCCGATGGGGATCACGATCACCCAGGCGTGGAACGGGACGTCCATGCAGAGCGGCCCGAGCGGCATGATCCACGCGGCCTCCTGGAACGCCCAGCTTGCTCCGGGGGCGTCGGCGACCGCCGGGTTCCTCGCGAGCACGACCGGAAACGTGACACCGACCTTCACGGGGGTGAGCTGCGGCTAGGGCCTGTCTCAAAGCCTGGTGAGCCAGTCGTTGATCGCGGTTATGTGGATGGCGGCTTGGTAGCGGACTGCGAGTTTGTCGTATCTGGTTG